>CAMPIH010000001.1 GCA_946886275.1 uncultured Sphingosinicella sp.
CCGGGCGTCGGCAAGACCTCGCTCGGCCGGTCGATCGCGCGCGCCACCGGCCGCGAGTTCGTCCGCCAGTCGCTCGGCGGAGTCCGCGACGAAGCGGAGATCCGCGGCCACCGCCGGACCTATATCGGTTCGCTGCCAGGCAAGATCGTCACCAATTTGAAGAAGGCCGGGACGAGCAACCCGCTCTTCCTGCTCGACGAGATCGACAAGCTCGGCCAGGATTTCCGCGGCGATCCCGCCTCGGCCCTGCTCGAGGTTCTCGATCCCGAGCAGAACAGCCGGTTCCAGGACCATTATCTGGAGGTCGACTACGATCTGTCCGACGTCATGTTCGTCACCACCGCCAACTCGATGGACATGCCGCAGCCTCTGCTCGACCGGATGGAGATCATCCGTCTCGAAGGCTATACCGAGGACGAGAAGGTCGAGATCGCCAAGCGCCATCTGGTGCCCAAGCAGCTCGAGGCCCACGGCCTTCGCGAAGGCGAGCTGAGCCTGACGGAAGTCGGTCTTCGGGCGATGATTCGTCACTATACCCGGGAGGCGGGTGTCCGAACGCTCGAGCGCGAGGTGGCCAAGCTGGCCCGCAAGGCGCTTCGCAACATCCTCGAGGGCAAGGCCGAGACGATCGAGGTGACGGAGGAGAATCTTCCCGACTATCTCGGCGTGCGCAAGTTCCGCCACGGCATGAGCGAGGAGGAGGACCAGATCGGCGCCGTCACCGGCCTGGCCTGGACCGAGGTCGGCGGCGAGCTTCTCACGATCGAGGCGGTCACCGTTCCCGGCAAGGGGCAGATCAGGACCACCGGCAAGCTCGGCGACGTCATGCAGGAGTCGATCCAGGCCGCCTTCTCGTTCGTCAAGGCGAGGGCTCCGAGCTACGGCGTCAAGCCGAGCCTGTTCGGCCGCAAGGATATCCACGTTCACCTGCCGGAAGGCGCGGTGCCGAAGGACGGTCCGAGCGCCGGCATCGGCATGGTGACGGCGATCATCTCGACCCTGACCGGGATTCCGGTCCGCCGCGACGTCGCGATGACCGGCGAGGTCACCTTGCGTGGGCGGGTCCTTCCGATCGGCGGTCTCAAGGAGAAGCTGCTGGCGGCGCTCCGCGGCGGGATCACGAAGGTGCTCATCCCGGCCGAGAATGAGAAGGATCTCGTCGAGATCCCTGCCAACATCAAGGCAGGGCTGGAGATCATTGTCGTCTCCCACGTCGACGAGGTGCTTGCCCAGGCGCTTGCGACTCCGGTGGTGCCGATCGAATGGACCGAGGCCGACGAGCTGGCGGCGCTTCCGCCGTCGGAGCTCCCCGCTTCCAGCGAAGAACGGCCAGGGGTTTCGATCCGCCACTGATTTGTTGCGCTGCGGCAACGAAATAGGGACCGGAGAGGCCGCTCTTTTCGCGGAAATGCGGCCTCTTTCCTTTGACTCCTGTCGCCTGCCTGTCATTAAATCGGGCATCGGCGCCAGCCGCGAGTCATCAGTAACAGGGGTTTCGGGACAGATGAACAAGCAGGAGCTTATCGGCAAGGTTGCCGACACGACCGGGCTCAGCCGGGGCGATGCCTCGCGCGCGGTCGAAAGCGTGTTCGAGGTGATCAGCGATGCCTTGAAACGGGGAGACGAAGTCCGTCTCGTCGGCTTCGGCACCTTCTCCTGCTCGCGGCGCAAAGCCTCCACCGGCCGCAATCCCCGGACCGGCGAGCCGATGCAGATCCGGGAATCGACCCAGCCGAAGTTCAAGGCCGGGAAGGGTCTCAAGGACAGCGTCAACGCCTGAGCGCGGGCCGCGCCGGGCGGCGCTGGACAGCTTTCGGGTCGGCGGCTATTGACCGCCGGCTCCAGCGGCATCATCTGCTGCGCGGACGTTCGGACCGACCACAGCCGAACCGATCGAGGCGTGGGCGCGTAGCTCAGTGGTAGAGCACTGTGTTCACACCGCAGGGGTCGCAAGTTCAATCCTTGCCGCGCCCACCACGCCTTCCTCTTGATATTCATGCCTTTTTCCCTCTCGCGATCGAGGCGACGTTGCCGCCCTGTGCGGTAAGATCGCGGTAAAACGCTCCTGGAACGATGGCCTCGATCTCGTCGATCAGGGCCTCGGTGACCGCCAATGCGCGGCCGAGATTGGCCGGATCTACAAGTGCGTACAGGTCGCTGACGGTGACCGGGACGTGCCCGGCCATCATCCGGCCCTGCACCCAATGTTCCTCGCCGAGTCGTTTCCGAGCCAGCGTCATCACCGACCGGCGAATCAGTTTCGTGCCGGCCTCGCCTCGACCGGGCAGGCCGAGATCCTCCGCCATCGACTCCCATGCCGACTTGATCGTGCCGACGGGGATGTAGGAGCCCGTCACCTCGTCGAGGTGCGGCGCGAACTGACGGGCGATGGGAACGGTGGCCCGGCGCTTGCGGGTCTGCCGCCGGCCGACCGGATTGAGAGCCAGGACCCGGGGCTTCGGGTGCCATTGGCCGCGTTCCGGCTTGGTACTGATGTCGAGCACGGCGTCTGGACGGGCCCAGGTGGCGACGCTGGCCCTGAGGAAGCGGAGCAAATTCTCACGCTCCCGCCGGCGCCGGACCAATTCCTTCTCGCTCCATGGTCCTTCCGGATGGAGGCAGTAGCGGAACATTGCGGCCAACTCGGCGACGTCGCTGCGATGCTGAGGGGTCCGATTGACCTCCCGTGGCGGAATCGGGCGGAATTTCGGCTGCTCTCCGACCAGACGAATCGCCGATGCCAGCTGGAGCACGCTGTTTTCCACCGTCGAGGCGGCGCGTGCGCGTTCCTTGCCCTTTGACGAGACGATCGGCTGTTCCATCGCCCATAACCGGAATTTCTGGATCCAGCGCTCGTCGACGTCGTGGCAGAACACCGCGGCGGAGCTGAGCGTCTCAATATAGTCGACGACGTGATCGAGCCGGGAATTGATCGCCGTCTCGCTCTGCTTGCCTTCGGCCTCGACGCGGGCGAGCTCGATCGCTTCGGTCACTAGCCGCCCACTGTCCGCAACGAAGGGCCGGTTGCATGTGGGGCAGGATCTGACCCCCCGCGTGATTTCGACGAATTTGCGGTCGAGCGCGGCGATCGCGGCTTCGATCTCTGTCGAGCCCGCCGAAGCTGCTCGTTCGCGTCCGGCCTCGACGTCGTACCAGACGATTTCGTGGTTTCGCCCTGGCCGCGGGTAGAGCCGGAATCCTCCGCGCTGGTAGAGCGGTTCATCGCGCTTCGTCTTAGGCATTGGGACCTCTGGAGTTCTGCAGCCTTCGTCTGGATCAGCTCGCCGACGCCGATCGCGTTGAGCATGTCGAGCATGTCGGCCTCGAGCCTGATACCCTTACCCTTCTCGGTCTGGCGAGACCAATGGCGAGCGATTTCGGGGAGCTCAGCGCCCATCTTGTCCTCCGATGGATGGATCGATCGCCTTTCGGATGCGCTCGATGCCGCCCTCGAGCGTGCGGATCGCGGTCGCCTTCGTCGCTCCGGTCTCCAGGTCGATCTTGGCATTGATCATGTAGCCGAGCGCCGCCTTCAGCTCCTCAACCGACTCTTCGCTCGTCCCCATCCTAGCGGCGAGGGCGGCATCGGCACGTCGGGCCGCTTCCCGAGTAAGTTCAGAGCAGCGCTTCGCGTCGAGCTTATTGATCGTAGCGAACCTTCCCGCGGCTTCGTGCAGGTCCAATGCGGCTTGTTTCAGCACCTCACGTAGACGGTCAAAGGATGCGGTCATGATCGGATATCCGTCGTCGCATAGGACGGCCGCGCCGGACGGATCGCCTCGGCACAGGTTCGGAGCGACGCCGCCGCCATCTCAATTTCCACCGCCTGGTCGAAGAAGCCGTGATCGCGGATCCGCCGGGCCACTTCGAGCGACTCGGCGATGGCGTTGTCGATCGCCCGGGCGCCGCCGGCCAGCGCGTCGTGCCGCTCCTTCGCCGCCAGCTCCGCGGCGCCGAGAGCGTTGCCGGAATATGAGGTGGATACCTTCGGGGCTTCGTCGCCGCGCCGGCCCTTCCGGAAATCGTCCATCGACCAGGCGATTTCCTCGGCCTCCGCGGACTGCATCAGCTCGAGCTTGCGCTTCTCCGGCGTCCAGTCGGTCGACGCGAACACGCGCTGGCGGTTCTTCTGGGCCCATTCGCGCACCAGGTCCGGTGCCAGCGGATCACGGCCCCAGAGCGTGAATTTCGGCTCTTCCGGCGCGGCTTTGGTCTCGGCCAGGACGTCGAAGGCGCCCGGTTGCTGCTTTGTGTTCATTGTTCGGTCCCCTTTGACGGTGCCGGGAGCATCGGAAGCATCGCTGGCATCTTTCCGGTCAGATACGCCTCAGCGATCTGTGGCCGCATCCAGTCGCCGACCGTCCCGCCGGTTGGGAGCATGATGTTGGCCATGAACTCGTCCTCGAAGACGCTGATGCCGCTCTCGACGGCCTCGAGCTTCGCCTTGATGACGAGCGCCAGGGCGCGCCACTTCTGCTTCACGGCCTGCTCGTACTGCTTCGCCGCCTCGGTCTCCGATCGGCGATATTCGGTGTAGCCCCGCTTGTACGTCGTGAAGCGCTTCTCATCGCGCGCCGGCAGCGGAAGCAGGAAGCGGATCATCCGGCCTTCCATCCGAAAGCCGACGACGGCCCCGCCTTCCTGCCAGCCGTACATGAACTGGTCGGCACCGTAGCGGGTCAGAGTCCGCTCGATCTCCGAACGGCTCTTGTCGCTGCTGACGTCGGTGTTGGCGGCGTACAGAGTCATGCCGGCACCCCATTGTGCTCGACCCCATCGAGCAGGCGGCCGGCGGCCTTCTTGCCGACGAGCTGCATGGGCCATCCGTCGAGGTGACCCCGACGGCCCTTACTGTCGAGCAGGCAAAAGCGCTCAGCGTCCGGCGGCCAATAGCCGCTGTTATCCTCACATGCCGCCCAGGCACCCCATTGCTTGAAGTGGAAGGCAACGTCGGCCGCGGCGCACTGGTCACGAAGGGACCGCGCCCAATCCGGATGCATCGGCCGCGCGCCTGGTCCGCTCTCGCCGCCGACGATGACCCAATCGAGCCTGTCCATGCCGAAATCATCGCGGACCAGTCCCAGCAGAGGTTCCGCGCTGACGAAACGGACCGCCGCCGGCACTTTCCTGAGGGTGTCGACGCGATCGTCCCAGCGCTCTTGATCTTCCGCCGAAACGCCGAGCCAGACGTTGGGGAGTGGCTTCCGAGGAGCATGGCTGTATCGCCCCCAGCCGAGGTCCATGATCAGCTGAGCGACCACCCCGGAAGCCGCTGCCTCGCCGACGAACTGGCGCGCATGGTCCCAAATGGATCGCTCGCCAGAGACAAGCGCGGTGACATAGGTCGCCATCCGCCCAGGCCGTTTCGTCAGGACCTGGTGAATATGCTGCGGCGTCAGCGCCATCGCCGCGAATTGTCGATCAACCCATTCGAACGGAACGCTCGGGTGAAAGAGGTCTCCGTGCGCGTTCCAGAATATGCTGCGCGGCCGCTTCCACCCGAGCACCTGTTTCAGCACCGCGTCATTCGCGCGGACAGTGCCGTTCCAGACCGGACCGGCCTTGGTGGCGATCGTCAGTCCCTCGCGAGACGGATGGTGCTGCAGCCGCGTGCCGGCGAGCCGCATCGCATAGCAGTTCGTGCAACCGGGCGAGACGACGGAGCAGCCGTTGACGTAATTGGCCGTCGCGTCGGTCCACTCGATTTTGGTGCCGTCAGACATTAGACGAGCACCCGAGCGATGTGGTTGCAATAGACGGCGACGCACTTCCAGTAGAGGGCCATCGGCGCCTTGTGGTTCCGCCAGCATTCTTGGGCCCGATGGCGAGCATCGTCTCGGATGGCCACGATGACGCGTCGCAGCCGAGACCTTTCATCCGGGGTGAGTTCGACCATTGCGAGCTTGGCCGCCGGCAAGCCGAGAACGGGATTGCGAACCTCGCGGCGGGAGGATCGATCAGCCATCAATATAATCCTCGGGATGATCATCGTCCGGATCGAACGACGGCTCAGGATCCGGCGCCGGAAGCAGCTCAGGCGGGAGCACCGCCGCGACCGAGGCCGGCAGCTGGTACGCTTTCTTCGGCTGCCGCTTCTGGGCGATCGCCGCCGAGCAGGGCGTGAACTGGTAGATCGACCCGCCACCGATCAGCACCGCCTCGAGCAGCCGGTCGTTAAACAGCGGTTCGATCGAGAGGAGCTTCGTACCGAAGCGTTCCACCTCTTCGACGCGGCCGACCAGCGTGCGGTGGCCCAGCACTTCAACGATAGCGTAATCGCCGTCGGGCATCTCGAGCGGGATCTGGTCGACGTCAGCCACGGCGGTGTCTCCTCAATCTGATGACGCCGCCACAGAGCGAAGTGGCGGGCATGGGCAAGGCAGTGCCGCAGAACGCGCATTCCGCCGTCACCCGGCCGACGTACCAGTGCGAGCGGCCGCAGCCGGGGCACCAGTTGGTGTCGTTCTCCCGATAGGTGACGTGATAGCCGCGAACCTTTGCAGGGATCAGGGTGCCCGCCGCGCCGGTCATGGCTTCGCCTTGAGCCGCTTCTCGGCATTCTCATAAGCCTGGTCGACGGTCGCCCGGATATCATCGGGCATGGCCTCGACGTGCTTGCGGTTGTCAGAGCGAAGGCTGTTGAGGTCCGGCATGTTTTCGACCTTGCCGGCGCGCGCGATGATCTCGTTCGCCACGGCCTGGGCTGGGTGTTCGCTATCATCGGACTCGTCCGCGGGGGGCTTGTCCTTCGGCGGCAGTTCGCCGGTCTCCTTATCGTGGGGCTCTTCCTTCCGGATATTGGTCGGCGGTGCGGTTCGGGTGGGCGCCGGCTCCTGTGTGGTCGAGCTCGCACCGGCCTGACGAAGCGGCGGGATCGGAGCCGCTTCGTTCTCGAGGCTGCCGCCGTCGAGCATCCCGACGTCGCTCTCGTCGTAGATTCCGGCGAAACCGAAGGCGTAGCGAGCGCACTGGATCGTCGACTTGTGGCGGAGCATGCGCGCCGGCATCTTGTTCCAGGGATCGGTGCCCTGCTTACATTCCGAGAGATATTCGATGATCCGGACCGGGATTGAGCGATCCTTGCGATGGATCGTGGTCGCGATGGCGTAGAGATTGCCTTCGGCGTCAGGCATGTCCTCCCACTCGATGCCCTCGAGCTGCGGATGCTCGTTGATGATGCGGATCCAGCCGTCGATCGAGACCACCGGCACGATTCCGCCGCCCTTCTTCGGGAAGGCGTAGATCTCCTTGGTCAGCGGGTTCAGCCCATAGGCTTCGGAGACCACGAGCAGCGACGCGAATTCCTCGTTGCTGGCGCCCTGGAACACCGTCGCCATCAGGACCCGCTGAAGGTCCATCGGATCCATCGAGAGGCGGCTGGCCATCTTGTCGAGGATGGAGACCTTGCCTTCGCGCGCCTTCAGAGCCGGCTCAGCCGGATTGATGGCGGTGCGGGCGACCTGGCGATTGCCCTGAGCTGGCGGGCGAGTGGTGCCCTGGCGATTGTACGAGCGGTTCTGGGTCATTTGTCGCTTCCCCTTCAAAATGGAACTTCAGGATTGGTCGCAGAGGCCTCTTCGTGGCGGTACTCCTCGATCACCCGGCGTACCGTGGAGACGGCGCGCTCCTTCTCGGCCTCACCAGAATTCAGATGGCCGACGAAATCGTAGATCGCCTCGAATTCAGGATAGGTGAGCACGATCGAGCCGGTGGCATCGTCGCCGAGACGGCGGACCTTTCCCTCGGTGACACGCGCCAACCACAGACGAATTTCGCGCAGTCCGTTTTCCAGCGCCTGGTGCTCGCCGCAGCCTTCATCGATTGCAGGCGGCCGAGCTGCGGCAAAGCCCTTGAACCACCAGATGCCATCGGCCAGGACGCCAAGCGCGTGCTCGACTGATTTGATCATCATCGGCCCGCTCCGAACCGGCGGTCCAATTCGCGCTGAGCGTTCCATTTCAGATCCTCTTCCATGGTGACCTGGCGGACCATCCAGTCGAGGAAGCCGGTCTCGACCTCTTCCCATGGGCGATCGCGGAACTTGCCGATCGTGCAGCGCGGCAACAGGCGCGGCTCGCGGGTCCAGCCGACCATCAGCTTGCCCGTCGCGCCGGCGTCGAACAGGGCGCAGAGGATATGGGCGGTGACATAGGTGTCAGGCGCCGCCCGATGCGGCGGCATGCTCAGCTCCGGGTCCGGAGCGATGAGCCCCTGATCCTCGAGCCAGTAGCGAAGCGTCTGGTTCTGATGGTTGGGTGCCTCCGGCCAGATCCGGAGCGCCGCCTTCAGGGTGCAGATCAGCCAAAGCTCGAGATGCTTGGCGATCCACTGGAATTCGAACTCGACGTTGTGCGCGGCGATCGCGTCGACACCCGCTGCCTTCGCATCCGCTATCAGCCCGGCCGGGTTGAACGGCGGCAGGCCGGCAACCTCCTTGGCGGTGATATGGTGGATGGCGCGGGTCTCAGGCGGACTGGAGCCAACGCCGCAGAGCCAGGAAACCGGCTCAAAGACCTGGCGGGCCTCGAGATCGACGTCGGTATAGCCGACCTCGATCACCTCCCCCTCGGGCGGAGCGAGACCCGTCGTCTCGAAATCGATGACACGGAGCAACGTCACCGGACGCGCACCCCGACATCCTCATAGATCCGGACGCCCTTGATCTCGCGGGTGCCGGAGCGAATGAGGGCGTTCACCGCCTTCTGGACTGCATCGCGGACGTTTTCGTTCGACGAGACCGCCTTGAAGGCCTTGTTCCAGTCCTCGATCTCGCCCTTCCACACTTTCTGAACCGAGGCGACGGACCCATAGTCGCCGCGGACGCTCAGCGTCGGCTTGGGCGGAGGCGGCGCCGGGGCGACCGGTTCAGGATCCGGAACGGGCTCACCCGCCGCACGGGCCTTCTCGGCTTCCTCCTGAGCGATGCGCTCGCGTTCGCGCTGAGCTTCGATCTCGCGTTGGCGCTGCTGTTCCTGCTCGCGTAGCTTCTGGCGGGCATAGGTCTCGATCTTGCCTCGCACCGACTGCAGTGCACCGTTGAGCCTGACGCTGTGGCGCTTGGCGGCCTCGTCGACCGCCCGGCCGGCCTCGAGATAGGGTCGCTTGACCATCTCGCGCTCGCCGTCGACCACCTTCGCGGCGGCCGAGATCTGACGCTGCAGATCGGCGCAGCGCCCGGCGGTCTCGTCATCGTTGGCGATCGCTCGTTCGGAAGCCGCAATCAGGGCGTCGATCCGATCGATGAATCCTTCACGCTGACGCAGAGCATCGTCAAAGGCGGCGACCGCATCGATCGCCGGCGTCGGCCGGTTGTCAGAGCGAGTCACCACGCCATCGGAAGCGGGAATGTCGGCGACGGGCGCGAAGAGCGGATCGGCCTTCCTGGATGCAATCTTGGTCATTTCCCCATGGACTCCTTGTTCAGAACGGAAGCGGTGCGGACAGAAGGTCGATCGGTCGGTTCGGATTGGCTTGCGGGCTGTGCGGAGCATTCTCCCGGCCCCAGCGCTCGAGACTGACGAGATGATCGTGCTCGGCCTCACTGATCCGTTCGCAGGCGCACGCCGGCCAGACGCGGTAGAGATCGATTGGCCGGCCGTTGACCTCGGCCTGCCAGTTCCAGCGCTCGAGCAGCTCGCCGGTGTCGGGATCGCGGACCTGGCCCCAGAAGATGCGAAGGCCGACCGGATGGCCGCCGCGCGCCAGTTTCCACCGATAGAAGCCGGCGGTCGGGACGTCCGGATCCACGCTGCCCGGAAGTAGCGGACGGCGCTCCGAATAGTTGAGCGCGGCGCGGGCCATCAGCCGCGGCCCAGCTTGCGATTGACGAGCGCGATGACGTGGCCGACGTTCTCGAGGCTGGCGCCTTCGTCGTCGGTGATCTTGATCTTGAACTTGTCCTCGAGCTTCACCAGCAACTCGATCGGATCGAGGCTGTCGCCGTTGAGATCCTCGAACGTCGACACATAGGTGAAGCGCCTGGTGCCGAACTGTTTGGCGATGACGTCGCAGACCTCGGGGGCGGCGGATTCGATATCGGCCATCAGAAAAGCACTCCAGTCCAGGTAGCGACGATCGTCGCCAGACCGGCCGCCCAGGCGACAGCGATGATTGCCCAGCTCGGCTCAGCGAAATCGTGGCAAAGCGCGGATTGCTCAGGCTCCAGGCAGCGCTGGCATGGCGCCGGCTCGCGGCAGGCGGGGCAGAAGCTCATGCTCGCCACCTCCGCTCGAGGGCGGCATCCCAGCCTTCCTCGAACCCGATGCGCATGGCGCCGGCATTGGAGGATCCGAGAGCGCGGCCGGCGTAGGAGCTGGCGGAAAAGCGCCGAAATGCCTCGGCGCGCTCCTGGTCCTCGTCCTCGACGGCGGCCTGATGATGGCAAGGGCGCAGGCTCATCGGCTGCGCCTTTTCGGGCGGCCGCCTTGGCAGCTGTTGCACATGACCGTCTCGTCCTTCTTGGCGAGACGGTGATTGGCATGAAGGTCGATGAAGCGGCCGCAGAGGTATCGCTCCGCAGTGCCAGGAGCGTGGGAAACATATGCCCGAGCTCGATGCTTCTCGGGCCGTCCGCGGCGTGGGAGCCGACTACGCCACTTGCTGACGCGCGACCCCAGCCTGGGTCGCGGCTCGCTTTCGACGATCCTGGAGGGAATAGAGGCGAAACGGACGCCGGCGAGAAGCCCAGCGACCGCAGCGGCCATCATTCGTGAACGATTGAACATCAGGCGCGCCTCCATGCTGCCCAGAGGTCCCGGAGCAGGCGTTTCTCGATAAACCGCTTGGCGCGGGCGTGGATGATGCAGTCGCGCTCGACGCCAGCGGCGATTTCGTGGGCGCGACGGTCGATGTAGAGCTGCCCGTACGGGCCGACGGCGTGGCGTTCGCCGTCCTTCGGATTACGGATCTGCTGTTTCAGGATGGACTCGCCGATGTTCCACATCAGGGAGCGGCGGCGAGGGACGTAGCCCTGAAGGATCGCGGCATCGCCTGCGACGCGACGCTGGCGCTCGCCATCGAACACCGCCAATCCCATGCGCTTCCAGAGCGCAGAGACGGTCTTGAATTCGCCTGGGCCGATGAGGCGATCCGCATCGTCAAGCGCTCGAGCTGCGCATTCGCCGACGATCATAGCCAAGAAGCGCGTTGAAAGACCGGGCACGCCTGCGGCCCATCCAGCGACGGGCAACTGCCCGCCGAGCATGGCGAGCTTCTTCTCTTCGATCGCGATCGCCTGGACCAACGGCTCCATCGCGGCGTGATACGGCGCCAGCCAGGCCATCACTTCCGGGGTGGGCGCGCGGTACAGCTTCGCGCCGGCCTCCTTGTCGCCGCCGCTGACGCGACGGCACACGGACATCGCCTGAAGCAGGACCCGCTGATGCGCTCGACGCAGATCGTCGTAACGTCGCTTGGTTTCGCTGATTTCGCCGATGAGAGCGGAATATATTTGGGCAGCGCCGAGAATATGGCCCTCATCGGCTCCGCCAGTGGCGGAAGGGGTGGTCGCAGGCATGGGGGACCTGGCTTTCGACCGCTTAGAGGCCTGCGACCTCGCGCCGGAGCGCGAATTAGGTGCCCGAGGCGCGGTCCCACCGGGTGCCGGAGTCATTGAGGCCTCGGGCTGCACAGCCTTGCGGCTGCGCGATTTCTGGCGGGGCGCTCCAGGACTGGTTTTCGCTGCTGACCCGGCCCCGCCCACGGCCGAAGCCGCGATCTCCTGAACTTGGTCGAAGCTACGGTCGAAATGCTGCCGCACCCGCTCCGTCGACACCGCGGCCGCTTTTTCGAATTCGCCGAAATTCTCAATGAGCATTGGCTTCCTCCCACAGCTTGGCGAGAGTGGCCTCGCTAAGGGTGCTGCCAATCGGAGCGTCAACCGGCCCGTTCTTTTCGGCCGCGGCGGCGACAGCTTCCTGCCAGCGTGACTGGAGAGCCATCGAACGAGAAGCGATCTTGTAACTTGAAGCACTCTCCCGGACCTCTGCGGGAGTGGCGTTGCGGATCGGCTTTCCGCCGTAGATCGGCATGTCCATGAAACGGCGGAGCTCGTTGCTCATCGCCTCCGCCAGACCGGGACTCGATCGCGCGACCGAAGCAGATTTGATGATGGACTCGCGGCGCGCTCGAAGAACCGCGCGCACCTGGTCTCGGCACCATTGCTCGACCACGGTCGCGAGATGCTCTCGCATCAGATCGGGAGATGCGAGCAGCTTGCGACTCAGCGCGGCAGCTGCGGCGTCGATGTCGTCGTTGGTATCTTCCAGCGCAGCGGCGGCGAGCTCTCGCGCCGTGTCCAGCGGCGCGGCGGCACGCTTCTGGGCTTCAGGCGATGTTTGGCCGCGCCGGCTGGACTCCAAAACTTGTGTTGCTGACAATTCGCATCTCCCCTTGATCGGGGGAGACTGCTACAAAGGTTTTGTTACAGGGTCAACAAGATTTTTGTTAAGCGCTAAAGCCCAATGCTGGCACAGCCGGTTTCGAAGATATCTATTGCTCGGTCGGAGCCGGTCAGATCAAAGGTGAGATCGACGTTCGCGCCCCGATAATCGGTTGCTCTCACAGCCATGGTGCGCGACCGCGCGATGGCTTCTATGAGCGGACCGGCATCGTTCAGAAGAACAACAAAGCGACCAGTATGGCCCCAATTCGCCGCGATCGATGGTTGCTGATCGAATCGAACAAGCACCTCGCGAAGGATAGGCCTTCCCCCCAGATGACGTCCCATGTCGACGGTGATCTGACGCCTGCCACTTCGGCTGCCTGAATCGCACACGATAAGCATCGCGCCCGGCGGGTTGTTCAACGTGACGGAGACCTTTCTGGCGTCCGTCATTGGGTCTGAGTCGTGAGCTATGTGCCACCGATCGGCAGGGGCGGCCGAGGACATTGCTAAAAGTGCTGCAATAATCATCTGTAACGCCTTCCAAACCAAACGACGCGGCCCTTGATGTCGATTTCCTCGAGGAGACGTTCTTCGGGATCGTATCGAGGGTTCTCGCTCATCACCTTCACTTTTACCGGATCCGAGCCGTATATACGCTGAAGGTATTTGACGACATAGCCATCACCTTCCCACAGGCAAAACGGTCCAGGCTGAGCCAGGCTGCGCTTCCTCGTATCGATCAGCAGCTGGTCCCCGTCCTGAAAGACCGGCTGCATTGAGTCTCCGTCGATCTCGATGAGCAACAAATCCGCGGGCGGTACATTGAGCTCTCGCACAAGGCTGCCAGAGAAGGCGCGCTTCTGAAGATCGCCTTCGCCGCTGCCTGGCCCGCCAGCGCCGGCATAAGTCGGCAGCATATCAACCATCACCAGATCATCGCCGGTGTTGATTGTCAGGATCGGGTCGTGGTGCGTCTCTTCGTCCGCTGCCTCGATCGCCTTCCTCACATAACGCATCCATTGGGGCACGCGCTTCGCGTGCGGCTGCTCGAAATTCGAGACAGACTGTTGCTTCAGCTTTATCTCGACGCCTTCCTCGAATGCGAAAGCCCGCGCTCGATTGGCAACGTCAGCAGTCGACCACCCTAAGCGGTCTCGCTCCTCGCGGAGCCAGCGTTTTACCTCCTCAACGTTCTCCATGCCGCTTTGAGGTACAAAAGATTTGGGGAGGCCGCTCCTACAAAACTCTTGTTGCCTGCACAAAACTATTGTAGCTGAGCCGGTCATGAGCCATGAAGCCCTGAAGCGTGCGCTCGCCAAGGCAGACGACAATCAGTCGAAATTTGCCGAAGCGATTGGCACCTCTCAACAGCGCATCTCGTATCTGCTGAAGAACGAGAAGCCGCTCCCTGCCGAGCTGGTCCTACGGACGGAAGAAGTGTTCGGGATTCCCCGTCACGAGCTGCGTCCCGACATCTATCCAGCGCCTGAAGCCGTGAAGTCGGCAGCATGAAGCAGGGGTCTGTCTCCATCGCCGAAGCGATTCGCAGCTCCGTCGAGACCGGCATCCTGGCTGGCCTGACCGAGGCGACGAAGGCCGTCTTGTGCGGCGATTCCGAAATCCCTCCGCCCGCGGCACCCCTTTCCCGCGAGCGAGCCGATGGGGGAGTGGGCCAGCGCTCCCCCAGAGGTTCCGCCTGATGGCGGTCTGTCGATCCCTTACGCAGGGAAGGTCTGCGTGGCGTCGGGGTGCTTCGGCTCCCGGCGCCACGGCTTTTCGCTGTGGGTCCTTTCATGGTGTGGGGAGGCATCTAACCGATGGTGCCTGACCCGTCAGTGTCGAATCCTCGGCTGATTTCCACGGATGCCTTCAGAGAGGCGGTCTATCACGCGATCAGGCTTTTCGTCGGTCGCGGCCGTGCCTGGTCTGTCGAGGACGTTGCGGTCGCGCTCAACGCCGCCGACCACAAGATCACGGCTAGAGCTGTCCAGAGCTGGATCGCATCGGACCCTATCGAGCGTCGGACGCCGGACACCCCGATGTTGGGCGCGCTCTGCCAGCTGCTCGGTCCGTCATTCACGGCCAAGTGGCTCGGACCGCTGGGGCAGGGGGCCCATAGCCTTTCCGCCGTTACCGGTTCGCCGGCCCAGATCATCGCCGCGCTGATGGACGGATCGGCACAGTTCGCCGTCCGCGGGATCGACGGGGTGTTCTGCAATATCGACCGCGGCGACCTCGAGACGGTGGCCGACAAGATGATCGAGATCCTGACGCCCTTCTCGTCCAAGCAGGGAGCTTGACCATGGCGAGGGGAGGGGAGCCCCTGGTTGTGGAGACCAAGGTCGCCGAGGATCCATACCGGGCCTTTCTCGAGGCGAAGATCGCGACGCCCCCAAGTCTCGGTCTGCCGTGTGAGCTGGACGAGGTACGATCCCACCTGATCGACGGCCGGCCGATGAAGGATCATGTCCGCCACATCGTGCGCTGGGCGGTCCAGGGCGGGCGCCGCGGTATCTTCGCCAATTTCGGCCTGCACAAAACGATGATGCAGCTGGAGATCGGCAGGATCATCACCACAAAGACCGGCGAACTCGGCCTGATTTGCCTGCCGCTCGGCGTCCGGCGTGAATTCATGATCGATGCCAGTCTGCTCGGGACGCCAGTGGCGTTCGCTCAGAGCGATCGCGAAATCGATGCTCTGAAGCTGGACGATCAGATCGAGCCGCCGCTCGTGCTGACCAACTATGAATCAGTGCGCGAGGGCAAGATCGACCTGTCTCGCTTCGGCTGGGCTTCGCTCGATGAGGCCAGCGTGCTCCGCTCCTATGGCTCGAAAACCTACCAGGAATTCCTGCCGCTGTTCGAGGGCGTGAAATACCGTCACGTCGCGACCGCCACTCCAAGCCCGAACCGCTACAAGGAGCTGATCCACTATGCCGGCTTTCTCGGCGTCATGGACACCGGGCAAGCGCTGACACGCTTCTTTCAGCGCAACAGCGAACGCGCGAACGACCTTACGCTCTATCCGCACAAGGAAGCTGAATTCTGGCTCTGGCTGAACAGCTGGGGCGTCTTTCTCCAGCGGCCGTCGGACCTCGGCTTCTCCGACGAAGGATATGATCTCCCGCCGATCACCGTCCGCTATCACCAGGTCGCCAGCGACATCTCTGACGCCGGTACCGAGAGTGATGGGCAAGGCCGGCTGATACGTGATGCGGCGATCGGCGTCGTCGATGCCGCCCGCGAGAAGCGCGCGACGCTGTCGGCGAGGATCGCGAAAGCGAAGGAAATCGTCGGCGCCAGTCCGGACGAGCACTTCCTCATTTGGCACGACCTTGAGGACGAGCGCCGAGCAATCTGCGCCGAGATTTCCGGCGCGAAGGCCGTCTATGGCTCGCAGGAACTGGACGTACGCGAAGAGATCATCGGAGACTTCGCGGAGGGCCGGCTACCGATCCTCGCTGCCAAACCGGTGATGCTCGGTAGCGGCACGAACCTTCAACGCCACTGCCACCGCGCGATCTTCGCCGGCATCGGCTTCAAGTTCAACGACCTGATTCAAGCAATTCACCGACTGCACCGCTTCCAGCAGGCCAAGCCGGTCGAGATCGACATCATCCACGCCGAGACCGAGACCGAGGTGCTGCGCACGCTGCAAAACAAGTGGCAGCGGCATGAAGAGCTCACCGGCCGAATGAGCGAGATCATCCGGGAGTTCGGCCTCAACCACGATGCCGCTGCCGAGACCCTGAAGCGGTCGATCGGATGCGAACGCTCGATGGAGGAAGGCGCCTTCTGGTCGATGGTCAACAATGACTGTGTCGACGAGGTTCGGCGTATGCCGGACGACAGCGTCGACCTGGTGGTCACGTCAATCCCCTTCGGCAATCACTACGAATATTCGGCCAGCTACAACGACTTCGGCCACACCGACGATCACGATCACTTCTTCGCCCAGATGGATTTCCTGACGCCGCAGCTGCTCCGGATCCTGAAACCGGGCCGTATTGCGGCGGTGCACGTCAAGGACCGCATCAAGTTCGCCAGCGTCACCGGGATGACCCGGCCGACGGTCGAGCCGTTCCACGCGGACACTATCGCCCATTTTCGGCGCCATGGCTTCGGCTACATGGGCCTGCGCTTCATCGCCACCGACGTGGTGCGCGAGAACAATCAAACCTACCGCCTCACCTATAAGGAGCTGCGGAAAGACAGCACGAAAATGGGATCCGGCTCACCGGAATTCCTGCTTCTATTCTTCAAGCTGCCAACGGACCGGAGCAATGGCTACGCCGACGTGCCGGTTACGAAGGACGCGGACGAATACAGCCTCGCCCGCTGGCAAATCGATGCCGATGCGCTTTGGAGGTCGAGCGGCAATCGACCTCTGACGACGGCGGAAATGGCATTGATGCCGCCCGACACGCTGGCGCGAGTGTTCCCCGCCTGGTCGATCCAGCAAGTCTATGATCACGAGGCGCATGTCGCGATCGGCGAAGGGCTTGCGGCGCGGAAGGCACTGCCAAAGACCTTCTCGGTACTGAAGCCCGGATCACTGCGCGATGACGTCTGGACCGACGTCTCAAGGATGCGAACGCTCAATAGCGAACAGGTACGTCGCCGGGTCGAGCAGCATATCTGTCCTCTCCAGTTCGACATCGTGGACCGTGCGATCAGGCTTTACTCCAATCCTGGCGAGACTGTGTTCGATCCGTTTGCCAGACTCGGCACCGTACCGATGCGGGCCGTGAAGCTCGGTCGGCGCGGCGCCGGCGTCGAACTGGATCCCAAATCCTTTCGGGATGCCGTCCATTATTGCCGAGAGGCTGAAGCCAACCGAGCAACGCCCAGCCTCTTTGATCTGATCGACGCGGAGGCCGCATGAACGTCGCCGATCCAGTCGACCTTGCCGTAAGCCGCGCCTGGGAGCGAGGACAGGACAAGCCGAAGCCTTCCGCCAGCGCCAAGATGCTCGAGCAGGCCATGTCCCGCGAGGTGGGCGTCGACCCGATGCGGGAGGACGTCGCCGAGATCATCTACAGCTTCGACCAGGAGGCGATTGAGCAGCCCTGGCGGCGTCTCGGGTCGACCCGGCGCCAGACCTATTACGACATCGCTGACGCGGTGATTGCGCGGGTGCGGAAATGATCGCTGAGCTCGCCCTCCTCCTGTTTCTACTGCTGGCCGCTCACGCCCTCTGCGATTTCGCGCTCCAGCCCGCCCATGTTTCCACCGCCAAGAGGCCGGGCGGTAACGCGTCGGTGCCGTGGTTGCTGGCGATCGGCGGCCATTCGCTGATCCACGGCGGCGCCGTCGCCTTGCTCGTTCTGCCCTACGTCGGTGCGGCCGACGCCCTTGCTCTCGGCATCGCTGAGACGAGCCTCCATGCCGCGATCGACATCTCCCGGTGCCACCGGATTATCGGCACGAAAACCGACCAGGCCGCCCATGTCGCATGCAAGCTTCTCTGGGTCTGGATCATCGCCGGATCGGGGGCGCTTCCATGAGCAGCCGCCAGCTCCAGCAATATCTCGAGGCTCGCGCGGCGGGCGCGACCGTCGAGGTCGCCGCGGCGGCATCCAGGATCAGCCTGGGCGAGTCCAAACTCACCGAGGCCGCCATCGCCCGGCACGAAATCGATCTGCCGTCACCGGAAATTACCACCGAAGGAGAGAGTGAAATGCCCAGAGGAAAGCCAGCCGAAGCGCTCGAAAACGCGAGCGAGCATCTCGGCGCCGCCAATGATCAGGTCGAACAGGTTATGACGCCGGATTTCGAGCGTGGTCTCAACATCCTGCGTTCTGATCTTAATCCGCTCACCGAGGAAAGCGCCAAGATCCGCGGCGACCAATCGGCGGCGTGGAAGATGATCGAGAAGGACTGCCACCTCAACAAGAAGGGCGCGAAATTCGTCCACTCGCTGATGCGGATGGATCCTGAAATTCGCGATGACGTGCTGCGTACCGTCTATGGCCTGATGAAGGCGGCGAAGATCGGCATCAGTCGCGATCTCGTCGACCAGATGGGCAAGGGCGACGCGCCCGACATGCCGACGAGCGACGAGAAGGCAACCGAGCCTGGCAATCTCGCTTCCATCGCCGCCGAATAGTTCGGCGCGGCATCATGTTCGTAGCGTTGGATCTCTCGATCCGGAGCACCGGCTTCGCTTGCTGGTCGGAAGGCCAGGAGCAGCCGGTGTCCGGGTTGTGGCACCTCGCCAGCGGTCTGGAATGGGCGCCGCGCGCCTTTGTCCGCCTCCAGCGCAACCTGATGGACCTTCATCGGGTCACGAAGATCGCTTCCATCATCTACGAGGATTCGCTTCCGCCCGGGAAGCTGCACGGACAGACCAATCTGGCCACGCTCAGGGCGGCCGTCGGCCTCACCAGCCACGTCGAGAGCTTCGGCGAGGCGATCGGCGCCAAGGTACGCGCCACCAATCAGTCGACCTGGCGCCGGCATTTCCTCGGCGCGATGAAGAGAGGCACCAAGACCGCCGACCTCAAGCACATGGCGAACATGCGCTGTCGCGAGCTGGGGTTCCGGCCGCAGCGCCATGACGAGGCCGAGGCCCTGGGGATGCTCGATTTCGAGCTGCATCTCGCCGGCCTGACGCCGCCGTGGCGGCAACAGCATGTCCTTCAGACGCAAATGGTCGGAGGGCCGCGGTGATCGAGTCATTCCGCCACCACAGCTCACTCCAGCGCGGCGTCATGCTCGATTGGCTCCGTCATTGCGACGAGACTGGAGAACCGCATCCGACCGATGCTGCGATCGCCGACCGCTTCTGTTTCAGCGGCATCGAGGCGGCGCGGACGCTCCTCGCCGATCTGGCCGACCGCGGCGAGATCTGCATCAGCTACAACGGCCACGGCCGGGAGATCGTTGTCGCACCCGCGAAGGCGCATCGGCAGATCGGCTCAGAGCGGCCTCTTGCCAGGAGCGTGAAGAAGCCGAAGCGCCCTCGTCCCGATGTCGACGCGACAGTGGCGAAGATCATGAAGATCGTCCGCCGTGACCCGACTGCGCCCCGTCCTGAGCCTGAGGTCCAGAAGGCTCGGCCGCCCGTCATTCCCGCGAAGCCGAAGGAGCCCGTCATGGGGAACCGGATCCAGTTGAACATCTGTCCATCACCAGAGCTGTTCGAACGCATCCGTGCGCTGGCGCAGGCCGACGGGCTGATGCCTGGGCAAAAGGCGCGGGACATGCTGGAGCGTGCGATCAATCAGCCGGCCGTGATTCCGGAACCGATGGTCGAGCTCACCGGCAAGCCCAAGGTTAGAGCCGAAGTGGCGCGCGCCGCGACGGAGGCCAGGATGGAACTCCACGATTTCTGCAGCAAGTTGCTCGACCTCGGTCTCGAGGTCTGGGTCCGCCGGCGGATCGAGGGCGAGATATGATCGACAGTCCCATGCCCATCGCGACGATCCAGGAGCACGTCGCCCGATCATACCAGGTACCGGCGCGCGAGATCCGCAGCGCCCGCCGTTCCCGTGCGATCATCGAGCCGCGTCACGTCGCGATGTACCTGTCAAAGGAGCTGACGCCGAGCTCGCTGCCTCATATCGGCCACTTCTTTGGCGGCCGCGATCACACCACGGTTCTCCACGCGGTCCGGAAGATCGAGGATCTGCGCCGCCGGACGCCGGAGCTGGACGGACGGATCCGGGCGCTGATGGCCAAACTCAATCCGCCGGAGCCTGGCGCCGAGGTTCAGGACGATCTTTTCATCGAGGGGGACCGGTGAGCCTGGCAGATCCTCCTGAAACGAGCCTTCAGAACGTCGCTGCCGAGATGGCGCTGATCGGCGCCATGCTGTGCGATCCGAAGATCATCGATCGAACGGCTGATGTCCTTTCCGTCGATTCATTCTTTGACCAGTTTCTGGGCTTCATCTTCGGCACGCTGGTCCGGGAGCACAGTCTCGGCCGCTCGCTCAATCCAATCACATTGGAGCCATTTCTCAAGAGCGATCCGGCGTACGAAGAATTGGGCGGCAGGAAATGGCTGTTCGATCTGACGTCCTCGTTCGCGATTACGATCGGGGCGAGCAACTTTGCGCGCGACATCGCCGAGATGGCCCAGCGTCGTCGACTGGTCGAAGGGCTCCGCACCGCGATCGAGACGGCCAAAGATCTGGAAGTGCCGATCGACCGGCTGATCGAGCAGGCCGACGGTGCGGTAACGGCCGCACGGCCCGTCGACGAAGAGGATTTCGAGCTTAGCGGCGCCGACTGCGTCAAGACCGTCATCGACAGTTTCGACCAGCCCGTTCGGGGGGTCGAGTGCCACGTCATTCCTTCGATCGATCATCTGCTGGGCCCGATGAGACCGTCGCAGCTCATCGTCGGCGCCGGCCGGCCGGGAATGGGCAAGACCGCGACCGCCATTTCCTACGCGCTGGGTGCCGCCTCCCGTGGTCATGGCACGCTCTTCATCAGCCTGGAGATGAGCCGCGACCAGATGGGCGAACGGATGGCAGCCGACCTCTGCGTCAGCCATCGCATCCCCTACGAGTCCATTCGCGATCGAACCCTCACCCGCGAGCAACAGCGCGAGATCTGCCGCGCCCATGAGCGGCTGAAGGAGATGCCGCTCGAGGTGATCGACCGGAGCGGACTCACCATCGGCCGGCTCCGCATGATGGTAAGGCGCTGGGTCAGGCGCTTCGCCGCCCGCGGTCAGAAGCTCGAGCTGGTCATTGTCGACTATCTCCAGCTGCTCAGGGCCGACGGCAAGATGGATCGGTTCGAAGCCGTCGGCGAGATCAGCCGATCGCTCAAGGAGATCGCCAAGGAGCATGGTATCGCCGTGTTCGCCCTGTCCCAGCTCAGCCGGAAGGTCGAGGAGCGGGCGGACAAGCGGCCACAGCTCGCCGATCTCAGGGAAAGCGGACAGATCGAGCAGGACGCCGACGCCGTGCTCTTCTTCCTCCGCCTCGAATATTATCTCCGCAAGGAGCCGGAGCCCGATCTAGCCGATGAGAAGCGCGCCGAATGGGAGCGCCGCCTCGCCGCCTGCCAGGGCCGTATCGAATTCATCTGTGCCAAGCGGCGCAACGGCACCGAGGGCAGCCGCTTCGGCGATTTCCTCGGCGCCTACCAGGCGGTGCGCGGATGACGGCAGAACCCTGGAGCAAATGGTTCTGGACCGATTACGAGGCCGATCCTGGCCTTCGTATGAGCAGCCTCGCCGCGCAGGGGCTGTGGATGAGAATGCTGTGCCTGATGGCGAAAGCCTCTCCCAAAGGGGAACTCAGGGTTGGTAGCGAGCCGTGCACCATGGCGGACCTGGCAGTTTATGTCGGGCAGCCTGAAGAGACGGTAGCGGCCCTCGTTGAGGAACTGGAACGGAGAGCGGTCTTTTCGCGCACCAGGGCAGGCGTGATCTACAACCGTAGATTGCGAAAAGACGCCGAACTTTCGAAAAAAAGAGCGAAAGCAGGCGCAAAAGGAGCAGAGACTACAAATCTGAAATTCCACAATAATTCAGATTTGTCGCGGCAAAACGCCGGCAAAGGCAACGGCAAAAGTCCGGCCCCAGAAGCCAGAAGCCAGAAGCCAGATAAGAGTGAGGATAAACCTCACTCTAATGGTGCGGGCGATCTTCCCGATTGGGTTCCACGGGAGGAGTGGGCCGGGTTCAAGGCGATGAGGGTGAGGATCAAGAAACCCCTCACCCAGCGAGCCGAGAAGATGGCGCTCGACGATCTGGCCAGGCTTCGAGCGGAGGGACAGGACCCGGTAGCAGTCCTTCGGCAGTCCGAATTCCACTGCTGGATGGGTCTGTTTCCGGTCAGGGGCGACGATCGCAACGGAGCGGCGCGCGCCGACGACAATTCGCTCTATTCGGCCATCGATCGTGATTATGGCCGGCGAGCCGCGGCGGCGCCGAAATGAGCCGGCTCAGCTCTCCGTTGGGGTCCTGGGCGGCTCGGTCCGACTCGCCTGACCCAGCCGCGGCCAGGCGAATTGCCCAATCGGCTTACCAGCGGACCGGATTCGTCGCGATCGATCCAACCTGGCTCGAGCTGCCTGACGATCGGGAGCGACTGAGGGATCTGGCGGACAAGGTTCATGGCGCGAGGAGTGAGCGAGGTGCGTAATGGGGAGGGGATCGGCGCCGAGGCGGCCGGTCAGGGATGGATAGTGCTCCGGACAACGGCGAGCTCGACGCTTCGTCTGGCGCAATCGCTCGCCGAGGACGGCTACAAGGTCTGGACGCCGGTCCGGAGGTTCCGGGTGAGGGTGCCGAGGGCGAACGCCAAGCGCAACGTCGAACTGCCGCTGATCCCCCAATATATATTCGCCCGGGAACGACATCTGCTGAATCTGCTCGAGCTGGCGGCGATGCCGGAGAAGCCGCGGCGCGGCGCCGGCGGCCGACTCCCTGCGCATCGTGACTTCTCGGTGTTCCGTCACGCCGGTCGGATACCCGTCATCCTGGATGACGATCTGAAGCCGCTTCGGGAGGCTGAAGATTTGGCTAAGCCTCGCCGCTGGACGAGCGCATTTGCCGATGGATCGCGGGTGCGCATCACCGGGGGCAGCTTCGAAGGGCTCGTCGGTACCGTCGAAAGTTGCGACGGCCGCAAGGCCGCATTGTGGGTCTCGCTGTTCGGCCGGCACCGCCGCGTGAAAATTTCGACTTTCATTCTGCAGCCTGTTGAAGGTATAGGATCCGGCGAAGCCCGATCGGGCACCGCCGCCAAAGCGGCTTAGGCGAGATGGTTTGGCCCGCTACAGGGATATCAGACCTCGCCACTGAAGATCCGAGGCACCCCGCTTTCGGTGAAGTCGTAAGACATGGAACAAACGGTGGTCGCGCGCAGGGATGCGCGGGTCGGCTGCCTCAACAGTTAGCAAGGGGCCATTGATGCGCCTCCCGAGCGACCCCGGCGCCCGGCTTGAGCTCTTGCTCGCCGCCCGGAAGCAGATCGGGCGCAAGAAGATCCTGCTCAACGCCGAGGAAATGGCCGGCGCCGCCGGCATGAGCTGGCGAAACCTGAAAACGATCATCGATCGGGATCCCGAGTTCCCGGTCAAGCGGCGAGGCTCCGAAGGGGTCCCGTGGGAATTCGAGGCCGCGAAGGCGCTCGACAGGATGATTGCAACGGCTCGGGCGGTGATAGCCGACCGCGAGCGGCGGAAGGCGCGAGCGGCGTCTCTTGCCGGAATTCGATCGTCCGGTTCGGCCAGTTTCCCCGCCGGCTCGGCGAACCCCCCGGGTTCCGGCTCCGCTGCCCGCGAGATGCTCGAGGATGCTCGGGCGATCAACGCCCTGGTCGACGCCCAGACCAAGATGAGAATCGAGCGGCAGAAGCAGCGCGAGCTGCTCGAGCGCTCGGAAGTCGAAAGCCTGGCCTGGGACATGATGACGACAATGCAGGCGGAGACGATGGCGATTTCGTCGAAGCTCGATCCGGCCGGCCGCTGGGACCCGTCATTCCGCCGAGAGGTCGAGGACGAGCTGGGCAACGTCCTGGTCACGGTCCGTAGCCGGCTGGAACGGCGCATCGAGAAATGGAATGCTGCCAAGCATTGAGGCCCTGGAGGCCGAGCTCGAGCAGCTGGCATCGGGCGAATTTCTCTGCCGTGTCGGACCGATCGTCGCCGATGCGGTGCAGTTGCTTACGCCGCCGGAACGCATCTCGACGACGGAATGCGCCGCCAAATATCGACTGATCCCGCATAAGGTCGGTCGCGGGGCGTCGCTCTGGGATCCGGAGCTGACGCCGTTCATCAATGGAATTCAGGACGCGCTCGACGATCCCGAAGTCGGGCTGGTGATCGTTCCAAAGCCCGGCCGCGTCGGCGGCACGATCGCGGCGGAAAACCACCTGTTCAAGCTGATGAAGTTCGGGCCGTTGCCAGACGTGCTCTGGTATCTGCCCAGCGACAGCGAGCGGGACAGCTATGTCGATCGCCACGTCGCCAAGATGTTCGAGCTTCACGCCGACGTCCGGGCCAAGATCGGTTCCGGCAAATCGGACAACAAGCTGGCGCGCAAGAAGCTCGCTGGGCGGCTGATCGAGTGGCTGCAGCTCAATTCCCGGACGGTGACCGGGCGCGACGCCGGGTTCATCGTCGGCGACGAGATCGATGCCGCCAACAAGAAGCTGGTGCCGTCATTCGTCGACCAGGTGAAAACCCGCGGCACGACGGCCGGCACGCGCTTCAAGGGCTATCTCTGCAGCCACATGGATCGCGGCTGGACGAGCGGCGTCGCCGCGGCCTGGAAGGAATCGAGCCGGGGCATCTGGTACATGCCGTGCCCTCATTGCAGGGGCTGGGCCAGCCCATGCCCGACGGCAGCCGACGGGCATCGCTGGATGCTCGATTATGAGAGGCTCCGCAATGTGAGCGACGACGAGATGCTAGATCACGTCGAAGCCAGCGCCGGGCTGAAATGCCCGCACTGCGGTAAGAAGGCCGCCGACGTCCACAAGCCGGCGATGCTGCTCAGCGGCAAGTGGGTGCACGAGGGACAGTCGATCGACCGCAAGGGCCGAGTCATCGGCGAGCCGCGATCGAAGCGAGTGATGGGTTTCTGGATCCACGGCTCGATGTCGCCCTGGGTGCCATGGAGCGATCTCGCGCGTCGCTACGTCAGCGCGGTGCTCGTGTTCGAGCGGACGAAGAAATCGGAACGGCTCCGCGAGGTCACCGCCAAGGTGCTCGGCGAGGTCTATGAAGGCGCAGGCGAGGGCGCGAAGGCCATCGATCCGGTCCGGCTGAGACAGCGGGCGGAAGCAGCGACGCAGATCGAGCGGTTTGTCGCAGGCACCGTGCCTTCCGACGTCTGGTTCGTCACCGCGGCGGTCGACGTCGGCCACCGGAAGTTCGACGTCATGATCCTCGGCTGGGATCTCGAGGGCCGATCCTGGGTGATCGAGCGCTTCACCATCACGACGCGGCGCGTCGGAAGCCGGGACATCGACATCCGGCCGGCAGAGCGGATCGAGGACTGGTCCGTGCTCGAGGACCAGGTGCTGAAGCGGGAGCTGGTTGTTCTCGACGATCCGACGATGTTGATGCCGATCGCCGGCGTCGCCATCGACACCGGCGACGGCCATGTCACCTGGAAGGCCCGCGAGTTCGCTCGCCGGATGGCGCGAAAGGGTCATTTCTGGGGGAAGGCTTCGCAGCCCTGGCACAAGGTCCGGCTGATCAAGGGTGCGAAATCGCCGACGGCCCCGGAGCTTCCGCCGAAGGGCCGCGACGTCAATGTCGACGAGGAAGGCCGGAAGGTGACGCCAGTCCTGCTCGAATGGGACGTCGGCGTTCACAAGCTGAAGTCGCTCACGGTCGAGCGTCTCGCCGAGACCGAGGGAGGACCAGGCCAGGTGACCTTCGCCGAGGGTCTGCCCGCCTCGACGTTCGAAGAATTTGCCGGAGAGGTGCTGATCGACGGCGCCTGGGAGCGGCGGGGCCCGAACGAGAGCCTCGATCTCCACGGCTATAACGAAATCGTCCGGCTCCAGTTGAGGCCGGACCGCAGGGAGATCGATTGGGAGAACCGTCCACCGATCTGGGCGAGGCCGGTGCCTGCCGAGGTTGAGACGATCCCTGAATTAGAGACATCCGAACCGGTAGCTTCGACGAAGCGATCGGCACTGGAGAGAATGGCGGCGCTGAACCGCCGCTGAGGGCCGCCTGCGTTCTAAGGCGGGGTGGGGAGGCCGAGTAGCTGGCCGTTTCTTCTCAAGGAGAGAAATCGTGGCCAATATCGTTTTCAATATCGCCAAGGGGCGGGCAGCGGAACTCTACAACAGGGTCGAGAATAGCGATCCTGCCAATTCGGCAATCGTTATCATCCCGATCGAGGCGGCCGGCCTCGAGGCCGACGCAGTCCTGATCGACAAAGACACGCTCGCCGACGTGCTTTCCGGTACGACAAACGAGCAGTCGACGATGGGCCGGAAGGTTCTTACCGATGCCGATCTGGCTGCGATTCCTGCTCCGGACGATACCAACGACCGAAGCGAACGCTCGCTTCCGACGGTCACATGGACCGCGGCCAGCGGCAACGCGATCGCCAAGCTTCTCATCTGCTACGATCCCGATACGACGGCTGGGACCGATGCAGACATCGTTCCTCTCACGATGTTCGATTTCGCCCAGACACCGAGCGGCGCGGACATCCAGATGACGACTGGGGCATTCTTCCGCGCCACCTGATCGGGGGCGCGTAGATGGCGCAGATCCTTTTACCGACCTCTGATCACGCCGCTGGTTCCTGGACCAGCGCGCCACTTTGGTCGAAGGTCGACGACAACAGCTCAGTCAATCCGACCGGTGACGGCTCCGTCATTCTGTCGAATGGGGTGGGCAACAATACCAACACGAGCAATTGCGATCTGAAGCTCGCTGGCGGTTCGTCGCCGGCTGCCGGTTCACAGACGCTCAGGGTGAGATGGCGCCACAACGTCGCCGGGCGCAGCCTTCAGGCCCATTGCGAGCTATGGGAGGGTGGCCCCGACGCCGGCGGGACGATGCGCGGGGAGATTGTCTCCGCCGTTGACGTCGGATCGACCGAGGTCGAAGCAACGACGACGGCAATCGGTGCAATCTCCGATTACGCTAGCCTTTATGTCCGGCTCTGGGGGCGTGGCACCGGCGGCGGCTCGGCACGCAGCCTGGAAGTCGAGCTCGTCGAATTTGTCATTCCGGATGCTCCGGCGGGATTGCCCGTCAGTCGAGCCGACGAGGCAAGCTCTGCAACCGGTCTTGGGTCGGCTCGTCCTCCTGGATCGGGCTCGAGCGCAGATCAGGCTCTGGCGCTTGGGGTTGCCGTTCCGGCGGCGGTTTCTTCGGAGTCGAGCGGCGCCCTGGCGCTTCTCGGTGCGTCCGGCGGAACCGTCGGGACCGCTACCGACCTTGAAGATGCGCTTTCCACCGGGTCAGCGCGGCCGACTGGCCCGGCGGAAAGTTCGGATACGGCCTTAGGATTGCCGGCCACTATCATTGCCGTTGTCGGCAGTGCGTCCGAAGCCGACCAGCCACTCGGCCTCACCGCGGTCCAGCTCGACGGCGCCGGCGCAGCGGTGGAAGCCGATCAGGTGCTCAGCCTGGGCAGTGCTCGAGTCGTCGGCGCCGCCGATGAAGAGGATTGGGCGATCGCCTCGAGCGCGGGGCTCGGCGTCCGTACCTCGGTTGAGGCCAGCGCCGCCATCAGCTTGGGCAGCGCCAGACCGGTCGGGCAGGGTAGCGAGGGATCTGAAGGAGCAGCGCTCCCCGGCCTGGCAGCTATCGAGACGGGGCCGGCGCTGGAAACTGGTGCAGCTGTGCCGCTTGGCTCGGCTCGCCCGACAGGCCCGGCAAGCGAGACCTCGGTCGCTCTGCAGATCGAGACCGGCACGTCGGTCGGCGTTGCAAGCGAGACGGAGCTGTCAGTGTCATTGGCGGCGGCCAGGCCACCGGCTCCCGTCGCCGATACGGCGGTTGCCCTGGCGCTGGCGGCGATCGCCATATCCAGCGCCGGTACAGCCAGCGAAGTTGACACGTCGCTCAATCTGGTGGCGGGTATCGCTGCCGAGGCCGCAAACGAGAATGATTTGGCGGCTGAGCTCTATCTGGTGGCGGTCCGGCCGGTGATGGCGCTCAGTGATGCCAGCATTGCGATGGGCCTGGGTGTTGCCCTGCTCGTGGGGCGAGCCGACGAGGAATCGATTTCACTCGAGCTGACGTCATTCGTTGCCGGAAACCCTCCGGCCAGCCGCCTTTCCTGGTCTCGAGGATTGCGGCGGGTGAGCACCGCCGGCGAAGGCCACCGCGTTTCCGCCGCCGACGAGGCTGACCGAGTCCAGGACGCGCTGAACAGCGAAAGAATTTCAACGGCAACCGGTGCTCGCCGGTTTGCATAGGAGAGCGAGTTGGCAATAGCCTGGGAACGCCCGAAGGATCCGACCGAAGTCGTGGACTATGGCCACGATTGGGCAACGGACCTCGGCGACGACACCATCTCAACCTCGACCTGGACGGCAATCGATGCAGCCGGCACGGCGAAGGTATCGGACTCGTTCGCTGGCAGTGTCACCCGGATATTCCTTTCCGGCGGAACGGATGGCGGGACCGCCTTGTGGCTGAACCGAGTCGTCACGGCCGGCGGACGAGAATTCGAAGAGGCGTTCCAGCTTTCCATCGCCGACAAGGCGACGATCGACGAGACCGCCTCCGATATCGATCAGCTCCGCGCCGATCGCGCCGCGGTCGCCGCTGCCCGGATGAAGTTCCTCAGCGGCGAAGCGGTCAAGGAAGTCACGCGTGGCGGCCGCAAGCTCGTCATGCATGCGGTCAGCCTCGCCAATTTCGATGAAGCCCTGGCGGCGATCGATCGCGAAATCGCGGCCCTCGTGTCGGTGACGAGCGGCACGCGCCGGCGTCGGGCCATGTCGGTGAGTTTCGGATGATGGATCTGGTCTCAGGCGGCCTTCCGGCCGGCACCATCGCGTCCAGCGTGGGCGCCGCACCGAAGGCTCAGGCTTCGACGGGAATCATGTCGCTCGGGGCATCGCCCTATCACGCCTCCTCCTACGGCACTCAGGACCTGGCGGGGTGGCATCCGTCCAACCGGGCACCGGATGCCGAAGTGCTCCAGAGCCGGGATAAGGTTGTCGCCCGGGCCCGGGACCTCGATCGCAACAATGGCTGGGCGCAGGGCGGTGTCACCCGGCGCGTCGATGCCGTTGTCGGCGCCGACATCAGGCTGCGCGCGACTCCCGACTTTGCCGCGATGGGCATGTCAGCCGAATGGGCCGATGAATGGTCTCGTCAGGTGGAATCGCTGTGGCGATGCTGGGCCCGGGATCCTCGGATGCTTTGCGACGTCGAGCGCCATTTGCAATTCGGCGGCCTGGTTCGGCTCGCCTATCAGCATTATTGCATCGACGGCGAGGCGGCGGCGCCGATCTATTTCATCGATGACCGCGGCGGCATGATGTCGACGGCGGTTCTGGTCCTGGATCCCGACCGGCTTTCCAACCCGGACGGTCGCCCCGACGGGCGCCAGCTCGACGGCACCGACTTGAGGGGAGGCGTCGAACTCGACCGCTATGGCGCCGCCCGTGCCTATTGGGTGCGCAATGGTCACCCCAGCGACGTCGGCGCGACATGGGACAATCATCGCTGGACCCGGATTCCTCGCGAAGGACCGAGCGGCCGGCCGCTGTTCGTCCATGCGATCAACAAGCGGCGGGCCCATCAACACCGCTCCATGGGGCTCCTGACGGCCGTCATGGGCCGGATGAAGATGCTGGACCGCTACGACCAGACCGAGCTTCAGGCCGCGATCACGAACGCCATCTTCGGGCTCTACGTCACGAGCCCGTTCGACAGCGATTTCGTCCGTCAAGCTCTCGCACCCGACAGCGACGAGACCGGCTTCGACCTCGACAATTACCAGTCGATGCGGATGGCCTATCACGAGCAAGCGGATGTGCGGCTCAATGGCGTTCGCCTCGCCCATCTTTTCCCGAACGAGAAGATCGAGGCGGTCAGCGCCAACCGGCCGGCGACTAATTTCGCGGGTTTCGAGAATGCGGTTCTCGGCTCGATCGCTTCTGCCCTCGGCATCAGCCGGGAGCAGCTTTCCCAGGACTGGACCGGGATCAATTATTCCTCGGCCCGGACCCTGCTCAACGAGATCTGGCGCGGCCTGACAGCCGATCGCCATCTCTTCACGCAGGCCTTTTGCACGCCGATCTACTCGTCTTGGCTCGAGGAAGCGGTTGCACGGGACCTGATCGAGGTGCCCGGCGGCAAGGTGAATTTCTATCTCTATCGAGCCGCGCTCTGCCAGGCCAAGTGGCTGGGTCCCGGCAAGGGCTGGGTCGATCCGAAGAAGGAGGCCGAGGCCGCCGAGATCCGGATGCGGCTTGGTCTTTCCAGCCAGGATGGCGAGTGTGCCGAACAGGGCCAGGACGCCGACGAGGTGCGCTGGCAGCGCAAGCGCGACCAGGAAGAGGAACGGAAATACGGCCTCGGTCAAACCGAGCCGCTGGGCAATGCCGGCGGCGGTGATGACGACGCCGAGGATCCCGACCAGGCTGATCGTGAAGAACAGAGGCAGGCGGGAGGCCGGGAATGAGGCGTTTCTCCAATCTGGCGCAGCGCCTTTTCAACGTCCCGCTGATGCTCCGGCCGGAGAAGGCGGAAATCCTTGTCGCCGCTCTGCTCGATCACCTGGGCGTGGCGAAGCTCGATAGGATCGATGGCACCACGCTGGGCGCCGCGGAGCTGCGGCGCATGGCTTACGATGAGGTCGACGGCGACCGCCCGACCCGACGGCTCTACAGCCTGAAGGATGGCATCGCGACGATCCCGGTCGACGGCACGCTGGTCCACAAGCTCGGGGGCGTCGACCCCTGGTCCGGCATGGTCGGCTACGACCAGCTCGACAAGAAGCTCACGGCGGCCCGCGAAGATCGCGACGTCAGGGCGATCCTGTTCGATGGCGACACTCCGGGAGGCGAGTCGTCCGGATGCTTCGAGTTCGCCAAGAAAATCTATGCGGGCTCCGCCAGGTTCGGCGGCAAGCCGACTTATTGGCTGGTCAACGAAATGACGTGCAGCGCCGGCTATGCCCTGGCCTCATGCTGCGATCGTATCGGCGGACCGGAAACGATGGTCACCGGGTCGATCGGCGTCTGGACGATGCTGGCCGATTTCACGAAGCGCCTTTCCAACGATGGCATCAAGGTGACGCTGCGGCGTGCCGGCGATCGCAAGGCCCGAGGCCATCCGATGGAAGGCTGGGATGACGAGCTTCTCGAGAAGATCGATGCATGGATCGAGGAGTCGCGGCAGATGTTCGCGACCCTCGTCTCCATGGGTCGCAATATCCCGGTCGAGGATATTCTCGCCACTGAAGGCGACTGGTTTTCCGGTCCCGACGCGCTCGAGCTCGGCCTGATCGATGCAATCGCCTCACCCGACGCGATGTTCGAGGTGATCCGCGACGAGACCCGCTGAGGCGGGCCGCGGGCGCGGCGTTTTGATTCAACCAGGAGGTACGAATGAACAAGCTCCTTGACGGGCTGCGCCTCGGCGCATCCAGCAAGACGGTGGCGCTCAGCGAACTGAGTGCGGACCAGATCATCACCAATCTCTCGGACGAGCAGAAGGCGGAACTCGCCGGGAAGCTCGCACCGAAGGCGGAGGAGCCGGTCGCCGATTCCGAGCCGGCCCCGGAGAAGCCGAAGGCCGAGAGCGAGGAAGCTCCGGCCGACGAAGAGCCCGAGCCCGAGGCCGATGCCGCCGATCCCGAGAGCCCGCAATTCAAGGCCGGCTTCGCTGCGGCCGTCGATCGCAACAGCGCCGTTTTCGCTTCCGAGCATTTTGTCGGTCGCGAGAAGGCCGCCGCTTCCCTGCTCGGCAACCAGAAGCTGAGCGCCGACGAAATCATCTCGGCGCTGGCCGCGCTGCCCAAGGGGAGCAGCGGCAACAACATGCTCGACGGGCTCAAGGGCTCGGCAAACCCGGACCTCCAGCCCGGGTCGGAAGCGACGGGCACCAACACTCAACAGGAATCCCGCTCCAGCTGGGACCGCACCTTCGCGAAGCTCGGCTGGGCCACGGAGAAGAAGCCGGCCTGATCGCCGGCAATTGGGAGAAAGAAGATGGCAGTTATCACCGAAACCACCAAGCGGTCGGGCGCCTACCTGGGCGAGAGCGCCGCTCACAATATCATCAACGAGGAGATCATCATCGCTTCCGGCGCTGGTGAGCTCGCGGCCGGCACTGTGCTCGGGCGGATCACCGCAAGCGGCAAATATGTCCCTCACGACGTCGCGCTTGTGAATGGCGCCCAGGCGGCCGCGGCGATCCTGTTCCACGGCGTCGACGCTACCGCCGCTGACGTCACCACCGTGGCGACCGTTCGCGGTCCCGCAACCATCTTCGAGCCGTACCTCACGCTCAAAGCGGGCATCGCCGACGCCGACAAGGCTGCGGCTTATGCGGCTCTGCGCGCCAAGGGCATGGCCGTCCTCCCGCAGCACGCCGCCTGATCACGGCGCCTTTCGAAAAGGAATCCTCCGATGCCGATCACTCTCGACATCTTCAACAACGACGCATTCGGCGTCACCACCATGCTGGAACCGGTCAACAAGATGCCGTTCCAGCCGAGCTTCCTCGAGCAGTATTTCGATGCCGATCCGGTTTCTACCGATACGGTCGGCGTCGGGCTGAAGCAGGGCCAGCTGGCCCTGATCCGCACCACGCTTCGCGGTGCGCCGATCGAGGTCGCCGAACCGGACGTGAAGAACGTTCGCCCGTTCATCATCCCGCGCGTCGCCAAGGGTGACAAGCTTCGGGCGCACGAGATTTCGAACGTCGTTCCGAACGCCGGCAGCACCGAGCTGGAGACGGTCCAGCAGATCATCGCCCGGAAACAGCAGCGGCTGGTCCAGGACGCCGAATATACGTTCGAGCACATGCGGCTCGGCGCGGTGCAGGGCAAGGTCGTGGACGCAGACGGCACCACGGTCCTCACCAATTACTGGACCGAATGGGGCATCGCGGAACCCGCTGCGATCGACCTCAATTTGGATGCCGCGAGCCCCGTCATGGGCGCTCTGGGCACCCAGATCCGATCCCAGGCTGTCCGGCCGCTCATCCGGGCCGCCGGCGCCAGCCCAGCCACCCGCCTCATCGGCCTCGCCGGTGACGCGTTCTGGGATGCGCTGATCAGCCATGCCGAGGTCCGCACCACGTTCTACAACTGGCAGGCGGCGTCGGATCTGCGCAATCAGAGTCCGTTCGAAACCTTCCGGTACGGCGGCGTCGACTGGATCAACTATCGCGGCTCCGACGACAATTCGGAGATCGCGATCCCGACCGACCAGGCGGTGATCTTCCCCACCAACGTGCCGGGCATGTTCCGCCACGTCATGGGGCCGTTCTCCGAACAGCTCAGCATGGCGGGGCAGCTCGGGCGCCGGTTCTACCCGCTCATCGTCCGCGACAAGGATCGCGATATGTGGGTCCAGCCGGAGATCTACTCCTATCCGCTCATGCTGAACACGCGCCCGGACCTGATCCTGCGCGTCGCCCGCACCTGAGCCGATCGTTAGAAGGAGAAAGACGATGGCTTTCAAGGCCAAGGCCCTCAGGGGCTACACTCTGCACACGCCCGGCGGCTTCGTGATCTTCAACGAAGGGAAGGAAACCGCCAACATCCCCGACGAGTATCGTGCTCGCCTGGAGCGGAACGGCGTGATTCCGAAAAGCGGCGGATCTACTTCGACGCGCACCAGCGCGCCGAGACGGACCGCCACCCGGACGCCTGCGGCGCGTACCCGCACCGCGACCGCGGCGCCGGCCGGCGACTTCAACGCCGGCCGGTTCACGGTCACCAAGGCCGAAGGCATCGGCCAGTACCAGATCACCGGCCCGGGGCTCGACGCTCCGGTGACGGTGAAGGGCAAGGCCAAGACGCAGGCGCGTCTTGACACCCTCAATGCTGATCTGGGCGGCGCCGGCGGCGGCGCTCCGACCGAGTAGGCTGAGGGCAGGGGATGGCTGTCGACCTGGAAGCGCTCGACGAGACGCTCAACGGCACCACGTTGACGCTTCTGGGCGACACCATCACCTTCACTCCGTCTGGCGGCAGCGCCAGGCAATTCAAGGCGATCGTCGACTATGGCGACGAGGCGGAACTGATCAGCGGCTCACGGGTGGTCAAGGGCGATTGCGCCGTGGAGATCCCGCTGACTGAAGCGACCAGGACCGAGGCGGCCGGCGCGACCTATGAGCTGCCGAGGCGGCCCGGTGAAGCGTTCCTGGCGAAGAACGTGAGGCTCGACGACAGCGGCAAGAACTGGCTCGTCGTGCTTAAGCGGAAACCGGTCTGATGGCCGGCGAGCCCGCCCTCGACAAGATATTGACCGCCCTGAAGGCGAGCATCGTAGCCACGGCGACGACTGTGGATATCGATCGGCCGGAGGATGAGGAGTATGGCAACGCCGAGCTCGACGCGATCAACATCCTTCACAACCGCACGTCCTACGAGCCCCACAGCCACGGCGAGACCCTTCACCGGGCCAGCGTCGACCTCGACATGATCGTCAGCGTCGAAGCGTCCGCGGCGAACGGCGCCAGGCTTCGCATATTCGAGGCGGACGTCGTCGCCGCCCTCTTTGTCGATCGCACCCTGGGCGGAGTCGCTCAGGACGTGATCCTGATTTCCAGCGGTGGAGACGAGGATGTCCGCGCCGACCATGGCGCCAGGGCCCTTTCCATCGAGATTCTCTATTTGACCCCTCTCGGCGATCACCGGACCATCATCGGTGCCGCCGGGCTCATTCCCTGATCAGCAACCCAGGAGACCTTAGATGGCCGACCAGAACACGGCTGCCGTGCAGCTGCCGCCCGCCGGTGTCGATTTCAACGCCCTTCATGACGCGCTCGCCGACGGCGCCACGCCCGAAGAGGCACGCAACGCCGGTGTCATCGCCGAGACGGTCGCGATCTCAGCCGACGAAGCCGCTGCTCGCGCCGCTCAGTCGATCGCCGAGGCGCCGACTCTTGGAAAGCTCGACAAGGCCGCGCTGATCGACCTCGCCGGCGAGGAGGGCGTCACCCATGCCCGCAATGCCGAGGGCGTCGTGATCCCGTTCGCCGACGCGACCAACGCCCAGATGCGCGAGGCCATCGAGGCCAGCCGCGCCGGCACGCCCATTCTGCCCGACGCCGAAACCGACGTCGCGTGACCTCAGACGAATAGGAGATTTTCGCCATGGTCGACCTCACCGCCAATTCCTCGCTGGCGATCAAGGCGCAGAGCGCGCCCGCCACTTACGCCGCGCCGACCAGCGCGGACGCGATCCCCGTCGCGAACCTGTCCTGGCGGCCGACGCCGATCCAGAGCGACAATCCGGAATATCGCGGCTCGATCCACCGGCCGGGGCCGATCGTTCTCGGTGCCAGCTACGACGTCACCTTCGATATCCTCTTGCGCGGACCGGGCGGCGCCTCGCCCCCGGCGGCCGATGCCTTCATTCCAGGCCGGGTCCTTCGCGCTCTTGGCTTCACCGAGAACGTCGTCTCCGCGGCGATTCCGGCGGCGGCCGAGGCGCTCACCGCGGGCGGCACCACCACCACGGCCAATCTCGGCGTCAGCGCCGTCGCGACCGACGATCTCTATACCGGCCTCGCGATCCAGCTCGCCTCGCTGGGGACGATCGGCCAGCCCGCTTCGCTGGCGATGATCCGGGATTACATCGGTACCGGTAAGGTCGCCCACATTGCCCAGACCGCCGGCGGCGCCTATTCGGGCAATTACCAAATCCCGAAGCAGCTCGCCTACACGCTGGCCGCCACCGGCACCCCGCCGGTGCTCAGCTTCTCGTTGTGGCAGGGCAACCGGCGCTACAACTTCCTCGACATGGCGCCCTCGAGCGCCCGCCTGATCTTCCCGACCGCATCGCGCGGCGGCGGATCCGATTATCCGCGGCTGAGCTGCACTTTCAGCGGCGACGCCCAGAGCGATCTCGACGAGGCGGCGCCAGTGGTGACGTCCTCGGTGGCCATCCCTCCGTTCAAGGGCGGTAAGCAGCATGTCAGCGGACTCGCCATGGGCGGATCATCGATCTCGCTGGATCTCGGTACCCGGGTCGGCTTCCCGCCCAACCCGAACAAGACCAGCGGCTCCGATCCGGCGCAGCTCACCGAGACGCGGCGGACGCTGACCCTGGACCTCAACCAGGTGTCGAAGAGCTTCCTCGATCTCCAGGCTCTTGCGGCTGCTCAGGCCGAGCACGCCATCCAGCTGCTCTATGGCCTGGCAAGCGGCAATTATGTCGGGTTCGTCGCCACCCACGCCCGCCTCAACTATCCGGAAGCGCAGGCCGGCGGCGACTTCTTCACCACGCGCGGCGACGCCTATGTCGACGGCGCCGAGAAAACGATCGGGCTGACGTTCCCGTACTATTGATCGTCAACATAAGGGGAAACAGACATGGCGTCCGCGCCTGCATCCTGCGACGAGCTGGAGCGCTTCACTCCGGCCGTTCTTGCCAACGTACCCGCTCCGCCGGTTTTCCTGCTCAGGCCGGCGAGCGGGCGCGAGCTCAGGCAGTTCGAATATCGGTTGATGGCCGAAGGCTTAGAGACCCACGGCGCGGACCAATTCCGTGCCGAAATGCTCAAGGCCCTCCAGGCACTTTGGTCGCCAGCCGATTTCGAGCCCAATGCCGCCCGGCTTCGATCCTATTGGGAACTGCTCGACCAGGGCGGCAATCCGGATCCTGCGGAATCGGAGCATGTCAGCGAACTCACCGGTCGGCTGATCCGCGCCCACCGGCCGCTCAGCAAGATGGCGGCCGACAACAAGAGGTTCGCCGACGAGTCCGGCCGGATCGCGATCAGCATGTTCACGGTGGGCTGGGAAGGTCTCGATGTCTCCTACACTCGCGAGAGCGGCGCCGTCCCGCTCGAGAGGATCGATGAGGTCGAGCTAGCCCTGGCCGGCATCGAGAAAAAGGCGAAGGAGAACCGGGTCGAAGGTGTCGGCGAGGTCGGCACCGCGTTCATGCAGCTCTGCACCGCGGCCTATCTCCGCCTGATGCTTACCAAGGATCAGGAAAAAAACTCACCATCGCCGCCGCTTTCAGCAGCCGCCCCGAATGGTTCGACGAAGAGACGGTCGAAGCCAACGGGGGCTGCACGATCGAAGGCGCCGGCGAGTTCCGGGTCCGCGACGGCCTGATCTGGCGCGTCGTCATCGACGGGGCCGGCGTCGAACATCTCGTCTCGACCGGCAAGCGGACCTTCGCCGAACTGGCTGGTCCGCATGATTGTCATCTCGTCAGGCTTTACCGCAACTGCAGCGGCGGCCTGAGCGGCATCCAGTGGCCCGATGGGCGGCCTTATCTCGACCAGCCCGTGAAGCTGGAACGGGCCTTCGCGATCATCGGCCGCGTCCTCGAAAGGTACAAGAAAGGCGGCTGAGGTGGCGCGTGGACCGACGATCGGCAGGCCGGGCCAGTTCGCGACTTTCCGCCGGCACTGCATTCAGCGCCTGGAACGGGCATCCCTGATTTCTACCGATCGGGCGGCGCGTCAGGCTCACCAGCAGATCCGGGCGGCGATGAGCGGGGCTGGCCTCGGCCGGCTCGGCAACGCCATCGGCTACGGTTCCGATCTAAAGTCGGGGCATGGGGTGAAGCGCAGAGGCGCCGAGGGCTTCAGCTCGAGCGGCTATGTTTTCATCAAGGGCCGCAACGAGCGGACCGTTGGAGCCATCGAGTCGTATACCGAAGGGGCCGAGATCCGGCCGGTGAGGAGCGCCTGGCTGTGGATCTCGACGGATGAAATCAAGCGCAAAGCTGGCCGCTATCGAATGACCCCGGCCCGCTATCGCAGCAGCGGACTTGAACAGAGAATCGGGCCCTTGGTCCAGATCCCGGGCCGCCACCGCGGCGAGGCGCTGCTCATCGTCCGCAACGTCACTGTCGATCGTTTCGGCCGGCCGGGCAGGGCTCGCCAGCTTCCCAGACGCGGCGCCATCGGCGGCAGCCGCGAACGCAAGGATTTCATTGTCGCCTTCGTCGGGATCCGGAGCACCAGCCGGGTGGCGCGGGTCGACGTCGACCAGATCGTCTCGCTCGAACAGGCGAGGCTCCCGGAATACCGGCGAGCCGCCATGCAGAACGACGGTTTTGAAAGGTAGCCATGCCCGCTCAGTCGTCGGTTTTCCCGGCATTCATCAGAGATGAGTACCAACCGGGCGGCGGCTTCGCGGCTTTCGAGCAGGCGTCTCTCGCCACCGCCGATCAGGTGCGCCGACACTTCGAAAGCTCAATGTCAGAGGTTCAGCGCATCGCCCAGCGGGCGCTGGCGATGCCCCGCAACCAGCTCGGCTCGCTGGATCTCGGTGTCGGCAATTATCGCGCCGCCGCCGCCGCTGCCGAGGCGCATGCGATCGCGCTGCGCGAGGTTGCCACGGCGGCTGAGCGGGCGGCGCTGGCGAGCGGCGACACGACGGAGGCGACGCGTCTCTACGTCCAGGCTGCGCGCGCCGCCGCGATCGAGGCGGAAGAAGCCGCTCGCGGCGCCAATCAGCAAGTCGTCGCTATGGAGCGGCTTCAGACCGAACTGAACCAGACCCGTTCCGGAACGCAGCAAGTCATCCAGGCCAATCGCGGGTTGGTCCAGTCACAGGACCAGGTGGCCGCTTCCAGCCGTGCAGCCCGGTTCGCCTCGGTACAGCTCGGCCAGCAGTTCGCCGACGTGGCCATCCAGGCGCAGATGGGCGTGCCCGTTGGACAGATCCTGATCCAGCAGGGCACTCAGGCCGCCTTCGCAATGGGCCAGATGAACGGGGCTCTCGGCCGGGTCGGCGCATTTCTCTCCGGTCCGTGGGGCACGGCACTCTTCATCGCCGTCGCGGGTCTGACGACTTTCCTCGGCAAGACCGAAGAGACTGCGAACCGTCTCGACGAGCTCGTTGAAAAGGCGGGGGCATTCGAGAATGCGTCCGGTCGCCTCGGCCAGGTGATCGATCTCTCGACTGGCAAGTTCCTTGATCACAACGTGGCCCTGCGCGAGACGTTGTGGCTCCAGGCCCAGCTCGCGCTCACGACCGCCGAGGCGGCGGCCCGTCAGGCTGAGCGAGATCTTCAGCGAAATTATCCGATTGCGATGGGCCCTGACAGGCTTCCCTTTGCCGGCATTCTCGAGGGTATCTCCAGCGAGCGTTTCGGAGGGAATGAGCGTCTCCAGTCCATGCGTGATCGGCTGCTGACCGATCCATCGCAGATCCAGTCCGTCCGCCGAGAACTGCAGGGAATGGTCCAGGCGGGCGAGCTGGCGCGAACCACGATGCTCGAGACCCTCGAGCTGTTCCTCGAATTCTCAAATGCTCAGGAAGAAATCGCCGCCCGGACCGCGGAGATCGCGGCCCTGGAAGGGCGCGGGCTTGATCCTCGCCTGCGACGGGAAGATCGCAACCGCCCTCGCGAGGACAATCGCCCTCAGCTCGCGGCACAGCGTCTCGAGGAGATCCAGCGGCTCAACGAGCAATGGAACGAGCAGCCGAGGCTGGTCGACCAGGCCGTGCAGGCGGTTCGCCGGCTCGATGCAATCCTGGCCGAGGCCCAGCGACGCAAGCTGCCTCGCTTCGACGAGATGCAGCGTGAGGCGGAGGCCGCCGGCGCCGCGATCCGCGAAGGATTGATCCGCCAGATCACCGAGGATTTCGCCGAGGCTCCTCGGCTGGTCCAGCAGGCGGCGGACGCGATGCGTGAGCTGACCGCCGCCGGCGAGCAGTTCCCGGAGCTTGCGCCACAGATCGCCGAGGCCGCCCGCCTGGTCGAGGCCGGGCTGATGCGGCCGTATCGCGAATTTCTCGAGGATCAGATCCGGTCCTACGAAATCGGCCAACTCATGGTTCAGGGCCGCGAGGATGAGGCTCAGGCGCTTTCCGTCATCCACCAGCTCGAGGAGCGGCTCGGGCCCCTCGGCGAGGAGCGGCGCCAGACGATCGTCGACAGCGTGGCCGCCCTGCGCGAGCAGTCGCGGCAGCTCGAGATCATCCGTGACCAGCAGCAAGCCTATCTGAACGCGGCCGATGACCTCCGCGGCATTCTCGAGGACACGCTGGCCAATCCGCCGCAGGGTCTAAGCGATCTGCGCGACATCGGCCGCGATATCGGCGAGACGTTCCGCCGGCTCAACTCTCGTGTCATCGTTGAACGTCTCTTCGGGGACACTTTTCGACAGCTCGAGGATTTCGTCACAGGTCGGGATCAGGTCCGCAGGGCGAATGAGGAATATGCGACATCGATCGGTGATCTCCGCGCCGAGTTGAACACGCTGAGCGGCGCCCATCGCGATCAGGCCGAATCGATTGACACGGTGATCGCTGCAGCAACTCGATTCACCAATGCTCTCGATCAGGCCGCCACCCGCCTTTCCACCGTCGGCGTGGCCGCGGCGAACGACAATCCGATTTTGGGGCCAACCGGTCGCCTTCCGCTTCAAGGGGCCATCACCAAGGGCTTTGCCGCCCACGTCCGAGACGGATCACCAGGGCTCGATATCGACGGACGGATTGGCGACGCGATCGAGGCGCCAGCGTCTGGCACCGTGCTCGTCGTCGGTGAGAACGCCAGATCAGGTCGTTATCTCGTCATCGACCATGGCGGCGGAGTGACGAGCTCCTATTCTCACCTATCCAGCGCGCGCGTCACTCAAGGCTCCTTCGTCAGCGCCGGCGATATCATCGCCGCTGTTGGCAACACTGGCCGAGTGCAGGCGCGCGGTGGCGGCGATGGCTCCCATCTCCATTATCGGGTCAAGGTCGGCGGACAGGACGTAAACCCGCTCAGCTTCCGCTTTCCCGAACAGGCGGCTCAGGCCGGCAATGCTGTCGAGCAGTTGGCCGATGCGGCGACGACAGCTGCTTCCGCCACGACGAACATGGGCAACAGCGCCACAGCGGTGCTCAACGAGATGTTCGGCTTTACCTCGGCCTTGCGCGACGGCGAGCAAACGATCGACATCATCGCCAAGGGCGGCAAGTTCGCCGGGCCAAATGATCATCTCGACCCGAGAAACTTCATGGCGCGAGCCTTTACCGGGATCCTCCAGGAGGTGCTGGGGCCGCGTCTCGCCAAAGACGTCAGCGCCGGCCTCAGTAAGGCGATGGAGGGTGCCGCGATCGGCCAGATGGTCGGTGGCATCGCTCAGACGATTGGCATCCGGCAGTCCAACACCGGAAACCAGATCGGCGGCGCCCTGGGCAATTTCATTCCCGGCCTGCCGCCTGGCGTAGGGGCGGCGATCGGTTCGATCATCGGCGGCACGATCGGTGGCCTGATCAAGGGCACGCCTCGAGCATCGTCGACCATCGGCTTCGGTGCCGATGGGCAACTCATCGTCGCCTCGAGCTCCGGCACCAAGAACCTCAGGGGCCAGACCAATACGGCGGCTGATTCCGTGATTTCCACGGTGAACCGTATCGCGGAGCTGTTCGGCGGCAGCGTGCTCAGCGGCATCGGCGGCGTCTCGATCGGCATGCGGGATGGAAATTACCGCGTCGACCCGACCGGGCGCGGCGTCACCAAGACCAAGAAGGGCGCCATCGACTTCGGCGAGGATGCCGAGGCGGCGGTACGCGCCGCGGTTCTGGACCTGATCAAGGATGGGGTGATTGCCGGCCTGAGGCAGGGCACCCAGCGCCTGCTCCAGGTGGCCAAAGATATCGACAGCGGCATCGAGAAGGCCCTCAAGTTCGAGAGCGTGTTCACGCGCCTGAAGGAGCATCTGGACCCGGTGGGTGCCGCGCTCGAGACGCTGCAGAAGGAATTCGACTCGCTCCGCCGCATCTTCCAGGAAGCCGGCGCCACCACCGAAGAATTCGCCCAGCTGGAACAGCTCTATCAACTCGAGCGCGAGCAGGCGATCAAGCAAGCCGGCGAGCGGATGACGTCGGCCCTTCGCTCACTGCTCGACGATCTCACCGTCAACAACGACGCCCTGTCGCTGCGCGAGCGGCTGACCATGGCGCGGGCCAAATACGATCCTCTCGCCGCCGACCTCGCGGCCGGTAAGAAGGTCGATTACGAGTCCTTCGCCGACGCGGCTCGCCTGGTGAACGAGATCACCCGGGAGATCTATGGTTCGACGACGCCATACTTCCAGGTGCTCGAGGAGATCACCAAGCTGACCCAGAAGGCCTTGTCCGATCAGGAGAACCTGATCAGCATCGCCAGCGGGCAGACCGGCACCGGAGGGGGTGGCGCCGCCAACGACAACGCCACTCCCGTGGTCGGTGCCATCGACCATCTCGGCGGCTTCCTTGTCGGTGAGCTCGGCGGCCGGCTCGACACCCTCAACGCCAATATGGGCGCTCTGCTTCTGCACGCGGCCGGAGGCGGCCGGTCGCGCGATCTGTTCTTCGACCCCTTCGATAATTTCTGACCGCGACGATGCTTGTCCTCGCCGAGCTGACCCCGCTGAACAAGTCGACCGGGCTTCGGCCTACGGTCCGCGTCGCCTCTTCGCACGATCGCAACATCACGGGCCTGAACAGCCAGAAATGGTGGCCGGCGCTACACCAGCCGCCGGCGCTGGGCATCAGGTTGTTCGATGGCGACTTCTCATCGGACATCACGCCCGGCGAGGCATCGTTCACTCTGCTCTTCGACGGCATGGAGAAGGCGGACCCGAATGTCCGCGGCTACGCCTGGGCGGGTGCGGGGGTCACCTTCTATGGCGGCTCCAGCGGCACTGCCTGGCCTTGGACCATCCTGTTCGTCGGCAAGGTCGACCGGTTCCAGGCCGAGGGAAACCGGCTGACGCTGACCGCCAAGGTCAACACCGAGCCTTTTGAGGCGGACGTCCTCACCGCCCGCTATGCCGGTACCGGCGGCGCCGAGGGTGGCGCCGACATCAAGAACCAGCCCAAGCCCTGGGTGTTCGGCCGGGCCGCGAACGTCGAGCCGATCCTGATCGATGCGACGAACAACGTCTATCAGTTCAGCGGCTACGGCCCGATCGAGGCGGTTACTACGCTTTACGAGCGCGGATCCGACTTCGGGGCGAAGGTCGCCGACCATGCCAGCTATGCCGCCCTGATCGCGGCGACGATCCCCAACGGCCGCTGGGCGACATGCCTGGCGCAGGGACTGGTCCGGCTCGGGGCACCGGCCTTCGGAGTCATCACCGGCGATGTCGACGGCGACAAGCCCGGCGGGGTGTGGATCCGCAAGACCGGCGCGATCATCAGCCGGATTGCCACCAATGCCGGAATCGCGTCCGGATCGATCGACAGCGCATCGCTGACGGCGCTGGATGCGGCAGTGCCGTACAACATCAACCTGGTGCTGAAGGAACAGACCACGGTGCTTGAGCTGGCGCAGCGGCTGGCGCGGCCGTGCAATGCCCAGGCCGGTATTTCGCTGCTCGGCAAGCTGTTCGTCACCCGGCCGGTGATCGGCGCCACCGCGATGACACTGGACGCGCAGGGCCGCCGTCTCCCCGCCGTGATTTCCTCGGTGGAGATGGAGGTCCGGCCGCCATATTGGCGCGTCGAGATGGGCGCGCAGCGGTCCTGGCGGGTCCACAGCTTCGACGAGATCGCGACGTTCGCGCCCTACGTCGAGCGCGGGGTCTACTCGGCATCTGACTGGTATCGGGAAAATAATATCGTCGAGAACCAGTCGGTGCGCTGGGTCTATATCAACACGACGCCTGGCAGCGGGACGGCTCCGCCGACGCTGCCGACGACATCGAACTCGCACTGGAAGATCTGGGACGCCAAGCTCGGCGGCGTCGAGGACAATGCCGACGTCACTCGCAACATCGGCTTCGGCCCTGCCGAGGCGACAGTCCGCTACGACTATCTCGGCGCCGCAGAAAGCGGAGAATTGCCGAGAACGCTGGTCTATAAGCTGTTCAAGAACGGGGTTGCCCAGACCAGCGGCATCGTCTGGTCCTATACCGTCCTCACGGGCACGGTGAACGGCTTCACCAGCGCTTCCGGCGTGCAGAGCATTTCTGGCGCCGGCTCGTGCAATTTCACCTTGAGTAGCCTCGGCTCGAACGAGGCGACGATCGAGCTCAAGGCGGTGCAGGGGACACTGACGACGCGTCACCCGGTCAAGCTGACGAAATCGATCGCGCCGGCCCCGGCGGCTGGTGGAGACGGCGGCGGCGGCGGAACGTCGACGATCGCTCAGAAAACGAGCGGTTTCACCGGCTTCAGCACAACGACGTTCACTGACATCACCGGCTCGCTGGCCGGCACGATGCCGACGGGCAAGACGACGGCGAACGTCGTCGCGACGCTCACGGTCAATCCCCAGGTGGCGAGCCCGAACGGCTCCTGGAACGTCGAGGTGAAGGTGCAGCGCGACGTCGCCGGCGTCTGGACCGACGTCGGCAGCCTGGTCAATTCCGATCCGGATCCGGCCATCGATGTCGAGAGCGGCATCTACAGTCTCAACAATACGGGCCAAATATCACTGAATGTCGCCGATACGGGACGGACGGCCGGCACCGCCTATAGCTGGCGGCTGGTCGCTCGGCTCACCAGCGGACCCAAGACGATGAGCGTCACCGGAACAGTGAGCATCACGGCATGATCTACCGCATCGAGAAAGACGGTCAGATCCAGCACGTCGCCGGTGAGATGATCGACGGAGAGGTGGCCGGCTACCCGGGCTGGATCGTCGCCGCGGAGCTGCCGCGCGTGCCCGACGACGAAATCGAGCGCGTCGTCGATGGCGCGATCGTCGAGGACGTCGCTGCGGCTGAAGCAGTTGCGCTTCGGCGGCTAGACGAGGCCCAGGACGATGCCGAGCGAGGGCTGTTCCGCCTGTCGCGGCTCATCTCGACACTGCTCAAATGGTACGAGCTGCAGGATCTGAAGTCGGTGCCGACGGCGACGGTCCAGGCGATGGCCGCCGCTGATCGCCAGGCGCGCTGGCCTTTTCTGACCATGCTGGCCGTGGAAGCCGGCGCGTCGCTCGCTCAGACCGCCACCATTGTCGAGGAGCATTTGGGCCCGAGGGTCCGGAAGATCGCCATCTATGAAGCCCGAGCGGAGATGGCGCGGCGAGCGATCAGGTCTGGAAAGACGGGCGCCGAGAAGTTGGCGGCGGCCGAAAATGTAGGGTGGGAGTAAAGATGCCGCAGGACGAGGCCAGCCAGCTGATGATGCCGCACACGCCGGCGGACGCGGCTCAGCTGATTATGATCGAGGCCCTTCGGGGGCTCACCGACAGCGTCAAACAGCTCCAGACCTCGAATGGCGAGCTTCTTCGCCAGGTCAGCGACATCCACACCCGCGTGGTGAGGATCGAAGCAAACCGCCTCGATCGCGAAGTCCAACAGGTGAAGCAGGATCTCGTCGAGGCGAAGGCCGAGATCGATGAGTTGAAGGCCGACAAGAACCGCCGCGATGGTGCCGTCGGCCTTCTCGAATGGCTGGGTAGATTTGGGCCGTGGCTGCTCGCGCTCGCGCTCGGGATCCTGGCCTTCATGGGGTTCTCCCGCGCCAGCTGAGGCTGGCCGCACGGATCTGAAAAGGAAGTCCGATGAACGTCGCAGAGGTGCGGCGGCTGCAGACGCGCCTTGGCGTCGCGGCCGACGGAGTCATGGGCCCGATCACATGGGCCGCGCTATGGAAGGCGATTGGCGAGGCGAGGCCGGTGCCGGCCCCTCAGCCGATCCAGCCGAAGCCGCCAGAAGCCATCACCGGATCGCTGTCGCCGGCTCAGGCGATGATCGACTCCGCGCTGCTCAAGATCGCATTCCCTCAGAACAGTCTCGCCGAACTGGTTCAATGGGTCGAGCCGACCCGGGCCGCCTGCGTCCGCTGGGGGATCGATACCTTTCGGGAGGTGGCAAGCTTTCTCGCCAACATCAGTGTCGAGAGCGCCGGCCTTACCAGACTGACGGAGAGCCTGAATTATTCCACCGAGGCCCTGATCTCCAAGTTCGGCCGTCATCGCATCAGCGTCGGTGATGCACATAGGTTCGGCCGCAATGCCCAGCACCCGGCCAATCAGGAGGCGCTGGCCAATATTCTCTATGGCGGCGAGTGGGGCCGGAAGAACCTCGGTAACACCGAGCCTGGCGATGGCTGGCGGTTCAGGGGCTATGGACCGAAGCAGATCACCGGCCGGGCCAATCAGAGCGCCTTCGCCAAGGCGATGGGCATCAGCGTCGACGAGGTGCCTGCCTACGTTCGCACCCGCGAGGGCGGCATGATGTCCGCGGGATGGTTCTGGAAAAGCCATGGCCTTGATGCCCAGGCCGCGACGCCCGGCGTCGCCGACGATCGTCGCGCCATTAACGGCGGCACCTTTGGCCTCGCCGAGGTCGAAGAGAGGTTCGACGCCCTGATCGAGGAGATGCTTCGTCGGGAAAGGGCGGGACGATGAACGGCAATCCGAACGCCTGGCGCGATCGTGAAGGCGATCGCCGGGTCCTGATGCTGATCGGCGGCGGGATCGTCGTCATCATCCTCGCCATCATCGGTACCATCGCCTTCGGCCGGAACATGCCCGAATGGGCGGAGTCGGTCTTTTCCGCCATTGTCGGCGGCGCGATCGTCAAGCTCGCCGACGTCCTGTCCGCGCTCGTGGCGCTCTCGAGCAGCCGCCAGATGGAGCGGGTCACCGACCAGCTCTCGGCCTCAAGCCCGAGCGACAAGCCCCAGACGGTGACGATCGAGCAGCCGCCGGGTGAGCCCGTGCCTGTCGAGACCATGGAATGAGCGACAAGCATCTCAATCCGACGCTTCGGGCGGCGACGGCGGCTTTCATTGGAGTGATGTTGCCGGCTCTCCTGGATCCCATCCGGATGGTTGCACGGCACCACGGTTATGCGATCGCCGTTCACGGTAGCCTCGCCCGCGATATCGATCTTGTCGCCATTCCGTGGACCGATCATGCCGATGATGCGGACATTCTCGCCCGGTCTATTCGTGGTGCGGTCGCCGGAGTGCTCGGTTCCGCCCATCTTCACGCCGACAAGGATGGTTCGCTCAACTGGACTGAGAAACCGCACGGGCGAAAGGCGCTGACTCTGATCCACGCCGGCTTTGTCGGCGAGATCGACCTCAGCGTCATGCCCAGGATCATTCCGCCCGAGGATCCTAAGTGAAACGGCGCTTACGCCGCCTCGCGCGCGAGCTCGCCGGTTACCTCTTCGGGCTGCTCTGCCTCATCGGCTTCGGCTGTCTCACCATCGCCTATTTCATCGACAAATGGAGGAGGTCCCCATGGACTGGTGGCAAATCGCACTGATCGTTTACGGCCTCGGCATCATTGCCATCTGGCTGCTCATCGCCCGCGAGATGACGAAGCCGGGAGCCCAATCTCAACATGGCGGCGAACTGGTCGGCTGCGGCGCCGCGTTGGCTTGGCCTGCTCTCCTGATCGGCTATCTAGTCATCAGCTTCCGCACCAAGTGCAGTCGTGACAACTGCCGGGCCTGGCAACCTTTCCGAACCGGGAAGAACTGCACCAAATGCGGGAGGTTGGTCATATGACCTTCACGCCCCGCATAATCGCCGCGCTGGTCGCGATTGGACTGATCGTCCTGCTGATCGCCGTCGGGCCCTCGGCCTGCACCAGCTTCTTCACCGTGAAGCAGGAAGCCCGGACCGCCAAGGGCCAGGCTGAAGCGTCGATCGAGTCCGGTGCCGAAGCGATGAACACCGTTTCCAACGTCAGCACCTCCGACGCGGAGACTGACGCCACCGTGAAGGAGGGTATCGATGAAATTCGCAATGCTTCTGAAGCTGATCGCGGTCTCGCTACTCAGCGTGCCGCTTGCCGCCTGCGTATCAACCGCAATGACCAACGATGTGCCGCGTTGCGAGGCGCTGATCCCGGCGATGCTGCTCCAGGCCGTTGAAGGAGTGCCGGTGCCGGAAGCGCGCCAGCACGCCGACGGGCACCAGGACGCCCAGCCGTGGATGGAGGGCTATGTCGGCCAGTCCGGCCAGCTCGAGAAGGCGAACGAGCGCCCGGGCGCCGTCGACCACATCTATCGAGCCTGCCTTGAGAACCATCGCACGGCGCTGAGACGATCCCAGCGTGGTTTCTTCGGCCGGCTGTTCGGCGGCTGATCCATGGTCGCCACTTCGGCGCGCGTCGCCTTCATCACCCAGCAATGGCGGACGGTGAAGGCGGAGAACAGCGCGACCAAGACGAGATATGGCGAGAAGGCACGGGACAGCGGTCCGGAGCCGGTCGAGACGTTTTTCGACAACATAGCCGACGCTCAGGTCATGGCCGATGCCCGACTGGCTCTGCTCGGCGCCGATCGTCGTCGCTTCCGCCAGGACGTCAATCAGGCGCTGAGCCTCACCGGCACGCTCGATTACAGCCAGACCACTCCGGCCGTCGCCGTGATCGATGACGAAAGATCGGCGGCACATAGCGCCGCGGCGGTCGAGTTCGGGATCCGCCCTGGCGAGGACCGGTCCACCATCATCAGTTGGGGTTGAGCTTAGATGCCGACGCTTCCTTTCGCCGTCATTCCCACGCCATTGGGCACGATCGCCACCGGCAACGAGCGGGCGGAGAAGCCTGCATCGCACCTGGGCGAGTTCAAGGCGCCCGGGATGACGTGGAAATCGAACGGGAACAGCAATCTCTGGATCAGGGGCGATTTCGGGACCGCGAAGCCAATCGATTTCGTCTCCATGCTGGCTGCGAACGCCTTGCCCGGCACAACCTTCCGGATCAATCTGGCGAGCACTCAGACGGATGTCGACGGCCCCGGCTTTCGCGCCATCAGCGACAATGGCAACACCACCACGGTCAATCTCAGCGGTCCATATTCGGTGGAAAAGACCAGCGGTGCCGACGGCGCCTATAATGCCAGCGCCGTCTCGCTCGCCAGCATCAGCGGCGATTTCGTGCTCAGGATCAAGCCGGTCACGACGAACAAGGATATGTTCTTCGGGGTCAACACCGACCCGCTGACGGACAACACCAACAGCAGCATCGATCGTGCGATCTATTTTCCCGGCAATCCAGCGCTGGGCGCCCGCGTCTGGGAAAACGGCGTGCAGCTGTTTACCGGCCCCGCTTATTCCACGTCGCAATATTGGTTCATCCGCCGGATCGGCTCGACGATCACCTATCTCGTCGGGACCTCTACCGATGTCGACGAGGCCACCCTGGTCTATACTGGCGCGTCCAGCTCGGCGGCGATGCATTTCGACAGCGCGATTTCGGGGCTCAACGGGAAGGCCGAAGTCTATTTCACCCATGGCGGTTACGACAGCGGCGAGGTTCCGTTTATCAATCCCTCGATCACGCGCGAGGACGGCCTCTATCACAGCCATATCGAGCTGCCGAAGAAGGTGAGCCAGCGCTGGTGGCGGATCGACATCAGCGGCCATACCGGCGATTTCGAGGCGGCCATGCTGGTCATGGGCGAGAAGCTGACCCCGGCCAACTGGTACTCTCCTGGCTGGCAGCGCGGGGTCGAGGATCTCGGCGACATCTCGATCAATCGCTATGGCATCGCTGACGAGCAGGCCGGCCAGATCTGGCGCACCTTGATGATGCGCTTCGGCTGGATGAGTGAGGCCGATTACGAGACCAAGTTCGGGCCCCTGGTCGAACGGCTGGGAAAGCGCGGCGTCGCCCTGTGGTGCTTCGATCCGACCTCGAGCATCTACCGCCAGCGCAAGACCTATTACGGCTATCTGCGCAATTCCCCGATCGCGACGCATTCCCGCGATACTCCGGCGGGCATTCGCTACGACAAGGAATTCCAGATTTTGAGCATGTTCTAGCCGACTGCTCTCACGACGGTTCCGGTTCCGGTTCGACTTTCCATCGCCCCTCCACGAAAGGAATTGAGCCATGGGCGACCTTGGCGTGCTTTTGCTCTTCGCTCTCCCGATCGCGGCCGCCATCGGATTCATCCTGATCCGGAAGCGAGTGCGCCGAGCTGAACGGACGGCCTCGACGTGCGGCAAGACGCCCAGCCCAGGCGGCACTGTGGATACGCGCCGGATCTATATTGGCCCAGAACTGTGGGACGGTGACAGATCGCCAGGCGTGCCGACGCACCCTCAAGCACATCCCGGCGGAGGCTTTGCCTTCGACGTACCGACTGGCGATGGCGAGAAGGTCGATTACGTCACCTTCAACCACGGCTCCCTAGCCGGCCATGACCGGATCCGCGTCAAGGGTCGGATCGAGATGGCAGAGGGCACCGAGCTGCTGGCGGTTCCAGAAAGGGATCTGGCCGGCCGCTATCCCGCCCAGATCACAATGTATTTCCAGCGAGAGGGCGACAACTGGAGCGCCAAAGGCGATTACGAGGATGATCGGTGGTATGCGACGTTCGTCCGCCAGCGGCTGCAGGCGGGGGATTTCGAGATGATCGCGCCGCTCGACGGCCCCTGGACGGCAACCCAGCGATCGAGCAACGATCCGAACGCTGAATTGCCCCTGGTCTATAATCCGGCCGGCTTTCGCGATGCGATTACCCATGCGTGCTGCGTCGGCTTCGTCTTTGGTGGCAACGACATCGGATTCGGCCACGGCATGAAGGCGACCGGGCCCGCGCGGTTCATCGTGACTGAACTGGCGGTCGAATAGCCCCTTCGTTTCCATCGATCGGGGGTGATTCCTCCGGCTCGATCTCGGTGAGCGCGTCTAGATAGATCTGGCCGTTCTCGTCCTCCCGGGCGACGCCGCAATCCACAGCGTCCCGCCGAGCTGCCAGATGGTCCGGAAACCAGTCGCCGACCCGTGCCGGCGGCTGGCCCGGCGCGCTCACTTTCCATCGATACCGGGTCACCGCGGCAACGCCTGGCCGCAAGAATGACAGCGCGGCACGAATTGGCGGAGCTTTGCCACGGGCGCCCGCGGAGGCTCACAAAGCTGTCTCAGGCGCTCGACGGACAGCCCAAGCTGCCCGGCAGCCCTAATCTCGCCATCGATTGCCCGCTGAGCCTGCTCCGCCGGCGAAAGCTCATGCCATTCGGCAAAATCTGCCGCACTCATTGGTCATCGCCTCTAAGCCGAACCCGTCGGCCGCCTAGCCATGGTCGCGCTTCCTGCTCAGCCCTGATGCGGTAGAGGCGCCGGCCTTCGGTTTCGTCCGGATCCTCCCAGCGGAATCGCGATGGATCATCCTGCCTTGGGCGGCCCATCAATCCACCCTCTGGATGATGTCCCAGCCGAGCTCGCGGGCGAAGGCCTTGGCCGCGGTTGTCCACTGCCAGATCTGCATGGCTTCGCGGACGGCCTCGCCATAGGTCTCTCCGGCTGCCGCTTCGACGACGCCGGCGGCGCGGATCTCTCCTTCCCTTTCCCGCGAAGAACAGCCGACACTCTCGGCTATCCAGTTGCCGGCCGGCGTCTCCCAGAGCCGAAGCTCAGTCCAGCGATCCTTCGTGCCGGCCCGGTTCTGGGTCGTATATTCGCCGAGCAGCTTTCCATCGAAGTGCAGATCGGGGCCATGGCTGACTGCCAGGCGGACCTTTTGATATTCATTCGCCATCAGGGACACCCTCCGCGTCGTGCGGTCGGGGCAAGGCGTCGACGGGCATCAAAATACGTCCTTGCGGGTCGACGGGAACGCGCGTGGCCCACCAACCGTGCGCAGCCTGCTCGTCGCTTTGGCTATAGACGGCGCCCATCCACGCCCCTTCCGAGTCTGGGCTTACCCATCGCCGTCGAAGCGGCTCGATGTGAAACTCATAACACGGAGGCCCGCCACCGATGATCGTGGTGCGCACCAGTCGTACAAAGGACCGGCCGTTGCGAGGAGCCGTTGCCATTGGTTGCCACACCGGGTTTGTCGGTTGATGTTCACTCATTCGTTTCCCTTCCTTTCAATGCCAATCAGCGGCCCTTGTCCGCCCTCATTCTCACGAACCGGGGCGACCTTAGCGCGCCCGCCTCGGTGATTTCCATCGCCTCGATTTCCGCAATGGCCCCGCGCATCTCGCCGCGATCGCGCCAGAATGCCATCCGCTGAGCGTCGCTGAACCCGGCCCGCACCCGGATTTCGCGGCCGCCGCGATCGAGCACCATCACACCCAGCAGATAGGGCTTGGCCCGATCGGGCTCGAGGCGGAGGATCGGCAAATCCACCGTCAATGCCCGTTTGATCCGCTGCCAGAGCCCGCACCGGTTCCGCTGATAGGTGGCCGTCGCCTGCTTCACCACGACGCCCTCGCCGCCCGCGGCGATATATTCCCGTGCCCGGGCTTCGATGTCGGCGACGTCGGTCATGAAGGCCCAGGGCATCAGGCGGACGGCGCCATCCTCCTTGCCCTTGACCAGCCGATCCAGCTTGTCGCGGCGGAGCTCCAGGCTGTCGCAGGCATCTTCGCCCCGCCAGACCCGCATAGGCATGGCGTCGAAGAGTTGGAGCGTGCCGGCGCTGCCATTTCCACCGAAGGCCCTGAAATGGGCCAGCGTCCGGCCGAAAGAGCCGTCGACCTGATATTCGCCGTCGAAGAACATGGGCATGCAGGCTTCGTGCTCGAGCTGGCGAAGGCGTGCCGCGATATGATCGGCGCCGGCGAGCGGAGTCCCTTCGCGGGTGACCAGCTCTCCATCGATCCACAGCGCCCGGAAGCCGTCGACCTTGGGCTCGACAATGGCGCCGCCGATCGGAACGGCGCCTTTCCAGTTGTCGACCAGCTGGCATAGCTCCCGGCCGCCCGCGCGGCGCGCCAGAGCGGGATGAGGGGCGAGTGCGGTCATTGGCTCGCTCCCTCAGCCTGGACGGACTGAGCGTCGCCCTGGTACGTCAAGGCGAGCGCCGGCGTCCGATAGAGCTGCAGCGCCTGTTCGGCCCGGATCGCGCGGCCGGCGAGCCTTTCCATCTCTTCCCCCATTCTCGCATTGGCGCGCTCGAGCTGGGCGATGCGTTCGGCATCGCTTCCCGCCCGCCTTTCCGCCGAGTCCCGTTCCTGGTGCAATCTGGCGACCAGCGCCGGCGCGGGGCCGTTGAGATGCGTCGGCTTCGCCATTTCGACCCGCATGGCGTCGCGCTCCGCATCGGCCTGGCGGACATATTCGCCGGCCGCCTCGAGCGCGGCGCGATCGATCTGGCGCTGGCGGCGCATCGTCAGATAGCGCCGGACCAGCCGTTCCCGTGCCGGCGATCGAGGGGTGCGATTCGAAACCGGCGTTTCGACCGTCGGAGCTCCTTCGGAACGGCTGATTTCTGCGGTTTCCGACACCGATTCGGCGGTGATTCCGCTCCCCACCGAAACGGGCACCATTTCCATCGCTTGGGGCGCCCGCTCAGCCTCGAGCGCTTCGACCCGCTGGACCAGCCCGGCAATGACAGCGCCCAGCGGCCCGGCGAACGTGATCGCCTCGGCCTTTTCCTCGGCGGCCTGTCGCTCTTCAATGACCCGGCGCCGTTCCGCCTCACCGGCGAAGTCGACACGGATCACGCGCGCCGGCGGCAACGCCTCGGTAAGCATGGCGAGCGCCTGGATGGCCGCGCCGACATCACAGTCAGCCGGGCGGGCGCGAAGCTGAGCCATGAAGCCGGCCGGATCGGCGCAATAGGCGTCGAGCTGCTCCCGGTCCGTCATTCGCCGGCTTCGCTTCCCATCGATGGTCCATCGCGGCCCGGGAATATGCATGCCGCGGACAATTTCGCCATGAAGGAACTGGAGCGCCGGAATCTCGACGCGGCCGGCCTGGTCGACGTCGCCGCAAAGCGTCCGGACCGCTTCCTTGCTCAACTCGAGCGCGCCGGCCTTGTTGGTGCGGAGATGGTGGAACTCCGCCTTTCCATCATCGCCGACGATTTCCACCGCGACCAACGATTGATGAGTGCGAGGCATCGGCACCGAATAGGCGCCATCCTCATATTCCCAATGGCCTTCCGGCTGGACCGTCCGCACCCCATCGGGGGCGCCGATGCGGTTCCAATCGATCACTTCGACGGCCGGCGGCTGGATCCACTCCGCCTTTCCGAACGTCATGCCATGGACCAGGCCATCGGCGGTAAGCCGAAGCGTGACGTCCGCGAACTTGGGAAGCCCGCGGCGCTCGGCAAGGTCGAGCAGATATCCGGAAGCATGCCGGCTGGAATGCTCATATTCGCTGAAGCCGTAGCCCTTGGGCGCGGCGTCCGGACGGAGCAGCATGCTCATGCCCAGCCATTCCGGATAGTCGCGGGCGCTGAGCAGCGCCGCCTTTTCGCCCGTTTCCACCGAAAGGGCTGATCCGACGCCTTTGGCAAGAGCGGCGATCTGGCCGGCATTGAGGCGCGGCTCCAGCTCGACCAGCGCCACCGACTGCAGCTCGACGTCACCGAACGGGCTCGCCTCGCCGCCTGGCATGACTGATTGCCAATCGATAAAGCTCCCATCGATCAGCTTGGCGACGACGCGCCAGCCGGGACCGTCGACCGCGATGCGGCTTCCGTCCGTTTCCATCGAAAGGGTGGCGGGCTCGGCGCCCTTCAGGAGCTGGCAGATGCTCGCAACCGTCTTTCGGTGAATGATGATATCCGGCAAGGCCTCGCTTCCGGCCGGCGCTTCCCTTTCGATCCTGGCCAGTTGGTGGCCATCGGTTGCGATCCAGAACAGCCGGCCCGCCCGCGCCTGAACGGCGACGCCCTGGAGATAGTAGCGAGCCTCTTCCTTCGACATGGCCGGCGCCACGGCCGCCAGATCGCGCGCCAGCTGATCGCCTGGCAGATCGATGCGAATAGAGGCCTCGCCGGGCCCGTGGAGCGAAGGAAAGATCTCCAGGGCCATCAGCGGCAAGCAATAGCGATTCCGCCCGCTGGCGACGTTCAGCCGGCCGGCCTCGCTTTCCACCGAAAGGCTCAACAGGGACCTAGCCTTTTTGACGATATCGCGAAGCGCCGCGGCGTCGACCGCAAAGCTGCCTGGCACCGTGCCGGCGCATGGAACGGAAACGTCCGCCATAATGTCCAGATCGGTCGCCGTCATGATCATGGCCCCATCGCCGATGGTGATGGCCACAGCGCTGAGGATCGGGAACGTATTGCGGCGCTCGACGATACGGTTGAGGAAGGCGAGCGCGTCGACCAGCGGCTTGCGCTCGACGTCGCAACAGGGATTGGCCAGCTCGGCGCCGGCGGTCTCGATGGTCTCATTTTTCATCGGTCATTGTCCTTTCAATGGGCTGGCTCATCAGCGCTCCCATGCCCAAGGGAGCGGACGCGCGGCCGATATCGGAAATCCGACATCGGCCGGCGTTTCGCCTCAGTTTCCGTCGGTCATGGCCTTTTCTCGAGCCTTGGCGTGGCGCTCGGCGAGCACGCGCCGCGCGACGTCCTGCCAGTGGCGATCGCCGTAGCCTTCCCATTGGCCGTTAGTCTGGATGCGGATGTCGTCGCCGAAGCGCTCGACCAGCTCGCCATCATAGAAAACCGACGCCTCGCCCTGGGTTGTGCTGAACCGGTGGCGCTCGACCGTGACCAGGCGCGGATTGAATGGGGGCGGCTGATCGAGATAGTCGGCGCGGAGCTGATTGGCGCGGATTGCGGCGGTCAGTCGCTCGATGACGTCCGCTTCATTGCTGACGAGATAGAAGCCGAACGAATAGGTGAAGAAATTGCCCGAAAAGGCGATTCCCTCGACCAGCCCGCCGATTGGCGTCCCGTCGACCGCCTCGGCCTCATAGGCGAAATTCCCGTAATTCTCCCATGTCCGGTCCAGCGGATGGGTGGCGAGCATTTCCACCAACGCCTCGATGCCGCCGCCCCTTCGGCCGATATGGCTGATCAAGGTGGCCTTGGCGCCGGTTTCGGCCCGGTATCTGTTCGCCCGTTCACGGAGCGAAAGCGCGAAATTGTCGGTCAGCTGCATGCCCTGATCCGGCATCAGCTCCTTGGCCAGGATCCGCGCCTGATCGAGCGTGAAAATCGTCCGCAACCGTTCCTGTGGAACGTTGTCGGCGCATTCGTCGGTTTCGCTGTAGCTCAGAACGTTCATTGCTCTTTTCCCTTCAATGCCCTGCCTCATCAGGAAAGGGGCGGGCGCTCCCTTCCGACGCGTCGACCAGCTCGAGCCGGCCGGCGCGTTTCGGCTATTCTGTCTCTTCGCTCTTAGCGCGCTTTGCGGCCTCAATTTCGGCGCGCGCCTGATCAAGCCAGCGCCGGCCCTTGCGTTGCCAATCGGCGCCATGGCGCCGAAGCGCCCACGATTGGCTAGAGCCGCCGGTGTCGACCATTTGCGCGGCTTCATAGCCGCTCCGCGCGTTGAATGCGGCTGTTTCGGCATCGTCGGCGAGCTGCGCGGCATTGGCGAGTCCGAGCGTTTCGGCTTCGCGCTTGGCGGCCGCGGCGATGGCGCGGAGCGTATCAGCGCGCATTAGGCCTGGCGAAAGGCGCCGGCGCGTCATTCTGCCGACTCCGCGGCGCTTTCCATCGCCTGGGGCTTCGTTTCCATCGCCGGGGCTTCCGGCCCGTCCCATGCCTCAAAGGCTTTGAGCACGGCCGGGCCGTCGGCGATGGCATCGCCGCCGTTGACGAAGGCCGGAACGCCATCGACCGCGCGAGTCTCGGCTTTGGGGGCGCCTTCCGTATCATAGTCGACGATAACGAATCGGACCGGAACGCCGGCGGTATAGACGCCGGCAACGACTCCGCCGTCTATCTCAATCATGATCATAACGGGCTCAGCCATGGCTCAGGCTCCTACGTCGAGCCGGACGCGGCGCGGCCGGTTGATGAAAGCGGAAGCGATGACGCGTCGAGCCTTGGCGCAATCTTCGGCGCTCCAAGCCGTGGCGCGCTCGCCGAAGCGCGCGGCGAGGATCAGGCCGGCCGCGTCGGCACGGCTGCACCCCTTGCGCCTCAGCGCCTCGACCAGGTGCGGGAAGGTGGCGGCGATAATATCCAGCATTGTCTTATTCCCTTCGTTGGCCAGCTCATCAGGGTAGGGCGGCCAGCTCCTACCGACGCAACCGCCCGCCATGGTGACGGGCGGCGCGTTTCGCCGTTATCGGGCGCCCCGGCCCCAGCAGATGCCTTTGACGAACGCCTCGGCCTCGGCACGGCTGAGAAAATCCTCAATGAGATCGGGGCCAGCGCCGCCGACGCCTTCCCGGACGTCAAAGACCGCCCATTGGGTAGCTTCGGCTTCGTCGCAGTGCTCGTACCATGTCGAGCCGTCGGCGCCTTCCGGCGTGCCATAGAACGTGTCGCGCTGGGGCTCGATGGCATAGTCGCTCGGCTGCATGTCAATTACTCCCCTGAGTAGAGATGACGAAAAGGCGCAAAGCGCTGAGCGTCTCAGCCTTCCCGACGCGCTCTGCTCTATTCGTTGCGGTTTCGCTCAGGAGCTGGCCATCATTGCGATGACGCCGGGCGCCAATCCAATGGCGCTCGAATGCCATTAGCGCTGCATAGTCGGGATAAGCGCCACTGACCGGCTTAGGATAGGCGCCCGGCCCGAACGTGGCATAGGCAAAGGCAGCGCGCAGGCTCGAGGCAGCCCAATGACCGGCTTGGATCAGATCGGCGGCACGCTCGGCGATAGTGGCAGGCGCCATCTCAGCGACTCCCTGCATTGGCGATGAGGCCAGCGGCGACACCGAAGGAGCCGTAGGACAGCAGCCCGGCGCCGATCAGGAACAAGAGCGCGACACCATGGGCGAGGCCAAGCGGATCGCTGTGAGTAGGAATGTCCGAAGCGGCGATTACCGCAACCGCGGCGATGGCGAGGCCGATCACGGCGAGCAGGGCGCCCCAACATACCGCCTCACAGTTGCGACGGTATTGGCTGCGGGAGACATAGCGGCGAGGCCGGCGGGTTCTGGTCTTATGCATCATGGTCCAATCCTTTCGTTGCCGGCCATCTGAGCTGGCCGGCGGGCTCATTCCTTTCGATGCCTGGCGGGGCGACTCGTCGCTCGCCGGGCAAGGCTGAAAATAGAGACGCAAAGGTTGATTGCAAGTAAATAATGCAATGTTTGCGGGTCCTTACTGGCGATTGACTGCGGGTGAAGCGGTGGACAACCGCAAAAATAAAACGCGTCTGCCTAGTTTTACTTTCGGATTGTTACCTCTTCGACTTTTGACTTGTGTAATGCTGGTTCAGCGCCTGTTTTCTTGCGGCTGTCGTGGACGGCTCCCAGCCTCGGAAATCTCCGAAGAGTGCGAGCTGCTGGCCCTCGTCTGGGAACATGCAATCGAGCGCTGTGCAGACCCAGCACCGACAGAGGTTCACCAACTCGCCTTCCGCACGGAATAGCGGCTCACGATGTGTCGCACGCCATCCTCGAATTCGATCTGGATGCTGTTCATCTTGCCCCGAGCGACCACTCGGCACCGCTGCCCATGGCGATCGGGAAGCCGAACGCGCAGGCGCCAGTAATGGTCGAACGTGGGCCCGTTCCCATCGCGGAACGTCACGACCGGCTTGCCTTCCATTCCTCAAATACGATCGCATGGACCTGGCACAGATCCTTGCCGGGAGCCGGCGAGACAGTGCAGCGGTCGCAGATCGGCGCGTCGCAAGTTCCGCTCCGCTTGGTCGGCACCTTCCAGTCGCAAAGCAGCCGGGCGGGACGGCCGCACTTGCATTTCGGTCGCCGTCGCGAGCCACAGACGATGGCTGTTGCTCCGCCCGGGAGGGTGACGCGCTCGCACGTCATCCGAACATCCTCTCGATCTCGCCGACGTCGATGTGCCCCTCGTCGAACACCGCGACGATCCGTTTCCAGTTCTCCTCGAGCAGGCGCTCGGCCTGAACCGCCTTAAGGCGAGCCGGTGATCCCGGCGGCAGATGCCAATAGCAGCGGGTCGGGCAGATCTTGTGCCAGCGGCGATAGAGGAACGTGCGGCGGCGTTTGAGACGCTTCGGCACCTGGCGCCAGTGAGGGCCGCAGATCCATGTCGGATGAGGCAGGCACGTTTCGACCCCGATCGTGCCATCCGGCCAGGGCTCAATCCGCGTCGTTCCTCGCCGGCACCCTTCGACCATGCACGCGACGCGCGGAAAGCCGGATTTCTGTCGTTGACGGACAATCACACGTCCCTGCCGCGTTCCCATGCCTCGATGCACGCCGGAGCGACCGCCCGGGCCAATTCTTTCATCGCCTCGGCATAGACCCGGATCTCGTACTGCGCGTGATCGTGATCGCGCAGCGTCAGAAACTTGAGCAGGTTGAGCAGATCAACCGTCGCGAACATGTGGCTATAGGTGCTGACCGGCAGGACCGATCGCGCCAGCTCGCGGGGCCAACCGCCCCCGATCAGGCGCCTGTACATGTTGAACGCGTCCTCACAGGTGCCGCGTAGGAGATCGACCTCGACGCTGCGTCGCTCGAGCAAAAGCTCTTCGTGCAAGACTGCGCCGGTCCCGATGACCCGGGCCTGCTTATTGTCCTTCGACTGCTCGCCGATCAGCGCAGGATCCGGAACATAGAACTCCTCGGGCAGCTCGCGGTAGCGGGCGCTCAGCTCGTTGAAGGACCAGGTCCGATGGCGGTGCCACTGGCGAAAGACAAAGATCGGCGCCTTGACCTCAAACGTCATCGTCACAGCCTCGAACGGCGACGTGTGAGCATTCCGCCAGAGATAGCCGATCAGTCGCTTGTCCGACCCCTCGTTGTCGCCAGCGCGCCAAGCCGCATCATACGAGACGCGAGCTGCACGAACGACGCTGAGGTCGCTACCCATGGAATCGACCAGACGCACAAAGCCGTGGTCGAGCACGTCGACCTTATCCATCCTGTTGCCTCCTGTTTTCGATTTCTCGGTCGAGATACCAACGGGCTTTCTCGAGATCCTGTACGGCTGCACCTTTGTGCTCAGCGCGGGCGATATATTTGACGGCATTGCCGAGGCTGAAGCCGAGACCCCAAGCCTCGATCACCTTGATCGCCTCATATGGATTGTCCGCGCCGCCGTAGTGCGCGGGATGGTTGACCGCCTCGGCCATCTCAAGTTCTCCTTTCGGTGAGATCAGGGCTGCAACATTCCCGGCCGAGCGACCGAATGGGTGCATGGCACCTCGGGCAATAGGGGTCGCGAACCGGACCCGTGTAGAGATGGGGCCTGGACGGCTGGGTCGGCAGCTTGGACGTCCGCTCGGTCACGCCAGCCCCGCGTCCATGTCATAGGCCGGTTGATGGGCGTCGACTGTCAAGGCCAGCGCCCCGGGCTTCACCCAGATTTCGCGGGTCGAGAGGGTGAAGGTCTCGCCCATCTCGGCCAGGAGGATCGTCTCGCCGATCGTCTCGGCGATTCCTCGAGCCGACTTCGACGGCACGGCGTTGCCGATCCATTCCCGCTTCGTCGCATCGCTCGAGCTCTCGAGGTCGAAGGCGTACCGTGCCCGCCAAGTCTGTCGGGCCTCGTCGAAAAAGAACACCTCTTCCGGATCGACGATCGACTGCAGCGCAGCCAGCTCGAGCGTGCTGAATGGGCGATGCCAGGTCTCATCGGTACTGATGATGCGGCAGACCAGCCGGTCCTCTGGCTTCGGCAGCGCGATCAGCGGCTCCTGGATCTCAGCCGGCCGAGGATCCGCGACATTCCCGGGCCCGTTGTCGTGGCCGAGGGTGGCCGACACCGTACCGGCCGAGTTGTCCCAGCCGACGACGCCATAGTGCCCGCATGTCTGGTAATGCTCGCGGCGGACGTCGGCGACACAGGGCTGCCCACCGGTTACGCTGTGCCCGCCGCTGGTGATCGCTCCGGCCGCGTCCTGGTCGGGAGTGACCCTGAGCACGTTCTCATGCCTATTGCCCCAGCTGCAGCGGACGTCGGCGACGGCGAAAGCGCCGTTATCACGGCCGCCGATGACTGATCGAGCCGCCGCGCCAATCCACATCTCGACGCGGTACTTGCCGTGAAGGGCGCCGGCGTCAGGGCCGCCTCGAGGATCGGCGAGGGCGAATGCCCCGTCGCCGGTCGTGCTGGCACCAATCACCGCGCGTGTCGCGCCGGCCCATGGCGTGATCTTGTATTTCGTCGTCTCGTAATCCCGCTCGCCCATGCGAGGATCGGCGACACAGGCGCCACCGGCTGGTCCACCCGGGCCAGCAACAGCATTGGCCTCGCGGTCGATCGGCACGATGCGGAAGGTATTGTTGAAGCGCGGCCGGCCCATCATCCGGACGTCGGCGATCGCATAGGGCCCGGTACCGACCGAACAATCGCCCTTCACCGCCGCCGCGGCTTTGCCGGCCCATGGCCTGACGCCCAGCATGACGCTCTTCGGATGGCCGTCGACGCGAGGATCCGCGATCGAGTTCGCTCCGCATGTCGGCTTCGGGCTGGACCCGAGCACGCCGGCAAATTCGCTCCAGTCCAGGACGCCGAGGACGTAGCGATGTGTCGACGGACCATAATCGGGCCGTGGATCGGCGATGCTGTAGGCGCCATTGGTGGCGCCGCCGCGCGATGAGATGGCCCCGACCGACATGCTCCAGGTGTTCACGCCGAGATATTCGTGGCCGAGGCTCAGCGATCGATCGGGGCGAGGATCGGCGATCGCAAAGCGGCCGTTCGTCGGATAGCTCTCGCCCTGGATCGTGCCGATATGGCCGTCCCAGGTGCCGACGCCGAGGGTGGAAGAGCGGTCACGGCCATCATAACGGACATCGGCCACGGAAAACCGGCCCTGATAAGGCGAGCGCTGCCCGGTCAGCAGCGGTGCGCTGTCCTCCCATCGGCAGACGCCAAGGCCGTTGTCGCGCAGGCCTTCCGGCAGGATCCCGTAATCACGAAGCACCCCGTCGACCACGGCGAGCTCGTTCAGTGCCCGCCAATCGCGGCCGGCCGGCACCAGGGCGAGGCGAAGCCAAGTTTTCCATTGAAGGGCAGGGACCCGGTGCATCGCGCCGGCGATAGGATCACCCGGCAGCGGCAGCTTGCCGATGACCTCCCCAACGCCGCGGAGCCGGTGCTTTTCCGGGGTATAGATGAAGTTCGGGATGATCTCGCGCTGGCGGGCGATCAGCAAAAAGCGCTTCCGGCTTTGGGCCAGGCCGCCCAGCTCGCCGCAGTCGTGGACGGTCTCGGCGACATTGTAGCCGTAGGAGCGGAGGATCGCGCAGATCTGGTCGAGAAGGTAGCGCCCGCGGTTGGCGATGCGCGGGACATTCTCGAACAGGATGATCGGCACCGGATCATCCTTATAGGCTTCGCAGAGCAGCCAGACGCCGCGAAGGGTCAGGGCGTTGAGCGCCTGGTACTTGTCGGTGAGCGACTGTTTCGAGCTGAGCAGGCCGGAGAAGCCTTTGCAGGGCGCCGAGAGGAAGGCGACGTCGACCCTGGGCCCGAACGTGGCCATGATGTCGGCCGGCCCTGCCTCGCGCCATCCGGCCGGCGGCTCCTTGCCGTGGAAGGCGAGATATTGCTCCCTCGAGAAGAGGTCCATGACGGTGCCCTCGGCACCGGTCAGCCGCTTGAAGTTCCGGATCGCGCCGGCGTCGACATCGATGCCGCCCCGACATTCGAATTTGGCGACGACATTGCCGACGCGGGGGTTCGCCTGGTTGAAGCCCCGAGCTCCGGCGCCGACGCCGCAGAAGAGATGGGCGTGGCTGATGACCCGCTCGAGGACGCGGTTGTGGAAGTTCATGCCGCGGCGCCTGCGGTAAAAGTGCGGTAAAATCGGCGCCGATTCCCGATCCGTTCACGGCTCGTCCCGCGACATCGGAACGAAAAAATGGCGGATTTCTGCGGGTTCGCGGAATAGTCTCTGTGTTCACACCGCAGGGGTCGCAAGTTCAATCCTTGCCGCGCCCACCACGCCT
>CAMPIH010000002.1 GCA_946886275.1 uncultured Sphingosinicella sp.
GGCGCGCCCTCGATCAGGTCCGAATACATGGTCTGGATCGAATCGATCACGACCAAAGCCGGCGGCGCGCTCTCGGCGAGGGTGGTGAGAATGTCGCGGACCGAAGTGGCCGCGGCAAGCCTGAGCGGCGCGGCGCCCAGTCCGAGCCGCCGCGCCCTGAGCCTGACCTGGTCCGCCGCTTCCTCGCCGGAAATATAGGCGACCGGCAGTCCGCGGCTCGCGATCCTCGCCGCGACCTGGAGCAATAAGGTCGATTTGCCGATTCCCGGATCGCCGCCGATGAGGGTTGCCGATCCCGAGACGAGCCCGCCGCCGATGGCGCGATCAAATTCGGCGAGGCCGGTACCGATTCGCTCGGGGAGTGCCACCTCGCTGTCCAGCCCGACGAGCTCGACGCGGCGTCCGCCCGAACGCAGATCATGCTTGGCGGAAAAGGGCGTCACCACCCCCGCGGCATCTTCGACCAGGCTGTTCCATTCGCCGCAATCGGCGCACTGGCCCTGCCAGCGGCTGCTGATCGAGCCGCAGATTTGACAGACATAGCGCTTCTTGAGCTTGGCCATGGTTCGAGCCTACCGAAACGAAGCAAGAACATCCAGCCGGAATCGGCGCCTGGGAACGTAGGAGGGGCGCCGGCATTATCCCTACACACCCAGGAGTGGAGGAAGCATGTTCGTCCAGATCAACACCGACAACCAGATCAAGTCAGACGCCGGAGCCAATGAGCGGCTGGAAGAACGGATCCGGACGAAGTTGAAACGCTTCGAAAGGCGGCTGACCCATGTCGAGCTGCACGTCTCCGATACCAACGGGACGAAGGGAGGAAATGACAAGAGGGTGAGCCTTGAGGTGCGCCCGACCGGCCATGAGCCGCTCGCCGTCCATGCCGACGCGCAGCGGGTGGAGGATGCGGTCAGCGCGGCGGCGGACAAGGCCGCGAAGGCGCTCGACCACGCCCTTGGCCGGCTCAACGACAAAAGAGCTCATTGATTTGACGCTCGGCTTGCGCGGACTCGGCCGGCGCTTCACACCGTCGCGACGATGATCCGCGTAGCCAGCTACAATATCCGGAAGGCGATCGGCACCGATCGGCGGCGGCGTCCGGAACGCACGATCGACGTTCTGAACGAGCTCGGCGCCGACGTCGTCGCACTCCAGGAGGCTGACCGTCGATTCGGCTCGCGAGCGAGCGCGATACCGGTCCAGCTGCTCGAGCAGCATAGCGACTACAAGCCGGTGCCGTTCGACACGCGCGAGGGGAGCATCGGCTGGCACGGCAACGCGCTTCTCGTCCGCAAGCCGGTCGAGATATTGGAACGGCACCTCTTCCATCTGCCTTCGCTCGAGCCGCGCGGGGCGGTGCTCGCCGACGTCAAGGTGAACGGATCGGTGCTTCGAATCGTCGGCATGCATCTCGATCTGTCGGGGCTCTGGCGCCGGCGGCAGGCCCACGCCATCCTCAGTCACCTGGCCGAGCGCGAAGGCGACCCGTCAACCGTCTTGATGGGCGATCTCAACGAATGGAGCGTTCGCGGCGGCTGCCTTCGCGACTTCGGCGCCCATCACCATTTCGCGCCGTGCGGACGAAGTTTCCATGCCCGCCGGCCGATCGCGATGCTCGACCGGATCATGGTCACCCGCGATCTCGAGATCGTCTCGAGCGGCGCCCATGCAAGCGCCACTGCGCGACGCGCTTCCGATCATCTTCCGATCTGGGCGGAGCTCCGTCCAGCCGCCTGAGCGACCCTCAGGAGCCCTGATTCTCGGATTCCTCGACCGGAGCGGTGTCGGACTCCGCCTCCCCTTCCCCGATCTGCATCCAGTCGCGGAACGGCAGGCGGTAGATCATGTCCATGACCTCATATTCGATCCCGTTGGGCTTGCCGGCCGACGAGTTCCACAACGCGACCACGCCGGAGCGAAGCTGCGGATCGAACAGGATCAGCGCGCGATATCCCCTCACCCCGCCATGATGGCCGACCACGCGATGGCCGGCATAATCGAACGTTCGCCAGCCGAGCCCATAAGCGAATTGCGACGTGCGCTCGCTATACTTGCGTCGACGCGAGGCCTCTCCGGGCGTGTTCGCGAGCGGCGCCTGTACGGTCGACAATACCGAAGGCGGCAAGACGTCCTCGGCAGCCCCCATCTGGGCAAGCATCCACAGCGCCAGGTCCTTGATCGATCCGTTGACTCCGCCGGCCGCCGGGACCCGGTAATAATGGTCGGTCACCTCGACCGGATTCGAATTCTTGCCGCCGACATGCGGCCGGGCCCAGCTCGGCGAAGCGAGCAGCTCTTCCCGGGTCAGGCTGGCGCTGGTCATGCCGAGGGGCGCGAACAGGGTCTCGCGGACGGCGTCGCGATAGCTCTGGCCGGTCACCCGCTCGACGATCTCCGACGCCGCGTCGAAAGCGACGTTCTGGTAGGCATGGCATTGTCCGGGCGAGCAGATGTTGTTCAGGGTGGCGAGGCTGGCGCGAAGAAGCCTGGGATCGTCGCCATCCTCCAGCTTCGAATCATAAGCGTGCGAGAACAGGCCGAGGCGATGGGAGAGCAGGTCCGACACCGTCGCACTGGCCTCGTTGCCTCCGGGAAGCCTGATTCCGCTGTAACGCCCGACCGGCTCGAACAGCGACAGTCGCTGCCGCTCGGCGAGCAAGGCGACCATGTCGCCGGCGACGCCCTTTGAAAGCGAGGCCCAGCGGAAGATCGTGTCCACCGTCACTGGATCGCCGCTTCCGGCGACGGTCTCGCCATAGCCCTTGAGGAAGGCGATCTCGCCCTCTTCGACGACGGCCACGGCGAGTCCGACCACAGCCGATTCCTCGGCGAGCTGGCGGAGCCGGGAATCGAGCCGGGCATAATCGACGACGCCCTGACGCGCCGGGCGTTCACCGACCTTCAGCTCGACCGTCTTCGATCGAAAGGCGGAGCCGGGGCTTGGCGCTTCGGCGGGCTCGGTGAATCGGAACGAGGCAGCCCACAGCAGTCCTGCCAGGCCGAGTCCGATCACCAGAAAGACAAGAAGGCGCCTCAAATACACGGGCCCGGCAATTCCGCTCCTACGCGCCGGGTTCCATTTCATTGCCGGCGGGCGAGCCTTAACCGGCAGGAACGGAGATGAACAGCATGCTTTGCCGCACGCTCGACACGGGCTGGCCATCCTGTCATCGCATCGATCGATGCGGGAAAAGGAACTCCGGATCGCCCTGGTCTGCTACGGCGGAGTCAGCCTCGCGGTCTACATGCACGGGATCACCAAGGAGATCTGGCGGGTCGCCAAGGCAAGCCGCGCCTATCATGGCGGCGGTGATGATCCGGGCGCGGGCGAAGGCAGCGAAAGCGTCTATCTGGAGCTTCTTCGTACGATTGCCGATCGGAGCGGCCTCGAGCTCAGGGTGCTCGTCGACATTCTCGCCGGTGCGAGCGCGGGCGGGATCAACGCCATCTTCCTCGGCCACGCTATCTCCACCGGTTCCACGCTCGATCCACTGACCGACCTCTGGCTCGATTCGGCGGATGTCGACCGCCTCATGGACAGCGAGGTGAGCGGCGTCTCCAGAATCGCCAAATCGGCCGCCATTCCCATGGCCTGGGCGCTCTCGGCCCGCTCCGGCACCGTCGAGAAGACCGTCGAACCGGCTCATCGCGCCGAGATAAGGAGCAAGCTCGCCAATTTCGTCCGCGGGCGCTGGTTCGCCCCGCCTTTCGGCGGGCCCGCTTTGACCAATCTCATCCTCGATGCGTTCGAGGCGATGGAGCGCGGCTCGCCTACGGGCCGGCTCTTGCCGGAGCGCCAGCCTCTCGACCTGTTCGTCTCGGTCACCGACTTCCACGGTCATGCGGAGCAGCTGCGCCTCAATTCGCCGCCCGAGGTGACCGAAACGGAACATCGGGTCACCCTGTCGTTCAGCGACAAGGGCAGCTCCATGCCGAAGCTCGCCGACGCGGCCGAGCTCACCTTCGCCGCTCGAGCCACGGCGAGCTTTCCGGGCGCCTTCCCGCCCTTCCGGGTGGACGAGCTGGATCGCGTCCTGGCCGGTCGGGGCCTGTCCTGGCCGGGCCGCTCGGCCTTCCTTCAGCGGGCCTTGCCTCAGCATGCCGCCAGTGGCGAGGCGGAAGCGGCGGTCCTGATCGACGGGTCGGTGCTCGCCAACGCGCCTTTCGCGCCCGCCATCGCCGCGCTCGAAAGCCGGCCGGCGCGCCGTCAGGTCGACCGCCGCTTCGTCTATATCGATCCCAAGCCCGGCCTTCGAAGCGTCCGCCTCGTTTCCGGGGCGGAAAAGGTGCTTCCGGGCTTCTTCAGCTCCATCTTCGGGGCGATGTCGGATATCCCTCGCGAGCAGCCGATCCGGGACAATCTGGACGAGATCGAACGTATCTCGGGGCGGATCCGGCGGCTTCGGCACATCGTCGATTCCATGCGGCCCGAAGTGGAGGCGGCGATCCAGCGCGCCGTTGGAACGAGCTTCTTCCTGGTCCGGCCGACTCCGCGGCGGCTCGCCGCCTGGCGGGCGCGCGTGCACGAACTTTCCGCCCGCGAGGCCGGCTATGCCTATGCCGCTTACGGCCAGCTCAAGATCGCCACCCTTGTCGAGGATGTCGCTGCATCGATCTCGCGGCTCGGCGGCGGCAACGACAGAAGTAGCCGCGAACGGGTCCGCCAGGCCGTCTGGAGCCAGATCCGAGCCGCCGGCCTTACCTCGGCCGACGCGGTGACCGCCCGCGGGGCCCGAGCCGACGTCGTCGACTTCCTGGTCGATTTCGACCTGGATTTCCGTACCAGGCGATTGCGTTTCGTCGCCCGGCAATTGACCGAGAAGTCGGACGATCTCGAAGGCGCGGACAAGATCCGCCGGATCCTCAACGAGATGACCGAGCTCTACCGCGCCCGCGGCGAGGCTCCGGTGGAGACGGAAGAAGGGCTGGCCATCCTGCGCCAGGCCGAAACGGACGCAATCGGCGCAATGTCGGTCCTCGCAGGGCATCTCGACCTGAGGCCGCTCGACGATGAAGTGGACCGCCGCCTGGCCGACGCCTTGTCGGCGCTTCCGCGCACCGATCGCCGCGCCATCATCCTCTCCTATCTCGGCTATCCCTATTACGACGTCGCGACCCTGCCGATGCTCCAGGGGGAAGGCCTGGATGAGTTCGATCCGATCAAGGTCGACCGGATCTCGCCGCTCGATGCGACCGCCATCCGTCACTCCGATCCCCAGACGACGCTCAAGGGCATCCAGTTCAACAGCTTCGGCGCCTTCTTCTGCCGGGCCTATCGCGAGAATGATTATCTGTGGGGACGGCTCCACGGCGCCGACCGGATGATCGACATCATCGTCTCCACCATCCCCAAGGACCGGACGATCGACGCTGACCATATCGCCGAGCTCAAGCGAGAGGCGTTCCGGGCCATCATCCGCGAGGAAAAGCCCCGGCTGACGACGATCGGCGACCTCTTCGCGGAGCTCGAAACCGAGATCGGCTAGACGCCGGCTCGGACAGGGCCGGGCTGGACGTCACGGTCTTTTTGGGGAAGGTAGGCGCCATGCAGTTCCTGAAGACTTTGTTCTGGGTGATCCTGGCCGTGGTCCTGGTGCTCTTCGCCCATGCCAATTGGACGGTGGTCACGCTCAACCTTTGGGGTGGCCTGCAGGCGGACGTGAAGCTGCCCGTGCTCGTCATCGGCGCCTTCCTGCTCGGCTTCCTGCCGACGCTCATCCTCTACCGGACGCGTCTGTGGTCGGTCCGGCGGCGCCAGGAAACACAGGCCCAGGTCCGGGTCGCCAACGCCCCCGGAAGCGCCACGGTGCCCCAACCGGCGGCGGCGACGGAGGCGGAGCCGGTTCGTCTATGAAAGGGCCGATCTTCGTCGCGCTCGACACCACCGATCTCGAGCAGGCGAAGACCATCGCCTCGCAGGTGAGAAACCATGTCGGCGGGATCAAGCTCGGCCTGGAATTCTTCCTCGCCAACGGGCCGGACGGAGTCAGGGAAATGGCTGCGCTGGACCTGCCGATCTTCCTCGATCTGAAGCTTCACGACATTCCCAACACGGTGGCGAAATCAATCCAGGCCCTGCGTCCGCTCGCTCCGGCCATCCTCACCGTCCATGCCGGCGGGGGCCGTTCGATGATGGAGGATGCCAAGGCCGCGGCTCCGGCGGGTACCCGGGTCGTCGGCGTGACCGTGCTAACGAGTCTGGATGGCGACGATCTTGAATCGATCGGCGTGGAACGGGATCCCCATCTTCAGGTGGAACGGCTCGCCTCGCTTGCGCGCGAGTCGGGCCTCGACGGAATCGTCTGCTCCGGCAACGAGGTTGCCGCGGCCAGGGCGTCATGGCCGAACGGCTTCTTCGTGGTGCCCGGGGTGCGCCCGGCAAACGGCGAAACCGGCGACCAGAAAAGAGTGATCACGCCTCGCCAGGCGCTCGACAATGGCGCCTCCATCCTGGTGATCGGGCGGCCAATCACCCAGGCCAGTGATCCCGACCTCGCGGCGCGGGCGATCGAGGCCACGCTGTAATCTGGACAGCTTGGGTGCCCGGGCCTATCCGGCGCGGCCAAGGAGTTGCCGATGAGCTGGCTGGACCGCGTTCGCAAGAGAATCCCCTTCCTCCCCAAAAGGGAGACGTCGGAGACGCTTTGGCACAAATGCCCCGAATGCCAGGCCATGGTCTTCACCAAGGAATATGAGGAAAATCTCTACGTCTGTCCGCGCTGCGATCACCACGGCCGGATCGGCCCCAGGCATCGTTTCGAGATGCTTCTCGATCCTGGATATTCGCTCCTTCCTTCGCCCGAGGTCCGCGAAGACCCGCTGAAATTCCGCGATTCCAAACGCTACGCCGAGCGGATCCGGGCGGCTCGGCTGAAGACAGGCGAGCAGGATGCGCTGATGAACGCGCGCGGCACCATCGAGGGCCGGCCGGCGATCATGGGCGTCCAGGACTTCGCCTTCATGGGCGGGTCGATGGGCATGGCGGTCGGTGCCGCTTTCGTCGCCGGCGCCCGCGCCGCCATCGCCGACGGGAGCGCCTACATCATCGTCACCGCGGCCGGCGGTGCCCGGATGCAGGAAGGCATCTTGTCGCTGATGCAGATGCCGAAGGCGACGGTGGCGATCGCCGAACTGAAGGAGGCGGGCCTTCCCTATATCGTCCTGCTGGCGGACCCGACGACCGGCGGGGTCACCGCCTCTTACGCGATGTTGGGCGATGTCCAGATCGCCGAGCCCGGCGCGTTGATCGGCTTTGCGGGCCAGCGAGTGATCGAATCGACGATCCGGGAGAAACTGCCGGAAGGCTTCCAGCGCGCCGAATATCTCCACGAGCACGGCATGGTCGACATGGTCGTGCACCGGCGCGAGCTCAAGCATCGGCTCGGCTTGCTCCTCGACTATCTGGTCCCTCGGCGCGAGGCCGCGTGACGGCTTCCCCCCTCCCGCTCGCGGGAGGCGCTGTGGGGTGGCCTGACCGGTGGATTGGGCCCCGCTCCCCGATCGCATTCCGCCAAATGGCAGGGAGATGATGGACCGCGCCGCCTCCGATCATCCCGCCGTTCAGGCCCAGCTCGACCGGCTGGCGAAGCTCTCGCCTGGCCGCGACATTTTGGGCCTGGAGCGGATCGCCGGACTGCTCGAGCGTCTCGGCAATCCCCAGCATCGTCTGCCGCCCGTGCTTCATGTCGCCGGGACCAACGGCAAGGGATCGACCTGCGCCTTCCTCCGCGCCGCGATCGAGGCGGGAGGATTGACGGCGCACGTCTATACGAGCCCTCATCTCGTCCACTTCAACGAACGGATCCGCCTCGCCGGGCGGCTCATCGACGACGAGGCACTGGCGTCGCTTCTGGCCGAGGTGCTCGATGCCTCGGAAGGCATGGAGATGAGCTTCTTCGAGGCCACCACCGCCGCGGCTTTCCTCGCTTTCTCTCGAACGCCCGCCGATGCCTGCATCGTCGAGGTCGGATTGGGCGGCCGGCTCGATGCGACCAATGTCATCCAGTCGCCCGACGCCTGCGGGATCGCCCAATTGGGGCATGATCACCATGCCTTCCTCGGCGACCGGCTGGAGCAGATCGCCGCCGAGAAGGCCGGAATCGCCAAGGCGGGCGTTCCTTTGCTCACCCAGCATTATCCCGGGCCGATCGCGGCCGTGGTTGGGGAGGCGGCCGCCGCCGTCGGCGCGGTCTGGCTTCCGCGCGGCGGAGAGTGGGACGCCGTCGCCGATAGCGAGAAGCTCCATTATCGCGACCGCTGGGGAGCGATCGATCTGCCGCTGCCCAAGCTTCGCGGCTCCCACCAGGCGATGAACGCGGCCCTCGCGATCGCGATGCTCCGCCACCAGAAAGCAGTCGCGCCGGTCGATTCCGCACTCAAGGCGGCCATGGGATGGGCGGAGTGGCCGGCGCGGCTCCAGCGCCTCTCGGCCGGGCCGCTGACGGACCTGCTGCCGCAGGACGCCGAGCTATGGCTCGACGGCGCCCACAATCCGGCGGCGGCTCGGGCGGTGGCAGAATATTTCCACAGCCACGTCGCGGCCGACCGGCCCTTCCATCTCGTCTTCGGGCTGCTCGCCAACAAGGATGCCGGCGGGGTGCTCAGGCGCTTTCGCGGCCGATCGCTGACCCTCCACGCGATTCCGGTACCGGGCCATGAACATCACAGTCCCGAAAGTCTCGTCAGCGCGGCGCGCGAACTCCAGCTTTCAGCGATGACCGCGGCCGGGGTCGAGGATGCGCTCGGCTGGATCGCCCGCCATGCCGATCGCGCTCGGCCGCCGATCGTCCTTATCCTGGGCTCGCTCTATCTCGCCGGAGAGGTGCTCCGGAAGAATGGTCAGCCGCCCGCCTGAGGCTGGCCTTCCGCCCTGACGTCGCCTTCGCCTTCCTTGCCGGCGGTACCCACCGACGCGTCGATCAGTCCGGCGCGCATCATCCACCAGAACAGGACGATCCCCGGCAAGGCGGCGATCGTCGTCATCCAGTAGAAGTTCACGAATCCGAACTCTTCGACGAGGGCCCCTGCGGTCGTCCCGGTCAGGATCCGGCCGACGATGCTCGCTGCCGCGGAGATGAGCGCATATTGCGAGGCCGTGAACCTGAGATCGGTGAGCGCCGAGAAATAAGCGACGACGACAACTCCGCCGATTCCGCTGGCGAAATTCTCGAACCCGATCGCTCCGGCGAGGCCCCAGTTGGTGTGCCCGGCCATGGCGAGGAGGGCGAAGGTCCCGTTGGAGACTCCCATCAGGATCAGGCTGATGAGCACCGATCTTTTCATGCCGATGACGGCGTAGAGCCAGCCGCCGACGAAGATCCCGATCAGATAGGCCCAGAAGCCTATTCCGACGTCCCAGATCGCGATCTCGTCATTGGTGTAGCCCATGTCGTCGAGAAGCAGCCGAAGCACGAGCTGCCCCAGCGTGTCGCCGATCTTGTGAAGCAGGATGAAGAGAAGGACGAGCAACGCGCCCTTGCGCATGAAGAATTCAACGAACGGACCGTAGATAGCCGTGATGGCTTCGCCAATTCCCCTTCGTTCGGTCGGCGGCTTGTGCCGGCTCGGCTCGCCGACGATCAGGCCGGTGAGCATCGCCGGAAGCGCGAAGGCGGCGCAGGCGAGATAGGCCAGCTCCCAGCCGACCCGCTCGGCCAGCACCAAGGCGAGCGCGCCGGCCGCGACCGAGCCGATCCGCCACCCATATTGCGACATTCCGGAGCCGACGCCGAGCTGGCGCGGCTCGAGCAACTCGATCCGGTAGGCGTCGATGACGATGTCGAACGTCGCTCCGGCGACTCCGACCAAGATCGCCGCGACCGCGGTCTGAAAGATGTTCGCCGAAGGATCCTGAAAGGCGAGATTCGCAACCGCCGCGATGACGAACAGGCCGGCGACGATCAGCCACGAGACGCGCTGGCCGAGCCGGCCGAGAACCGGGATGCGGACGCCGTCCACGACCCATGCCCACAGGAACTTCAGATTATAGACGAGAAAAGCGAGGGCGAAGGCGGTGACCGTCGACTTGGTGATATTGTCCTGGGCCAGCCTCGTGGTCAGCGTCGCCCCGATCATCGCATAGGGAAAGCCCGAGGAGACTCCGACGAAGAAGGCCGCGAGCGGCGCCTTCTCGGTATAGGGACGAATGCCGGCGGGAAGGCGGTCGCGCCATCCTCGCGGCGCGGTCGTTGCATGCTCGCTCATGCTCTACTTGTAGCGAGTCGGGCCGCTTCGGGAAGCTACTTCGAACGGGGCTCGTCGCTTGCGCCGACCGCTTCAAAGTTACATCATCTGCCGATGGACATGCCGACACGGCAACGGCCCACCGACGGCCAGCTCAATCTCGCCCGCCTGCTTGCCACTGGCGAGGGCACGGAGAGCGAAGGCATCGCCTCGGTGCCGGCCCGTGTCTACACCGATCCGGACCGCTTCGAGCTTGAAAAGGCGCGCCTGTTCGATCGCCTGCCGCAGGTGATCGCACCGTCGGCGCTTCTTCCCGAACCGAACATGGCCATCGCCCATGACGGCTTCGGAATTCCGTTGCTGCTCAGCCGGGACAAGGATGGCGTGGCGCACGTCTTCTGGAATGTCTGCCGCCATCGCGGCACCCGCCTGGTCGAAGCGCAGGGAGTCCAGCGCGCGCCACGGATCGTCTGTCCCTATCATGCCTGGACCTACACCGCCGACGGCACGCTTGCCGGGATGCCCCGTCCCGACACCTTTCCCGGCCTCGACCGGTCGCTCCACCACCTGAAGGCCCTTCCCAGCCTGGAGGCCGGCGGGCTGATCTGGTTCGCGCGCGACGAGGCCGACTTCGCCGACGCTCAGGCGCTCGCGCCCGAATTCGACGCCTTCGGTCTCGCCGGTCATCACCTTTACCGAAGCCGTACCCACGACGTCGCCTCGAACTGGAAGCTGATCATGGACGCTTTCCTCGAGGGCTATCATGTGCAGCGGCTCCACGCGTCGACCATCGCCCGCTTCTTCACCGACGGCGTCAGCGTCGCCGATTCGATCGGCGCCCATCAGCGTTCGGCTGTAGGCCGGACCGAATATCTCGAGCGGATAGATCATCACGATTGGCCGGCGCTCCGCTCCGTCATCACCTTCGCCTATCAGCTGTTCCCGGCGACGATCATCATCATGAGCCCCGATTATGTGAACCTGATGGTGCTGATGCCCCAGTCGGAAAAGCGGACCCTGGTCGAGGATTTCATGCTCATCCCCGAAGCCCCCCGAACGGCGGAGGAGATCGACCATTGGGAGCGAAGCTGGACTCTGCTCGACGAGGGCGTCTTCGGCGGCGAGGATTATCGGGCGGCGGCGCTCGGCCAGGAAGGACTCGCCTCAGGATCGATCGACGAGATCGTCCTCGGCACCCTCGAAGGCGGGATCAGGAAATTCCACGACCAGGTTGAGCGGGCGCTGGCTCAGGTCCCTTCATAGAGCGTGAGCTGAGGCGGCAGCTTCTTCAGCTTCCTGCCCTGCAGATGGAGATCGAGCGCATCGAGGGCGCCTTTCAGGACGCGATCCGAATAAGGCTTAGCGAGACAGCCGAGGGCGAGCCCCTTCTGATCCTCTTCGCAAAAAGCGGTGACGAACAGGACCGGCACGTCCTGGCCCCGGGCGATCCGGGCAACTCCGGTGCCGTCTCCTTCGCCGTTGAGGCGAATATCGGTGAGGACCAGGTCGAGTTTCTCATTCTCGATCACCTCGCGGGCCGCCTCGAGATTGTCGACGGTCGCCACGACCTCATAGCCCGATTCCTTCAGCAGATGCTCGTTGTCGAACGCGACCAGCGGCTCGTCCTCGACCAGGAGGATCCGCCTTATCTGCCGTTCGCGTTTGCCGAAGAGCATGATAGTGCCCCTCCTCCCTCGTCGTTCGATTTGCGAGCGTAACGAGCGACTTGTTCGGTGGTGCCATCTTGGCCATCGCCTGAGCGTGAATAAGTTTCAGGCCGTCCTCAGGGCCCGCAAGACCGGAGACAGAAAGTGCCGCCCCCTTCCCCGCCAAGAGACACTCAGCGTATCGCCAAATTGCTGGCGCGCGCCGGAATTGCGTCACGGCGCGAGGTCGAGCGGATGATCGCCGAGGGCCGGATCGCGATCGACGGCAAGCCGGTGGAAACGCCCGCCACCTTGCTCGGCTCGCTTCATGGAGTGACGGTCGACGGGCAGCCGGTGAAGGCACCCGCGCCGGCCCGCCTGTTTCGATTTCACAAGCCGGCAGGGCTATTGACGACGGAGCGCGATCCGAAGGGGCGGCCGACCATTTACGATCGGCTGCCGAGAGACTTGCCGAGGGTGATGCCGGTCGGACGGCTCGACATGAATACCGAGGGGCTTCTCCTGCTTACTACCGACGGCGGCCTCAAGCGGCAGCTGGAGCTCCCCGCCACCGGCGTCGAGCGCACCTATCGCGCCCGGGCGTTCGGCGAAATCAGCCAGGAGCAGCTGGAAACGCTGATCGAAGGCGTCGAGATAGAAGGCATTCGCTACGGCCCGATCGACGCCAATCTCGAGCGCCGCACCGGGCGCAACCAGTGGATCGAGCTCAAGCTCAGGGAAGGCAAGAATCGCGAGGTGCGGCGAGTCCTCGAGCATCTCGGGCTCAAGGTGTCGCGGCTGATCCGCACCGCCTACGGCCCCTTCGAGCTGGAGGACCTTCCGGCAGGCGCGGTTGCCGAGATAAGGCAGCACGATCTGGTCGCCTTCCGCAAGGGGTTCGAACATCCCCGCGGGCAGGCAAGCGGATCGGCCAGGCCAAGCTACGATGAGAAGGATCGAGGCCGCCGAGTCGCGACTGGCGCTCGACCGAGGCCGGCGCGGGATGACGGCCGCGAATCCAAGCCTGCCCGGTCACGGAGCGGCGCCCCACCGGAAACGCGCGGGCGGCCCGATCCGGCGAGCGGGGCTGCGCCTCGTCGAGCGAGCCGCACCCGCTCGACGCCGTCCCGGGGAAAGCCCAGGAAGTGAGGATCATCGCCGGTCGGTGGCGCGGACGCCCGATCTCCGCGCCTGCTGGACAGGCGACCCGCCCGACCAGCGACCGTGCCCGCGAAGGGCTGTTCTCGATGCTTGCCAGCCGGATCGGAAGCTTCGAGGGACTTCGCGTCGCGGACCTGTTCGCCGGCTCCGGCGCGCTCGGCCTGGAGGCGCTTTCGCGCGGCGCGGCGCACTGCACCTTCATCGAGAAGGACCGCGGCGCACTCGCCAGCCTCAAGACCAATGTCGAACGGCTCGGCGCCGGCGAGCATTCGGAAATTCGGGGCCAAACGGTCGAACATGGCTCGTCTCCTTCCGAGCCCTTCGATCTCGTCCTGATGGATCCGCCTTACGCTACGGACCTGGCGCAGGCGGCGCTCGATCGCCTGGCCTCCGGCAAGTGGCTCGCGCCCGGCGCCTGGATCAGCGTCGAACTGTCCGGACAGGTGCTGGAGCTGCCGGCAGGGCTTCGCGAGGAAGCCGAACGTCGATTTGGCAAGGCGAGGATCATTTTGATCCGAAACAGCGGCTAAGCGTTGAGTCCCTCGCCCTTGTTCCCTAATCGTTCGCTGTGACCGACGCCGTACCCACGCCAGCCCAGGAACCCGGCTACCTCTCCGGCCTCAATCCGCCGCAGCGGCAGGCGGTTCTGACCACCGAAGGCCCAGTGCTCGTGCTTGCGGGGGCCGGGACCGGCAAGACGGCGGCGCTGACCGCCCGGCTCGCGCATCTGATCGCCACCCGCCGCGCCTGGCCGTCCGAAATCCTTGCCGTCACCTTCACCAACAAGGCTGCGCGAGAGATGCGCGAACGGGTCGGCCGAATCGTCGGACCGGCGGTCGAAGGCATGCCTTGGCTTGGCACCTTCCACTCGATCGGGGCGAAGATGCTCCGCCGCCATGCCGAGCTGGTCGGTCTCAAGAGCAATTTCACGATCCTCGACACGGACGACCAGCTGCGTCTGCTCAAGCAGCTCATCCTCGCTTCCGATATCGACGAGAAACGCTGGCCGGCACGGCTTCTCGCCAGTCTCATCGACCGCTGGAAGAACAAGGGATGGACTCCCGAGCAGGTCGATCCCGGCGAGTCGGAGGAATATGCCAATGGCCGCGGGGCACGGCTGTACCGCGAATATCAGGAGCGGCTGAAGACCCTCAACGCCTGCGACTTCGGCGATCTCCTCCTTCACATGCTGGTGATCCTGAAGACCCGGCGCGATGTTCTCGAACATTATCAGCAGCGCTACCGCTACATCCTCGTCGACGAATATCAGGACACCAACCAGGCCCAGTATCTCTGGCTCAGGCTGCTCGCCCAGAGCCACAAGAATATCTGCTGCGTCGGCGACGACGATCAATCCATCTATTCCTGGCGCGGCGCGGAAGTGACCAACATCCTGCGCTTCGAAAAGGATTTTCCGGGCGCGACGATCATCCGGCTCGAACAGAATTACCGGTCGACCCCCCATATCCTCGGCGCGGCTTCCGGACTGATCGCTCAGAATAGCGGCCGCCTCGGCAAGACCTTGTGGACCGAGCATGACGAGGGCGACAAGCTTCAGGTGATCGGCGTCTGGGACGGGCCCGAGGAAGCTCGGCGCGTCGGCGAGGAGCTGGAGTCGATCCAGCGCCGCGGCGGACGCCTGGACCGCTGCGCCATCCTGGTGAGAGCCCAGTTTCAGACCCGCGAGTTCGAGGATCGATTCATTTCGATCGGCCTTCCCTATCGGATCGTCGGCGGTTTCCGCTTCTACGAGCGGGCCGAGATCAGGGACGCGCTCGCTTATCTGCGGGTGATCTTCTCGCCCGACGACGCTCTCGCGCTTGAGCGGATCATCAATACGCCCAAGCGCGGTCTCGGCGACAAGGCGGTGGCGAGAATTCACAGCTTCGCCCGAGACTCCGGACTCTCCTTGTTCGGCGCCGCCGCTCAGATCCTCGACAGTGACGAGCTGACTCCGCAGGCGCGTCGCTCGCTTGGCAACCTGGTCGGCGATTTCGCCCGCTGGCGCGGCCGTCTCGACGAACTGCCCCATGCCGAGCTGGCCCGGCTGGTGCTCGATGAATCCGGCTATACGGCGATGCTTCAGGCCGACCGTTCGGCGGAGAGCGCCGGAAGACTGGAAAATCTCGCGGAGCTGACCCGGGCGATGGAGGAATATGACACGCTCGGCTCCTTCCTCGAACATGTCAGCCTCGTCATGGACAATGATTCCGCCGACGAAGCGGACAAGGTCACGATCATGACCATCCACGCCGCCAAGGGGCTCGAATTCGACACGGTCTTCCTCGCCGGCTGGGAGGAAGGCGTCTTTCCGTCTCAGCGTTCGCTCGACGAAGGCGGGCTCGCGAGCCTCGAGGAAGAACGGCGCCTCGCTTACGTCGCGATCACAAGGGCGCGTCGCAAGTGCTTCATTTTCCACGCCGCCAATCGGAGAATCTACGGGCAGTGGACCTCGTCCATCCCGTCGCGCTTCGTCGCGGAATTGCCGACGGCCCATGTCGAGCAGGAAACGACGATGAGCGGCGGCGAATCCCTGTGGCGGGCCAATTGGTCGGAGCGTGCGGATCCCTTCGCTGACATCGCCCGGGGCACGGGCCGAGGCCCCGGCTGGCAGCGGGCGGCGAGCAGCGGCGCCTTCGATCGCGCTCCGACCCGGGTGATCGAGGCCAGAGCCAGCGCAGTCAGCCTGGGCAATCCGGGCCGAAGCGACATCGAGGTCGGGCAACGGGTCTTCCATTCCAAGTTCGGCTATGGCGAGGTTGCCGAGATCGAAGGCAACAAGCTGGAGATCGACTTCGAGCATTCGGGCCGAAAGCGGGTTCTCGACAGCTTCGTCAGCCTGGCATGATCGCGCTGGGCCGGCGCCGCCGGTAACAAGCCCCGGTTTGGCCGTCTCGACAGTCCCCGGAACCATGCTAACCCTTGAGGCGATGGACCAGTCTGGCCTTGAAAAGCTCGCCCGAAGCGGTGTCGAGGCACTTCGCCGCGGTGACCCGCGCGAAGCCCTCAGCCAGTTCCAGGAGATGATCAGGCGGGGCGGAAACCCGCCTTGGCTCGCGGTCGCGCGCGCCTGCAATCTGCTCGAGGACGTCGCCGGGGAGGAAAATGCGCTCCAGCATCAGCTCGATCAGGACAAGCGCGATCTTCCCGCGCTCCTTGCGATGGGAGAGCTGAAAACCCGGCAAGGCGACAGCCGGGCGGCCGTCTCCTTCTTCAGGGCCGCACTCAACCGAGCGGCGATCGGCCAGCCGGCGCCGCAGCTCATGCCGCTGCTCGGCCGCGCCAGGGCTTTCGTCGAGGAAGCCAGCCACCGCTACGAGTCCCATCTCGGCGAACAGCTCCACGCCGCGGGGATCGGCGGCGCGACGGCTTCGCCCAGGATGCGCCGGGCGCTCGACCTTCTGCTCGGAAAGACCAAGCTCTACCTCCAGCAGCCGAACATGTTCTATTTCCCCGAACTGCCACAGAGACAGTTTTACGAGCGCGAGGAGTTCGACTGGATTGCCGGAGTCGAAGCGGAAATACCGGCGATGGTCGAGGAATTGGCCGCCGTCCTCGCCACCGATGAAGACTTCGATCCCTACATCAAGCGCACGCCGGGACGGCCTTTGCCGAACAATGCCCTTCTCAACGATCCCAGCTGGGGCGCTTTCTATCTCTGGCAGTCAGGAGCGCCCGTGGAAGGCCAGGCGGAGCGCTGTCCGCGGACGATGGCGGTGCTTGCCCAGACGCCGATGCCGGTGATCGCCGGACGATCGCCACAGGCGCTCTATTCGCTGCTGAAGCCGGGGACCCACATCCAGCCTCACCACGGCATGCTCAACACGAGGCTGATCTGCCACGTCCCGCTGGTCGTTCCGCCGAACTGCGGGTTGCGCGTCGGGAGCGAGACCCGAAGCTGGAAAGAAAGCGAGCTGCTGATATTCGACGACAGCTTCGAGCATGAAGCGTGGAACCGCTCCGACAGCAACCGGATCGTCCTCATCTTCGAGATCTGGCGACCCGAAATCAGCCCAGACGAGCGCGCGGAGCTGACCGCCTTGTTCGAGGCGATCGATCTCTTCCCGGGCAGCGAGGATCCGAACTGACCTCGGCTGCGGGTGGGCCCAAATTCATCCCTGCCGTCGGTCGACCTTAGCAGGAATCCGCGCGTCGGCCGGTGCGTTCAGGCGGATTTTTTCAATCCGCGCGGCGGCGGCGCCAGAATATCGCTTCCATGAGCCTGCTGTTGCCGGGCGTCCGCACCGCCCCTAAGTGCCACGCCATGACCGCCGGATCGCCATTCTCTATTACGGATTTCCGTTATTACTGGGTGGCCCGGCTCGCTTCGACCGTCGCCCAGATGAGCATGGTCATCGTCATCGGCTGGCAGGTCTACGACATTGCCCGCGAGACGATGGGCATCAAATCCGCCGCCCTTCAGCTCGGGCTGATCGGCCTGGTCCAGTTCGTGCCCCTTTTCGCATTGACCCTGATCACGGGCTGGACGGCGGACCGGCTCGACCGGCGAGTCGTCGCCCGGGCGACGATCGCGCTCGAGATATTGTGTGCCATCATCCTCGGCTGGACGTCGTGGCAGGGAACGATCACCCTGCCGATCCTGTTCGCGGTGGCAGCTCTCCTGGGCGTCGCCCGTGCCTTCGCCGGACCGGCGCTCCAGGCGCTCGCGCCGAACCTGGTCCCGCGCGAGATCCTGCCCAAGGCGATCGCGATGAGCTCGATCGCCTGGCAATCCGGAGCGATCGCCGGACCCGCCGTCGGCGGCTATCTCTACGCCGCGGCGCCCCACCTGCCCTACGCCGTCGCCGCCGGACTCTTTTCCCTGTCGCTCCTCTGCATGTTCCTGATCGGCCCGAAGCCGCGAAGCGCGATGGAGGGATCGAGGAATCCGTGGCGGCAAATGGTCGATGGACTTCGCTACGTCCGCCACAACCGGCTGGTCCTGGGCGCGATCTCGCTTGACCTCTTTGCCGTATTGCTCGGCGGCGCGACGGCGATGTTGCCGATCTTCGCGCGCGACATTCTGGAAACCGGCCCTACCGGTCTCGGCCACCTCCGCGCCGCACCGGCGGTCGGCGCCACCCTCACCGCCATCTGGTTCTCCGTCCGGCCGTTGAAGCGCAATGTCGGGTCGCGGATGCTCGCGGCGGTGGCCGTGTTCGGAGCGGCGACGGTGGTGTTCGGGCTGTCGAGGTCGATGGCCTTGTCGCTGTTCTGCCTCGCCCTGCTCGGCGCAGCCGACATGTTTTCGGTCTATGTGCGCCAGTCGTTGATCCAGCTCCACACGCCCGATTCGATGCGCGGAAGGGTCGGTGCCGTCTCCTCGCTGTTCATTTCCGCCTCCAACGAGCTTGGTGAGGCCGAAAGCGGATTCCTTGCGGCCTTGGTCGGCCCGGTGGCGGCTGTCGTGGCCGGGGGATTCGCCGCTATCGGCGTTACCCTGTTATGGGCAGCCTGGTTTCCCGAGCTTCGAAGAGCGAAGAGCTTCGAGGCGGTGGAAGAAGGCAAGGCGCCGGCATGAAGGCTTCAATCCGACTCGGGAGCACCGGTCCAGGCCACCAGCGACCAGCGGGTGCCTCGCTTCACTTCGGTGACGTGATGAAGGGCACGGGACGGAAAGAGGTGGACGCTTCCCCGGGGCAGCGACCGCGGCCCGCCGATCAGATCGGGGACGATCTCGAGGAGGCCGCCTTCATAGTCTTCGGGCGCCGAAAGCTCGACGGAAAGCGAAATCCGCCTTTGCTCGTGCCGGTCGAGACCGGCGTCGCTATGCCAGCGGATGAAATGGCCGCCGACGTCGTAGCGGAGTATCTGGATCATATCCCTGACCGGGCCGACCGGCAGGCCGAACGGCCCGGCGGCTTTGGCGAAGAGGCCGTCAAGCCGCGCGAACAGCCATTCGCTGCCCTCGTCGCGGCCGAGCAGAGACAAGCCGGAGTTACGCGAATCGCGATCGACTCCATAAGCCTCGTGGGTCCAGACCGAAGCCGCTTCCGGCGCCGCCGACGCGAAGGCGAGGATCGAATCGCATTCCTCGCCGGTGAAGGCCCCAGGGCAGCACAAATAGGTTCGCGACATCGGTCCCAGCCTAGTCACTTTTCCGCGCATTTGTACCCGCCCGCCACCAAGGAGACCCTGTCATGAAAGTCGCCAATGTCCTGGAGACGATCGGAAGGACGCCACATATCCGGATCAACCGCCTGTTCGGCGATGCCGAAGTCTGGATCAAATCGGAGCGCGCCAATCCCGGCGCGTCGATCAAGGATCGGATCGCTCTCGCGATGGTCGAGGATGCCGAGCGAAGCGGCAAGCTGAAGCCCGGCGGCACCATCGTCGAGCCGACCAGCGGCAATACCGGAATCGGCCTCGCCATGGTCGCGGCGGTCAAGGGTTATCGCCTCGTCCTCGTCATGCCGGAAAGCATGAGCCTCGAACGGCGCCGGCTGATGCTCGCTTACGGCGCCACCTTCGATCTCACTCCGAAGGAGAAAGGGATGAAGGGGGCGATCGCCAGGGCGCAGGAGCTGATCGATCAGACCCCCGGGAGCTGGATGCCGCAACAATTCGAAAATGCCGCCAATGTCGAAGTCCATCGCCGGACCACCGCCCAGGAGATATTGGACGATTTTCGCGACTCCCCGATCGATCTGCTGATCACCGGAGTCGGGACCGGTGGCCACATCACGGCCTGCGCCGAAATTCTGAAGAAGGCGTGGCCGGGGCTTCAGGTCCTCGCCGTGGAGCCGACCCTGTCGCCGGTCCTGTCCGGCGGCGAGCCCGGCCCGCATTCGATCCAGGGAATCGGCGCCGGTTTCATCCCCGCGATCATGGACACCGACCTGCTCGACGGCGTGATCCAGGTCGATCCCGGCGATGCCAAGGACATGGCCCGTCGCTCCGCCAGCGAGGAAGGGCTGCTGGTCGGGATCAGCTCGGGCGCGACCCTGGCCGCCATTCACCAGAAGCTGCAGGAAGTGGGACCGGGCAAACGAATCCTCGGGTTCAATTACGATACTGGCGAACGCTATCTGTCGGTTCCGGACTTCCTTCCGGAATGACGTCGCCACGGGTCGCGATCCTCACTCCGGATCCGGCCGACCGGGATTATCATTCGCGCTGGCGAAGCGTGCTCGATCGCCTGTCAGCGACCTTGCGCTCTGCGGGGATCGAGGTCGAAGGCCGAAGCTGGGCGCGATCGGACGATCTCGACCGGTTCGATCTGGTTCTGCCGCTGCTGGTCTGGGGCTATCATCGCGCCGGCTCGGCCTGGCACTCGGCCGTGACTCGATGGGAGAGGGATGGCGTTCGACTGCTCAATCCGCCGAGCGTCCTTCGCTGGAATGCCGACAAGCTCTATCTGGAGCGTCTCGCCAGGCGTGGCGCCCCGGTCGCTCCGGCCCTGTTCGTGGAGCGTCTCGATACGGGGGTGATGGAAGAGGCGGCGCGATGCTTCGCAAGCGATCAGCTGATCGCCAAGCCGCAGGTTTCGGCCTCCGCCTGGCAAACGATCCGCTGGTCGCCGGGCGCCACTCTCAATGGCGGACCGACCGGAGCGGCGATCATCCAGCCCTTCCTTCCCGCGATCGAGACCGAGGGGGAGCGTTCGCTCATCTACATCGGCGGCACCTTCAGCCACGCCATCCGCAAGCGGCCGCAACCTGGGGATTTCCGGGTTCAGCCCGAATATGACGGGATCATCAGCGCCCATCCCCCTGCGGCCGACGAGCTGACCGCCGCCGGGGCGATCCTGTCGGAGGTGGAAGAGGAGCTTCTTTATGCCCGGGTCGATCTCCTCCGCGATCGGAGCGGCTCGCCGGTCCTGATGGAGCTCGAGCTGGTCGAGCCGGACCTTTATCTCGAGCACGATCCGGCGGGCGGCGCCGCCTTCGCCGAAGCGATAGCGCGCGCCGCCGCGCGATGATCCTCAGGGCTTAGCGGATCGTCGCCATTTCGTAGAGGAAGTCGACATAGCCCATCGTTGCCTCCTTGAATCCGGCGACTCGGGAATCGCGGCTTTCGATGATCATATATTCGTCCGGCGCATGGGCGCCGCCGCCATGGCCGAGGCCGAACTGGCCCGCCGGCTTGCGCAGCGGCGCGCCGGTGAAGACGAATCCCGGCCAAGACCCTGCGTTTCGCGGGAAGAGCGAGTAAGGGATCTCGTTCCGGGTATAGAGCGCCTGCTGGGCCCGGATGATCCGGCTGTCTTCGGCCGTCTCGGTGGGGTCGTAGCCGCCGCTCATGTTGACCTCTATATCGCCGAAGCCGTTGCGCTCGAGATGGCGGCGGAGCTTGGCCATGCAATCCTCGACCGTCATGTTGGGAACGAGACGAAGATCGAGCTTGGCGACTCCCCGGGCGGGTAGCACGGTCTTTCCGCCGGGCCCGGTATAGCCGGCCACCAGGCCCTCGATATTGACGGTCGGCTGGGAAGCGAGCCGTTCCAGCGACTCGCGCCACGCCAGGTCGTCGATCCAGCGCTGCACTCCGAGAGCGCGCTTCGCCTCCTCCTCGCTCCGGGTCCGTGCCGCCTCGGCGATCAGGGCGCGCTCGCGCTCGGTCAGCGGCCGGACATGCTCGAACCAGCCTTCGATCGCCGGCGTGTTGCCGTGATCGGTGGTCAGGGTCTTGAGCGCCTCGACGAGATGCCAGACGGGGCTGTCGATCTGCGCCTTGAGGCTGGAATGGACGTCGCGCGCCGGTCCCCTTCCCCACCTTTCGCCGGTCGAGACCAGCTCGAGCTCGATGATGCCCTTGGCGCCCAGGGCGATATTGGCGTTGCCGTTCGTTGCCTGGCCGTTGGCGGGGATGAAGACGCCGTCGGCCCGCTCGAAGGCGGCTCGCACTTCGGGATCGCGGAAGACGTTGATGAAGTTCGGCGACCCGATCTCCTCCTCGCCCTCGGCGAGCAGGACGAGATTGACCGGGAGCCGCCGGCCTGAAGCTCTGAAGGCGTGGAGGGCGGCGAGCAGGGCCGCTTCCGGGCCCTTCTGATTCGTCGCGCCGCGCCCACGGAGCGCGCGGCCGAGCGAATGATCGAACATCTGGCCTTCGAGGGGCGGCGATGCCCATTCGGCCGGGTCGTACTGCTTCACGTCGTACATGAAATAGAGTCCGACCGTTCGTTCCGCGCCGGCATCCAGCACCCCGAAGACGGCGGGGATCCCGCCGGTCGGCACTTTTCGAACGGCGGTGAAACCTGCTTCGGTCGCGAGCCGGGCCATGTGATCCGCGCCCTGTTCGACGTTGAGCCGTTCGGCAGCGATGGTGGGCAAGGCGATCCATTGCCGAAGCCGGCTTACGCTCTCGTCGAAGCCGGCATCGACCGCCCGACTGATCGCCTCGCGATCGCTGTCGCGCCGGGACTGGGCCAGGCTCGCGCCCGGTGCGAGCAAGGCGGCGCTCGCTGCCGCGGCCTTGAGCATTGTCCTTCGGTCGGCGGAAAAGCTGTCGTCGGTCATGAAGTCCCCCTGTGCGGCTGGAATGCGCCTTCACTTAAACAGCGGCCCTCCTTCCCCGTCCAGAGGAACCGGCAGGCGTCGCGATGCGTTCGGGGGCGAAACAATCTTCAGGAGCGAAAAGATGGACGACAGGGAACGGGTCGAGGTTGAGCCGGAACGGCGAGTCGAACGGGAAACCACCGTCATCAACACCGGCGAAAGCCGCGGCGGCGGCGGCGGCCTCATCGCGGCGATCGTCCTCCTTCTGGTCGTCGTCGTTCTTCTGTTCCTCTTCTTCGGCGGCTATTTCGAGCGCGCCGCCGACGAGGTCGGAGTCAATGTCAATGTCGACGCGCCGGAGGTCACGGTTCCGGACGTCGAGGTGCCCGAGGTCGACATCGACGTGACTCCGCCGAGCGACGACGGCGGAGACGGCAGCGGCAACAGCAATTAGTTTCGGGGCGCCTGGCGCCTGTAGCTGAGCGCCTCGGCGACGTGGATCCGGCCGACGCCCTCGCTTCCGGCCAGGTCCGCGATCGACCGCGCGACCCGCATCACCCGGTGATAGCCGCGGGCTGACAGGCGCATCGTCTCCGCGGCCTGGGCAAGGAGGCGGCGTCCCGGCTCGTCCGGGGTCGCCACCTGGTCGAGCAGTTCGCCATCGGCCTCGGCATTGGTCCGGACGGCGTGCGCCTCATAGCGACGGGTCTGGATGTCGCGCGCCGCTGCAACGCGCTCGGCCACCTGAGCCGATCCCTCGGACGGCGGCGGCAGCACCAGGTCGGCCGCGGCGACCGCCTGCACGTCGACATGAAGGTCGATGCGGTCGAGCAGCGGCCCCGAAACCTTGGCCTGATAATCCGCGGCGCAGCGCGGCGCCCGTGAACAGGCAAGCGAAGGATCGCCGAGATGACCGCAGCGGCAGGGATTCATCGCCGCGATCAGCTGGACCCGGGCGGGAAAGGTGACGTGGGCATTGGCCCTGGCGACCTGGACGGTCCCGGTCTCGAGCGGCTGCCGGAGCGAGTCCAATGCTCCGCGCTGGAACTCCGGAAGCTCGTCCAGGAAGAGAACTCCGAGATGCGCGAGGCTGGCCTCGCCGGGGCGGACCTTGAGGCCGCCGCCGACGAGTGCAGGCATCGACGCGCTGTGATGCGGTGCGCGGTAGGGCCGAGTGCGGATCAGCCGGCCTTCCTTGAGCTCTCCTGCGACGCTGGCGATCATCGACACTTCGAGCGCTTCCGACGGCGTCAGCTCAGGCAGAATTCCCGGCAGGCAGGCGGCGAGCAGCGACTTGCCGGCTCCGGGTGGCCCCGTCATCAGCAGGTTGTGACCGCCGGCGGCGGCGATCTCGAGCGCCCGCTTCGCCGTCTCCTGGCCCTTCACCTGGGCGAGATCGGGACCGATCCCGCGCGGATCGGGTTCGCCCGGCCGCGGCGGCGACAGCACCGCGGTGCCGCGCAGATGGTTCATCAGGGCGATGAGATCGGGCGCCGCGATCACCTCGACGTCGCCAGCCCAGGCCGCTTCCGATCCCTGAGAGGCGGGGCAGATCAGCCCCAGCCCCTGTGACGACGCATGGAGGGCGGCCAGAAGCACGCCGGGTGACGGGGCCACCCGGCCGTCGAGGCTCAACTCCCCGATGGCGAGATAGCCGGCGAGGGTTTCGCGATCGATCGCGCCCATCGCCGCGAGCAGCCCGAGAGCGATCGGAAGGTCGAAATGGGATCCTTCCTTCGGCAGGTCAGCCGGCGACAGGTTGACAGTGATCCGCTTCGGCGGAAGCGACAGGCCGATCGCGGCAAGCGCGGCATGGACGCGCTCACGGCTTTCGTTCACCGCCTTGTCGGGAAGGCCGACGACGAGGAACTTGGGGAGGCCGCTGGCGATCTGCACCTGGACCTCGACCGAGCGCGCCTCGAGCCCCAAAAACGCAACCGTGGCGACATGCGCGACCATCAGGCAACCCCCCGAACCGGCGGGTGTTTTGGAGGCACAGGGGAAATTTGTCGAGCCGCCGGAGGCGTATTGCACATGTCAAACACCGTCACCACATCCGCCTCATGAGCATCCGGCAGAGATGGCTGGCCTGGGGGCGGAACCCGATCGTCAGGAACCTCCTGTTCCTGCTCGGATGCCTGCTCATCATCGTTGCGCCACTGGTCGGGGCGATTCCGGGGCCGGGCGGAGTTATCGTGTTCGCGGCGGGTCTCGGCCTCGTCCTGAAATATAGTGGCTGGGCCAAGCGGCAATATGTCCGCTTCAAGCGAAGCCACCCGAACAAGGGGCGCTGGGCCGACTGGGGGATGCGCCGGCCGAGCGCGAAGCGCCGCGAGGAGCGGCTCAAGCAGGGCTCCGGCGATGATCAGGCTCTGCGCGATTGACTTTGCAACGGCCTTTGCCTATCGGCGCTGGCAACGCGGCGGCCCCCATCGGCCGCCATTTTCTTTCGATCGAATTACGAGGAATGAGCGATGAAGCGCACCTTCCAGCCGAGCAATCTCGTGCGCAAGCGCAGGCACGGCTTCCGCGCCCGGATGGCGACCGTCGGCGGCCGCAAGGTCGTGGCTGCCCGCCGCAGCCGTGGCCGCAAGAAGCTGTCGGCCTAACAACGCCCCCGATCGTCAAGCTCGCCCGCCGCGCGGACTTCCTGGCCGCGAACGGCGGACGGCGCGCGCCCACAGCCGGCTTCATCCTGCTCGTCCGTCCGCGCGACGATGGCGACTCGACCCTTCGTCTCGGCCTCACCGTTTCGAAAAAGGTCGGCAACGCCGTGGTCCGCAACCGGATGAGGAGACGCTTCCGCGAGCTCGCCCGGATCGTTCTGCCCGAAGCCGGAATCGCCGGGGCCGATCTTGTCCTCATCGGTCGAGCGGGCGGGATCGAAAGATCGTTCGCCGAGCTCGAAACCGATTTTCGGCAGGCGTTGCGTAGGGTTGGCAACCGTGCCGATCAACCGGAAACCGGTGGCCCTGGGAAAAGCCAGAGATCGGGCGGCTCTTCCCGATCCGTTCGGAGCTCAGGCTGATGGTCGCCCGACTTCTGATCCTGATCGCACGAGGCTGGCAATTGGGCCCTTCGCGCGTGCTTCCACCAAGCTGCCGCTACACGCCCAGCTGCTCGGCCTATGCAATCACCGCCTTGACCCGCTATGGGGCGCTGCGCGGAAGCTGGCTGGCCGCAAAACGCCTGCTTCGCTGCCACCCCTGGGGGGGATCCGGCGACGACCCGGTACCATGAGGGCCGGCACCAAGAGGGGATTTAGGTGAACGATCACAAGAACATGATCCTGGCGATCGTCCTGTCGGCGATCGTTCTGCTGGGATGGGGCTTCGTCACGGAGACCTATTTCCCAACGGCCAACCCGCCGACGACGAAGATCGAGGACGGCCGCCAGGTTCCCCTGCCCCAGCCCAAGGCCGATCCGGCCGCCGATTCGCCCCAGGCGATGCGCGACCGCAATGTCGTTCTCGCCGAAACCCCGCGGCTTCGGATCGAGACCCCCCGCCTGAGCGGGACGATCAATCTCAGGGGCGCCCGAATCGACGATCTGCTCCTCACCACCCATCGCGAGGGCCTTGATCGGGATTCGCCGCCTGTCCGCCTTTTCTCGCCCGCCGGATCCCCGGGCGCCTATTTCGGCAGCTTCGGCTGGTCGGGCGACGGCCTTGCCGCGCCGGGCGCCGACACGGTCTGGCAGGCGAGCGGCGATCGACTGACGCCCTCGACCCCGGTCACTTTGAGCTGGAACAACGGCCAGGGCCAGATCTTCCAGATCCTGCTGTCGGTGGACGACGGTTACATGTTCACCGCCGAGAAGTGAATCCTCAACCGCGGCGCCTCCCCGGTACTTGCCCAGCCCTTCGCCCTCGTCAGCCGGGCCGGACCCTCGCCGGATCCGGACAGCTGGACGATGCACGTCGGGCCGGTCGGCGTGTTCGACGGCGCCGCCGAATATGGCTCGAACTGGGAGGACGTGACCGAGGCCGGAGTCCAGACGTTCGACAGCACCGGCGGATGGCTCGGTTTCAGCGACAAATATTGGCTCGCCGCGGTCATTCCCGACCAGGGCCGGGCGATCGACGCGGCCTTTCGACACAACCGGGCCACGAACAGCTTCCAGGCCGACTTCACCGTCGCGCCCGCCATCGTCCAGCCGGGCCGCGGCCTCCGCACCACCGCCCGCCTGTTCGCGGGCGCGAAGGAGGTCCAGCTGCTCGAACATTATACCGACGATCTCGGAATCGCTCGCCTCGACAAGGCGATCGACTGGGGCTGGTTCGAATGGTTCATGAAGCCGATCTTCTCGCTCCTGAACTGGCTGTTCGCGCAGATCGGGAATTTCGGCGTCGCGATCATCTGCCTCACCCTCATCGTTCGGCTGCTCCTCTTCCCGATCGCTCAGAAGCAGTTCGCCTCGATGGCGGCGATGCGAGTCGTCCAGCCCAAGCAGAAGGCGCTCCAGGAGCGCTTCAAGGACGACAAGGTCCGGATGCAGCAGGAGATCATGAAGCTGTACAAGGAAGAGAAGGTCAACCCGATGGCGGGCTGCCTTCCGATCCTGCTCCAGATCCCGATCTTCTACGCGCTCTACAAGGTGCTTCTGCTGGCGGTCGAGATGAGGCACGAGCCCTTCGCCTTGTGGATCAGGGACCTTTCAGCGCCCGATCCGCTGACTCCGCTCAACCTGTTCGGCTATCTCGACTTCACGCCGCCCGCCTTCATCGCCATCGGCATCCTGCCGATCCTCCTCGGCGTGACGATGTGGCTCCAGATGCGGCTGAACCCGCAGCCGATGGACCCGATCCAGAAGCAGGTGTTCGGGCTGATGCCGTGGGTGCTGATGGTGATCATGGCGCCGTTCGCAGCCGGGCTCCAGCTTTACTGGGTGACCAACAACATCATCTCCATGGCCCAGCAGAAGCTGCTCTACGCCCGCCACCCGGTGCTCAAGCAAAAGGTCGATTCGGCGGCGCCCCCTGCTCCGCCACCGTCGCCGCCGGCTCCGGCATCGGGGCGCGCCAAGAAATCGCGGGCCCGGTGAGCGGCGGCGCGGAAGATCGGGACGAGCTGGCCCGGAAGCTTTTTTCCGGTCCGGTCTCGTTCCTGAAATCGGCGCCGCAGCTGAAGTTCCTGCCCGATCCGACTCTGCCGGAGATCGCTTTTGCCGGCCGCTCGAACGTCGGCAAATCCTCGCTGCTCAACCGGCTGACCAATCGCAGCGGCCTCGCCCGGACGTCGAACACTCCAGGTCGAACCCAGGAGCTCAACATCTTCGAGGTCGGGGATCCGGTACGGCTCAGGCTCGTCGACATGCCCGGCTACGGCTTCGCCAAGGCGCCGAAGGACGTCGCCAAGAAATGGCGCTTCCTCATCAACGACTATCTTCGCGGTCGTGTGGTGCTCAAGCGGACCCTGCTTCTGATCGACAGCCGGCATGGCCTCAAGGACCTCGACCGCGAGGTGATGAAGATGCTCGACGACGCGGCGGTGAGCTACCGGCTGGTGCTCACCAAGGCGGACAAGATCAAGGCGACGGAGCTGGCCGACGTCGAGACGCGGACGCTCGAGGAGTCGCGCAAGCATCCGGCGGCGCATCCGGACATCATCGTCACGTCGAGTGAAACCGGGCTGGGGATGGAGCGGTTAAGGTCCGCGGTGGTCGAGGCGGCGGAGATCTGAAATGCTGAAGCTCATCATCGGCAACAAGGCCTATTCGTCCTGGTCTCTTCGAGGCTGGCTGGCGGTCAAGCAATCGGGTCTCCCGTTCGAGGAGATCACGGTGCCGATGTTCGATGCCGAATGGAACCAGAGGGTGGAAGGCGACGAGTTCGCGCCCTCGGGCGGCAAGGTGCCGATCCTCTGGGACGATCAGACGGTGATCTGGGACAGCCTGGCGATCATCGAATGGCTCGCCGACAGGACCGACAAGGCGCGCTACTGGCCGCGCGACGACGCCGCGCGCGGAATGGCCCGTTCGATGGCGGCCGAAATGCATTCGAGCTACCCGAACCTTCGCCGCGAGCTGGCGATGAACGTGCGCAAGCAGTTTCGCCAGGTCGAGATATCCGATCCGGTACGCCAGGAGATCTTGCGCATCCTCGAACTCTGGGCCCAGGCGCGCGCGCGCCACGGCAGCGGCGGCCCCTATCTGTTCGGTGATTTTGGCGCCGTCGATATCATGTTCGCTCCGGTCGTCACCCGTTTCGTCACCTATTCGGTGCCGGTGCCGCGATTCGCCGCAGCCTATATGGAGACGATCCTCGATCACGCCTGGATGCGCGACTGGATCGAGGCTGCCCAGGAGGAACCCTGGGTCATCGAGCAATATGAGGGCGCACAGAGCTAGAAGGGTCTCCGCCGCGACGACGGCCGGTCAGTAGGCGCGGCCGTCCTTGTGCGTGTACGCCCCGGTCGAGGCATCGAGATGAAGGTCGATATCGGGATAATGGCAGTCGCTCGCCGCGGCTCGGCCGACGACCACGAACACGCATTCACGGTCGCTCCGGTTGACCAGATGATGGCCATTGGCGACCCCCTTGGGGAAGACCGCGCAATCGCCGGCGACGAGTCGTGTCTCTCCGTCGTCCTCGACCAGCACCGCCTCGCCTTCGAGCATGACCAGGAACTCGTCCTCGCCCTCGTGCCAGTGGCGCTGGCTCGAAATTCCGCCGGGATCGAGAGTGACATGGCTCGCGCCGAAATCACTCAGTCCGGCCGCCGGCGCAAGCCGCCGGTAATGACGCTTCGCCATCGGCTCCGAATAAGGCGGCGGATAACCGGTCCGGTTGATCGATTCGATCGCTTCGAGGTCGAGCTTCGGCATGGCGTTTCCCCCGCCCCCTGCTAATCGAGCCTGATGAGCCCCGCAATCGATCCGATCGATCTGGCCAGCCGGCTGATCGCCTGTCCCAGCGTCACCCCCGCCAGCGGCGAGGTTTTCGACATTCTCGAACAGGCGCTTCGGGCGAGCGGCTTCGAAGTCCACCGATTCATCGCCGGAGGACCGCCGGACGGACCGGTCGAGAATCTGTTCGCAAGCCGTGGCTCGGGATCGCCCCATTTCGGCTTTGCCGGCCATCTCGACGTTGTCCCGGCCGGCGACGGCTGGTCGACCGATCCGTTCACGCCGGAATTGAAGGCGGGCCTTCTTCACGGCCGAGGCGCCGTCGACATGAAGGCTTCGATCGCCGCCTTCGTCGCCGCGGCCGCCGAGATCGATCATCCGGGCACTCTGAGCCTGATCATCACCGGCGACGAGGAAGGCCCGTCGACCTACGGCACCAGGGCGCTCATGGACTGGATGGCGGAGCGCGGCATAAGGCCCGACATGATCCTCATCGGCGAACCGACGTCGGAGGCTCGCCTCGGCGATATCGTCAAGATCGGCCGGCGCGGCACCGTCAACATGTGGATCAGGGTGCCCGGCCTCCAGGGCCATGTCGCCTATCCGCACCGGGCCGACAACCCGATCCCGAAGCTGGCCCGGGTGGTAGCCGCTCTCGACGCCCTCCATCTCGATGACGGCACCGATGAATTCCAGCCTTCGAACCTCGAATTCACGGCCGTCGCCACGCCCACCAAGGCGACGAACATCATCCCGGGCGCGGCCACTGTGCAGCTCAACATCCGCTTCAACAATCTTCACCGAGGCGAAGATCTGATCGCTTTGGTTCAGCAGACCGTCGAACAGGAGGCGCCCGGCACCACCGTCGAGGCCGTGATCTCCGGCGAGGCCTTCCTGACGCCTCCGGGACCGATTTACGACATCGTCTCCGCGGCGATCGAGGCGGAGACCGGCATGCCACCGAAGCTTTCCACGCACGGCGGTACGTCCGACGGCCGATTCCTCATCAAGCTCTGCCCGGTCGTCGATTTCGGACTCCCCAACGCCACCATGCATAAGCTCGACGAGGCCGCGGCGGTGGACGACATCCATGCTCTCCAGCGAATCTATGCGCGGGTCATCCGGTCCGCGCTGAGCGCCGCCGCCTGAGCACGATGTAGAGCGCGCCACTGCCGCCGTGACGCGGGTGAGCGTTGCGGACCGCGGCGATCTCGCCGGCGTGGCGAGAGGCGGCGAGCCAGTCCCCGACCGCGGCCCTGATCGCGCCGCGCTTCCCGGTCCGGTCCGATGGCGCTTTGCCGGTGATGAGCAGGAGCAGCCGAGCGCCGCTGCCGATCGCCTGCTCGAGCTTCCGATCGACCAGGTCGTAGGCGGTGGCGAGGTTGTGGCCATGCAGATCGAGGCTCAGATCGGGCTGGACGAGCCCCCGCGACAGCCGCCGGTCCCAGCTTCCGTCGAGCGTCGAACCGGGCCCCGGCAACGGTTTCGGGATTCTGGGCGCGACCGGAACTGATCTGGCCTTGACGGTCGGAAGGACCTCCGCCTCCTGAGAGATCTCCGTCTTCCGAGGCGCTTCTTCGGGTCGAGCCGCGCCGGCGAGCGGCCGGACCGATTCCACCACCTTGCGCCAAAGGGCGGCCTCGTCAGCGCTGAGATGCCGGGCCATCGGCGCGAATGCGGTCGAGCGTGCCGCGCGGAAGCAGAAGAAAAGCACGGCCACGCGCCGACATGCCGCCGGCGATGGCGGCGGCCTCCTCGCCGGCGCCCCAGAAGGTGTCGAACCGATTGGGACCACGGATCGCGCCGCCCGTATCCTGGGCGACCCAAAGCCCGTTGGCGGCCGGATTGTCCATCCCGGTGAGAAGCACCGGCGCGCCGAGCGGAACGAATTTCGGATCGGCGGCAACACTGACCAGGGGCGTCACCGGCCTGCCAAGGGCGCCGAGCGGTCCCGGCCCGGTCAGTTCGCGGAAGAAGACGTAGCTCTTATTCTCGCGCATCAGCGCTTTGCCCTCTTCGGGATGGGCTCGGAGCCAGGTGGTGATCGCCTGCATCGTGATCGGACTCTGAAGGATCCCGCGTTCGCGCAGGAGCCGGCCGATCGCGACATATTCGCGTCCATTCTGCGAGGCATAGCCGATCCGCATCACCGAACCGTCCGGAAGGCGAAGTCGGCCCGACCCCTGGATCTGAAGGAAGAAGAGGTCGACCGGGTCCGCCGCCCAGGCAATCTCCAGGCCTCGTCCGGCGAGCGCCCCGTCCTCGATGGCGGCCCGGTCGTGGTAGAGGACGAAGGCGCCAGATTCGTCGAGGCGGCCTCTGCCGCGCTCTCCGGTCAGCGGGTTGGTGTCGAGAAGATCCGGGGGCGGCGAATAGATCGGCACTTCGCAGCCGGGCTGCCGGGTTCGGCAACCTCTGATCTCGGGCTCGTAATAGCCGGTGGCGAAAGCCGCGCCGTCGCCGACCTCGACCGTTTCGAACGCGGTGCGCATGAAATGAACGACATTCGCGGGCCTTGAATCGCACAAGGCGACCCAGTCCTCGCGCCGGGTGAGGCCGCTGGCATCCTCGCGGGTGACGACGGAGGGACAGGAAATGAGGAAGGCGCGATAGGCCTGCTCGGCCTCCAGCGGATTCAGGTCGGCGAGGGACGGCCCGGACTTGATCCCCGCTTCGACCGCGGTCGCGGGCGGTGCCGGTTCCCCGGGCGCGGGCGGCGCCGGCTCGGGCGGCGGCTGGCGGGCGCAACTGGCCAGAGCGACGAGGATCGCGATGACCAGACTGAAGCGGAGAGACAGGGAATCAGCAGCCATGGCCCGCCATAGCGGCGAAACATGACGCGGTGGAAGGTGCGGCCTCAGGCCGCTTCGTCGGTCTCGACCAGCTGCCAGTTGGGATTGGAGCTGCCGAGCTGACGCTGGAAGGTCCAGATATCATGGGTCGGGACCGCGTCGCTCATCGAGCCGGCCACCAGCTCGTCCTCGGCATTTCGAGTAACGGCCGCCACGAAGGCGTCGAAGCGGACGTCGATTTCCGCGACACGGCCGTTGAGCCGGGCGTCGTCGATGATGGCGCGCTCGATCGCGACGAGGCGGTTGTCGAGACGGTGGCCCGCAGCCTCACGCTCGCGAATCGCCGAGTCGAAGGCGGCGACGACATCCGCGCTTGCGAGATGGGTCAGTTCTTCGCGATCGCCCCTCCAGAAGGCTTCGAGCACCATTCGGTAGGCGGCCTGGGCGCCCTCGAGGAAGCGGGCGACGTCGAAGCTCGAATCGGCGGCGATGATCGCCCTCACTCCGGCGGCCGCGTGCTGATCGAAGGCAAAGCCGCTGGGCTCGGCCGGATTCGGGTTGGCTTCGACCGGCGCAGTGGCGGTTTCGAGGCCGGGCGCCGCTTCCGGGCGAGTCACCGGCCGCTGCTCATGGCCCGTCCGCTGGCCGAGCACGGCGTAAAGCCGAAGCCCGACGAAAAGGGCAATCATGGCCAAAAGCACGATACCGAACGTCAACACCGATCTCCTTGAGGAACCCATCCTACATAGGCGCAAGGCAGGCGGGTTTCAAATCCCGCAATCCCCGCAACGAACGAAGGTTGCGGATGTTGCGCGGGTTCATGCGCCCTGCTACCCGCGCACTCGAACCCCGCCCTCTGCAGATGCAGGCGGTGCGGCAATTTTCTCATTAGTTTCGGGGATTTGGATAGATGGCCGAAGAAACAGGCGCGAACGGCGCAGGCGAACAAACGATGGGCGGCGGAGACACGCTGCCGCAGGTTGCGGTGCTCGTTCAATATGTGAAGGACTATTCGTTCGAAAATCCGAACGCGCCCGCGGTCTATCAGTGGCAGAGCCAGCCGCAGACCGACGTCCAGTTCAACGTCGGCTCGCAATCGGTCGGCGACGATCTCCACGAAGTCGCCATCAAGGTCGACATCACCTCCGCGACCCAGGAAGGCACCGCCTTCAAGCTCGAGCTCCTCTACGGTGGACTGTTCGCGCTTCGCAACGTGCCCGCCGATCAGCTCGATCCCATCCTGCTCGCCGAAGCGCCGCGGCTTCTGTTCCCGTTCGTCCGCAAGCTGATCGCTGATGCGACGATGGAGGCGGGCTTCCCGCCGCTTCGGCTGGATCCCATCGATTTCGCGGGACTCTATATGCAGCGCGCGGCTCAGCAGCAGGCGGAAGCCCTGGGGGGCCAGGCCGGAGACGTGACCGGCCAGGCCTGAGCCCGGTCCAGTTGAGGATCGAGCGACGATGAACCTGATCAAGGCGGTCGGAACGATCGGCGGCCTCACCATGGTGAGCCGGGTGCTCGGCTTTGCCCGTGACATGATCGGCTCGCGAGTGCTCGGCGCCAGCCATGCGAACGACGCCTTCCTCATCGCCTTCCTGATCCCGAACATCTTCCGGCGGCTGTTCGGCGAAGGCGCCTTCGCTTCGGGCTTCGTCCCCTTGTTCAGCCGCCGGCTCAACAGCGAGGGCGGGATCAAGGATGCGGAGCGCTTCTCCAACGAAGTGCTCTCCGTCTTCCTGCCCGCCTTGATCCTCGTCACGATCTTGTTCGAGATCATCATGCCCGGATTCGTCTGGCTGATGGCCTCCGAATATCAGGAGACTCCGGGCAAGTTCGACCTGACGGTGATGCTCACCCGGATCACCTTTCCCTATCTGATCCTGATCAGCCTCGTCTCCCTGGTCTCCGGGGTCCTCAACTCGCTGATGCGCTTCGCCATCGCCGCCTTCGCGCCGGCGCTGCTCAACCTCGCCTTGATCGTCGCCCTGCTGGTGATTCCGCAGGGCGGTGCCGCCACCGTCCAGGCGATGGCGATCGCGGTCCTCGTCGGCGGCGTCTTCCAGTTGGCGATCTGCTGGCACAGCGCCCGCAAGGCGGGGGTCGCGCTCAGATTCTTCCAGCGTCCGCGGATGAGCCCGAGCGTCAAGGAACTGGTGGTCCTGGTGCTTCCCGCCACCTTTGCCGCCGGAGTCTACCAGATCAGCCAGTTCTTCTACGGCTTCTTCGCGTCGCGGCTCGGCGAAGGGGCGATGGCCTATCTCAACTATGCGGATCGCCTGAACCAGCTGCCGCTGTCGATCATCGGCACGGCGCTCGGGACGGCGATCTTGCCGTCGATCAGCCGGGCGATCGATCGCGGCCACGAACGCGAGGCCGCGCACGTCCAGGGCCGGGCGTTCGAGCTGTCGATGCTTCTCACTCTTCCAGCCACCCTCGCTCTGGCCGTCGCCGCGGGCCCGATCATCGGCGCGCTTTTCCAGGGCGGGCGGTTCACGGTCGAGGACGCCGCGATCACCGGAAACGTGCTCGCCATCCTCGTCATCGGCCTCCCCGGCTATGTCCTCGTGAAGGTGCTGACGCCCGCTTTCTATGCGCGCAAGGACGTCAGGACCCCGGTACGGATCGCGATCTTCGTCCTGGTCGCGAGCGTCATCGCCAATTTCGTCCTGATCCCGTTCATCGGCATCTACAGCCTCGCCACGGTGACCGCGGGCGGCGCCTGGATCAATTTCCTTGCGCTTTACTTCATCCTCCATCGCCGCGGACATTTCCGGATTACCGGACCGGTCGCCGGCCGCCTGATCCGACAGTTCCTCGCCGCGGCGGGGATGGCCGGCGTGCTGGTGGCGATGCGCGGTCCGCTCGCGGGCCTGTTTCTGGGCTCGGCCGGCGAGCGGCTGATCGGAGTCGGCGCTCTGGTCGGCGCCGGAATCTTTACCTATTTCGCTCTCGCCTGGGTGATCGGCGGAATGAACAAGGACGATCTGAGCGAGCTCGTTCGACGGAAGAAGGTGGCGTGATGCGTGTCGTTTCGGGAATCCAGCCGACGGGCAATCTGCACCTCGGCAATTATCTCGGCGCCATCCGACGCTGGGTCAAAATGCAGGACGAGGCGGAATGCCTGATCTTCCTCGCCGATCTTCACGCCGTCACGGTCTATAACGATCCTGACGAGCTGCGCTCGAACATCAACGGCATGGCCGCCGCTTTGATCGCCTGCGGCATCGATCCCGGCAAGGTCGTGCTGTTCAATCACGCCCGGGTGCCCGCCCATCCCGAAATGGCCTGGCTGCTGAGCTGCACGGCCCGGATCGGCTGGCTCAACCGAATGACCCAGTTCAAGGAGAAGTCGGGCAAGAACCGGGAGGGCGTCAGCGTCGGCCTTTATGCTTATCCGATCCTCCAGGCGGCGGACGTTCTCCTGTATCAGGCCACTCATGTTCCGGTCGGCGAGGACCAGAAGCAGCATGTCGAGCTGATCCGCGACATCGCGACCAAGTTCAACACCGACTACAAGGTCGATCTCTTCACTCTGCCCGAGCCGCAGATCGGCGAGTCGGCCGCCCGGATCATGTCGCTTCGCGACGGCATGGCGAAGATGTCGAAATCCGATCCGTCCGACATGAGCCGTATCAACCTGACCGACGATAGCGACATGATCGCCCAGAAGGTCCGCAAGGCGAAGACGGATGCTGAGCCGCTCCCCGACAGTTTCGACTCGCTTCAGGGGCGGCCCGAGGCCCGCAATCTCGTCGCGATCTTCGCCGCCCTGACCGACCAGTCGCCGCAGGCGGTCACCGAGTCGTTCGCGGGTCAGGGCTTCGGCGCCTTCAAGCCGGCACTGGCCGAGCTTCTGGTCGAGACGCTGGCACCGATCCGGGATCGCCTCGAGAGTCTTCGCGCTGCCCCGGACGAGCTCGAGAACATCCTCGCCGCCGGCTCCGCCAAGGCCGCCGAAATCGCCGCTCCGACCCTCGAGGGAGCCTATCGCGCGCTCGGCCTTCCGCGCTGAAAACGGCTTTAATCCGCCGTTCAGCGGCCTTTTGCCAAAACGGCCAAGTTGTTCTATATACGGGATAAAGCTTTGGTCATTTCGGCCGGAGCTCAGTGCGTTGAAAGGCCTGTATCATGTCTCTCAGAAAAAGGATTCTGGCGCTCGCAGCGCCGGCTGCTCTGCTTGCCCTCAGCGCCTGCGCCACCGGCTTTCCGGCCCAGGTGCAGCGTTTCCAGGCGATGCCCGCTCCGCAGGGGCAGAGCTTCTTCGTCCAGGCGGCCGATCCCGACAAAAGGGGCGGTCTGGAATTCTCGCAATATGCCGATCTCGTTCGCCGGCACCTGGTTGCCCAGGGTTATTCCGAGGCGCCGTCGGCTCAGCAGGCGACGATGCTCGTGAACCTCGATTACGGCGTCGATCAGGGCCGCGACCGGGTCGCTTATTATCCCAACCCCTGGGGCCCGCGCTTCGGCTTCCATCCTTATTATAGCCGCTTCGGCTATTTCGGACGTCGCCACTCGCCCTTCTACTGGGGCTGGCACGATCCCTTCTTCAACGACCCCTTCTATGACGATGTCCGGGTCTACACCGTCTATACGAGCTATCTCGACATGGACATCCGCCGCACCGCGGACGGTCAGGCGTTGTTCGAAGGTCTCGCCCAGGCACGCTCCCGGACCGACGATCTGCCCGAGCTGGTGCCGAACCTGGTCGAGGCCATGTTCACCAACTTCCCCGGCAATAGCGGCGAGACCGTCCGGATCACCGTCGCTCCCGAGCGCGGCCGGCGATAGAAGAACTGAACCTATGACCTTGAAGAGGGCCGGGAAACCGGCCCTCTTCTTCCTTGTTCCGCCGTCCCTCGAAGCCACTGCCGCAACCGTTTGAAACCGAATGCGTTCTTGTTTCAAACCAGCCGAGGAGGTGAGTATGTCGACTTCTCCCCGGCGCTTCATCATCGCCGCCCCGCCCAGCGCGACGGCGTGGATCGGAGAAGCTTTGGCCCGTGCGTTCGGGCGTCCGGAACGTATCCCGGAGGCTCTGGCAAGGCTGATCGAGCGACTTGATCTGGTCGCTATGAGGAACCGCCGAAACTAGGCGAAGGGGAGAGCGAGCAATCGCTCTCCCCTTCCTGCATTCGGCAAGGACTTAGCTCTCGAGCTGGCGGGTCAGCAGCCGGATGTCGGAATCGAGCTCCGGGTCCTGGGCGCGCAGCTTCTCGATCTGCCGAACGGCGTGGATCACCGTCGTATGATCGCGTCCGCCGAAGCGGCGGCCGATTTCCGGAAGCGAGCGCGGCGTCAGCTGCTTCGACAGATACATCGCGACCTGCCGTGGCCGGGCGACCTCGCGGGCGCGGCGAGCGCTCGTCATCTCGGCCTTGCGGATCCGATAATGGTCGGAAACGCGGGTCTGGATCTCGTCGATCGAGATCCGGCGCTGGTTCGCTCGAAGGATGTTGGCGAGAACTTCGCCGACGAATTCCAGGTCGATCGCCCGGTTCTGCATCATCGCATAAGCGGCGATCCGGTTGAGCGCCCCCTCAAGCTCGCGAACGTTGGAGCTGATCCGCTTGGCGAGGAACATGATGACATCGTCGGGCAGGCTGACGTCGGGGAGCTGCTCGAGCTTCTTGGTGATGATGTTGAGACGAAGCTCGAGATCGGCGGCGTTGATGTCCGCGACCAGGCCCCAGCTCAATCGCGACAGGATTCGCGGCTCGATCCCGTCCAGGTCCTGCGGCGCGCGATCGGAGCTGATCGCGAGCCGCCGGCCGGCGGAGATGATCTCGTTCATCGTGTGGAAGAATTCTTCCTGGGTCGATTCCTTGCCGGCGATGAACTGGACGTCGTCGATCATCAGCAGGTCGGCCGAGCGAAGCTGCTGCTTGAACTGGATCGTCTCGTTGGCGCGAAGCGCGGCGACGAACTCGACCATGAACTTTTCGGCCGACATGTAGATGATCTTCGCCCGCGGGCGCAGCCGATGGAATTCGTGACCGATGGCGTGGAGCAGGTGAGTCTTGCCGCGCCCGGTGCCGCCATGGATGAACAGCGGGTTGAAGGCGACCTTGTCGGCGGTCGCGAGAGTGCGGGCGGCATTGAAGGCTACTTCATTGGCCTTGCCGATGACGAAATTCTCGAACCGGTAGCGGGGCTCGAGCGCGACCGAATAGAGGCCGGCCGCCTGCCGAGCCGCCTCCGGCTCCGGCTTGTTCGCCGGCGCCGGTATCTCGACGATCGCGGCGGTCCGCGGGGCGGCCGGGCCGACTCCGATGCGGATCTGGCGAACTTCGGGCATGCGGGCGCGCCAGGCGAGCGCGAGCCGCTCGGAGAAATGGGTCTGGACCCAGTCGGCCATGAACTGGGACGGAAGCTCGAGCCGAAGGATGCCGGTTTCCGAATCGAATCCGCCGAGCGCGATCGGGCGCAGCCAGCCATCGAAGGTGCGGGCGCCGCAATCGCGGCGCAGATTGCTGCGAATCGATTCCCAAGCCGTCGCGACCAGGTCGGAACTTCTCGCCTCGGACCCTGTCATCGTGCCTTTGGCCGGCGTCTGAACCACGCGAGCACCCCCTTGATCCTCATGCCGCCGAAGCGGCCATTTTATCGACGCAAAACTTCCCCGCGCGGCGAATCACCCCCCGGCAAGCCGCTTTCGACTGTTATTTTGCTGTGCGTCCGGCTGGAGATTCGGCCTGCCGGAAAGGCTGTTTTAGGAACGGCGGAGGATCGCGATCAAGGGTAAAAAATTTGTCACAGTCAAATAAAGCCACTTGACCCGCCGAAAAGCGCAGAACTGCGTTAGATTAATTTGAATATTGTATAAAATCAGTGATTTAGTGATGTTACTGCCCCGCAACATTCCGCGAATCGGCGGAAACCCTAGGGAATTGAGAGTCCCGTTCGCAGACACGAAAAAACCCGCCGGGATCGCCGGCGGGTTCATATTTCGTTGCGTTGGCAGAGCCCTAGCCGAGGGTGGTCAACCGACGGGTCAAGCGCGAGAGCTTACGCGAAGCGGTATTCTTGTGAAGAACGCCCTTGGAAACGCCGCGGGCCAGTTCCGGCTGGACGCGCTGCAGCGCAGCGCGGGCACCGTCCTTGTCGCCGGCGGCGAGGGCCGATTCGACCTGCTTCACGAACGTGCGGATGCGGCTGACTCGGGCGCCGTTGATCTCGGCGCGGCGGGCGTTGCGGCGGATACGTTTCTTTGCTTGCGGCGTGTTCGCCATCTTCGTGCCTCGTCGTCTGAAATGAAAAGGGCGCGGCTTGGCCGCACCCGCTCAACGGCGCCATCTAAGGAGAGAGCCGCTTCGGGTCAAGCGGTAGCGGCTCTATCGCTGGCATTTTGAACAGTAAAAGGTGGAGCGCCCCCCGTCGACCCGCCGGGCCACCGGCGCCGAGCAAAGCGGGCACGGCTCGCCCTCACGGCCATAGACCCGCCATTTCGACGAGAAGTAGCCGAGCTCGCCGTCCGGCCGCACATAGTTGCGAAGCGAAGATCCGCCCGCTTCGATCGCCTCCAGAAGCACCGTCTTGATCGACTCGGCGAGGCGATCGAGCCGGCCCTTCGAGATCGCGCCCCCTCCCCGCCCCGGCGCAATCCCCGCCACATGGAGGGCGTCGCAGACATAGATGTTGCCGAGGCCCGCAACGAGCCGTTGATCGAGCAAGAGGGCCTTGATCGGCGCCGTCCGGCCACGGAGCGCCTGCTTCAAATAGAGCCCGTCGAAATCGTCGCGGAGCGGCTCCGGTCCCATCCTGGCAAAGGGTTCCGACTGCTCGAGCGAATCAGTTCGGAGCAGGTCCACGCTGCCGAATCGGCGCGGATCGTTGAGGCTCAGGCGGCGCCCCTCGTCGGTCTCGATCAGGACATGATCATGCTTTCCGACCACGGCCGGGTCGATCCGCCAGCTGCCCGACATGCCGAGATGGAAGACCATCGTGTCGCCGCGGTCGGTCCCGATCAGGCCATATTTGGCACGCCGCGAAAGGTCGATGACCTTCGCCCCCGTCAGGCGTTGCCGAAGATCGACGGGAAAGGGTCGGCGCAGGTCGGCGCGGCGAAGCTCGATCGAAGCGATCCGCCGGCCTTCCAGCACCGGCGCCAATCCGCGCACGGTCGTTTCAACCTCGGGCAACTCAGGCATGGTCTGCTGGTTTTAGGGGCGTGCACATTCGAACCCACCCCTGCTAGAGGCCGGACCGATGGACAAGGTTTCTTTCGGCCACGAGGACGTCGAGCCTCAGGAAAAGACGCGCCGGGTGCGCGGCGTCTTCTCCAGTGTCGCTTCCCGCTACGACCTGATGAACGATGTCATGTCGGGCGGCCTCCACCGGCTCTGGAAGGACGAGTTCGTTCGCCGGGTGCGGCCTCACAAGGGCGAAAAGATCCTCGACATGGCCGGGGGCACCGGCGACGTCGCGTTCCGGATCGCGCGCCGAGGCGCCGAAGTGACGGTGGCCGACATCAATCCCGACATGCTTGCGGTCGGGGTGGAGCGGGCCAGGCAGCGCGGTTTCGACGGACTCGTCTGGGCCGAGGAGAATGCCGAAAGCCTTTCTTTTCCCGACTCCGCTTTCGACGCCTACACGATCGCCTTCGGGATCAGGAACGTCACCGACATCGACCGCGCGCTCGCCGAGGCCCATCGAGTGCTGAAAACCGGCGGCCGATACTTCTGCCTCGAATTCTCGCAGACCCGCTGGCCCGGCTTCAGCACCGCCTATCGCCGCTACAGCCGCCATGTCGTGCCTCGACTCGGCCGCCTCTTCGCTGGTGATCCGGACAGCTACCGTTATCTCGTCGAATCGATCGAGCGATTCCCCGACATGGCAGCCTTCGCGAAGCGGATCGAACAAGCGGGCTTCCGTCGGGTGCGCGCCGAGCCGATTCTCGGCGGCCTTGTCGCCATCCATAGCGGCTGGAAGATTTGACCCACCCGGCGGTCCATGTCTGGCGGCTTCTGAAATGGGGCCGTGTGCTCGCTCGGCACGGCGCGCTTCGCGGAATCGAGCGCGACGTGAACACGCCGCCGCCGGTTCGGAGGCTCGCTCGGATCGCCCGCTTCGGCGCCACCATTCCTAAAATCCCCACTTATGCCGAGGCCTTTCAGGAGATCGGACCGGCAGCGATCAAGTTCGGTCAGGCCCTGGCGACCCGCCCCGATCTGGTCGGCGAGGAGGCGGCTCGCGACCTGACCCGGCTTCAGGACAGCCTGCCGCCGGCCCCGTTCGCGGAGATCAAGGCGGCGATCGAGCAGGGTCTCGAAAAGCCGATCGAGGAGTTGTTCAGCGAAATCGACCCGGAGCCGGTCGGCGCCGCGTCGATCGCACAGGTCCACAGGGCGGTGACGACGGACGGGCGGCTGGTCGCCGTGAAGGTGCTCAGACCGAATATCGAGGAGGATTTCGCCCGGGCGCTCGACACCTACGAATGGGCCGCCGCGCAGGTCGAATTCATGGGCGGCGAAGCGGCACGGCTCAGGCCGCGGCTCGTGGTCGCGACCTTCCGCCAATGGACCAACCGCGAGCTCGATCTTCGCCACGAGGCCGCCTCGGCGTCCGAGCTTCGTGAAAATCTGGTCGCCGAAGCCGGCTTCTTCGTCCCTCAGATCGACTGGACCCGGACTTCACGGCGGGTCCTGACGCTGGAGTGGATCGACGGCATCAAGCTCACCGACCGGGACGCGCTGATCGCCGCCGGCCACGATCTTCGGGAGCTGGCCGCCACCCTGGTCCGTGCCTTTCTTCGCCAGGCGGTGGTCGACGGCTTCTTCCACGCCGATCTTCACCAGGGCAATCTGTTCGCTCTGCCCGACGGCCGGCTCGCCGCGATCGACTTCGGAATCATGGGGCGGATTGACCGCCAGGCGAGGGTCTGGCTGGCCGAGATCCTCTATGGCCTCATCACCGCCAATTACCGTCGGGTCGCCGAAATCCATTTCGAGGCACAATATGTGCCGCCCCACCACGACATCGATGAATTCGCCACCGCTCTTCGCGCCGTCGGCGAGCCGATCAGGGGCCTTCCGGTCAAGGACATCTCGATCGCCCAGATGCTCGACGGCCTGTTCAAGATCACGCGCGATTTCGACATGCCGACCCAACCTCACCTCCTGCTTCTGCAGAAGACGATGGTGATGGAGGAAGGTGTCGCCACTACACTCGATCCGGACATCAACATGTGGGAGACCGCGGAGCCGTTCCTTCGGGAATGGGTGCGCGGCGAGCTCGGCCCGGAGGCGCGGCTTGCGGACGAACTGGTCCGCAATTTCAGGACCTTGCGCAAATTGCCCGAGCTCATCCGCCGGATCGACTATTATTATCCGCCGCCAGGTGCGGCGCCGCCGACGCCACCTCTGCCCGAGATCGCGATCGTCCGGCCGCACCGATACGGCCTGTTCGCGATCACGGCATTCGTTTCGGCGGCGGCTGGCGCGGCCGCGGTTTGGCTCCTACTTTGAGCGCATGCGGGGCAAGAGGATCCTCCTGATCGTCGGCGGCGGCATCGCCGCCTACAAGGCGTGCGAGCTCGTCAGGCTGATCCGCAAAAGCGGTGGCAGCGTTCGCTGCGTGCTCACCGACGGCGGCGCGCAGTTCGTCACGCCGATGATCCTCGCCGCCTTGTCGGAGCAGCCGGTCCATACCAGCCTGTGGGACCTCAAGGACGAGGTCGAGATGGGCCATATCCAGCTATCCCGGGAAGCGGACCTCGTCGTCGTCTGCCCGGCGACGGCCGATCTGCTGGCGAAGATGGCGGCGGGAATCGCCGACGATCTTGCCACGACCCTGCTACTGGCGACCGACAAGAAGGTCCTCGCCTGTCCGGCGATGAACGTCCGGATGTGGCAGCATGCCGCCACCGTCCGCAACGTGGCGCGGCTTCGCGAGGACGGCATCGTCGTCGTCGAGCCCGACGAAGGCGAAATGGCGTGCGGCGAATATGGGCCTGGCCGGCTTCCCGAGCCTGACCGGATCCTGGCGGCGATCCGCCGCGTGCTGGCCGGCAAGGGCCCGCTTTCCGGCAAACATGTCATCGTCACCGCAGGACCGACTCACGAGCCGATCGACCCGGTGCGGGTGCTCGCCAACCGCTCGTCGGGAAAGCAGGGTTTCGCCATCGCCGAGGCACTGGCCGAGCTCGGCGGACGGGTGACCCTGGTGGCGGGGCCGGTCGCTTTGCCCACCCCGGCGGGAGTCGACCGGATCGACGTCGAGTCGGCGGTGGAAATGAAGGCGGCGGTGGAAAAAGCCTTGCCGGCCGATGCCGCGGTGATGGTCGCAGCGGTCGCCGACTGGCGGGTCGAGGCCGCCGCGGCCAAGCTCAAGAAGGGGGCCGGGCCGCCCCAGCTCAGCTGGCACGCCAATCCCGACATCCTGGCGGAGCTCGGTCAAAGCCCGGCCAGGCCGAAGCTCCTCGTCGGCTTCGCGGCCGAAACCGGTGACGTGATACGGATCGCCACCGAGAAACGCGAGGCCAAGAAGTGCGACTGGATCGTCGCCAACGACGTCTCCGGCGATGTCATGGGCGGCGATTCCAATCAGGTCCATCTCGTCACCGAGGAGGGCGTGGAAAGCTGGGAGCGGGCGCCAAAGCGGGAAGTGGCCCGGCAGCTGGCGGACCGCATCGCGACCCGACTCGAACAGGAGAAATGATGATCGACATCCGACTGAAGCGCCTGCCCCACGGTGACGGCCTCGCCCTCCCCGTTTACGCTTCGGAACATGCCGCCGGGCTCGATGTCGTCGCGGCCGAGGATCTGACGCTTTCGCCCGGCGCCCGCCACGCCGTCGCGACCGGGTTCGCCATCGCGATTCCGCATGGTTACGAGGTGCAAGTGCGCCCCCGCTCCGGGCTCGCGCTAAAGCACGGTATTACTTGCCTGAATAGCCCAGGCACCATCGACAGCGACTATCGAGGTGAGGTAAAGGTGATCCTCGCCAACCTGGGCAACGAACCCTTCGTTGTCCGGCGCGGCGAACGGATTGCGCAGCTCGTGCCTGCGCCGGTCCTCAAGGCGCGTTTCGTCGAAGCCGAGGAGCTCGAGGAAACGGGTCGCGGGGGCGGCGGGTTCGGTTCGACGGGGAGGTGAAGATGAAGGGTTCGGCATTGCTAGCGGCTCTGGCCTTCTTTGCGGCTTCGGCCGAGGCCCAGACCACGGTCGACGTGGGAACCGGCGACTGGAGCGCCATTCCCGAAGTTCAGCCGCGCGGTAATTTGCGGATGGCGGACTCCCAGATGGACCTTATCGAGCAGGTTGCCGAGCAGGGTCGATGCACGGTTCCGGGCCTCGGCCGACAGGCGATCGACATCTCGGTGCCCTTCCTCATCCGCTACGGCGCCAACGGCACGGTCGAGCAGATCGTGCTCCAGGATCTCCGCTGTCCCGAACTCGAAGTCGCGCTCGGCGCCGCTGTGCTTCACCTGGCCCGAGCCGACGAATATCGGCCGCGTGGAACGGTTGTTCCGGGCTGGTATCGAAGCGAGATCGGCTTCGCCAACCAATAGCCTGAGGGGCGGGTTCGGCTTTGCGGCCGGAAGCCGAGGTGATAGTCTGAAGCTTCGAACCGGCGAGGGCTCAGCCGGTCGATGATCGAGAGGAAGCTGACATGATTCTCAATCTCCTGGCCGCGGCCCTGATCGCGAACAGCCCCACGGTCCCGTCTCAGATCGAAATAGCGAGCAACGCCAGCTGGGACGCCTACCCGCAGCTCGTGACCGAGAATATCGCCGTCCCCAGCGGAGACATGGTTCGTCGAGTCCAGCTGATGCTTCAGCAGGACGAGTGCGATTTCGAAGGCCAGACTGCGCGCCGCTTCGACATCGGCGTCAGCTATGCCGTGATGCTTGATCCCCAGGGCAACGCGACCCGGATCATCGTCCAGGACGTCGGCTGCCGCCCGCTCGAACTTTACGTAGGCAGGATTGCGGCCGACATCATGAGGAACGGTTATGCGCGGGTGAGCCCGCCTTCCGAACCGAGCTGGTACGGGAACCGGATCAACTTCAACCTGCGGTGATCCTCAGTGACGGGCAGCTCGACCGCTACGCGCGCCATATCGTTCTGAAGGAGATCGGCGGCGCCGGGCAAAAAGCGCTGCTTGAATCGGACGTGGCGATCATCGGCGCGGGAGGGATCGGTTCACCGGCCATCCAATATCTCGCCGCCGCCGGCTGCGGCCGGCTTCGGGTGGTCGACGACGACCGGGTCTCGCTCGACAATCTCCAGCGGCAAATCCTGTTCGCCACCGACGACGTCGGCCGGAGCAAGATCGAAGCGACTGGCGAGCGAGTGGCCCAGCTCAATCCCGACGTGGCCTTCGACGGCATCGCCACTCGGCTCGATTCAGGCAATGTCGCCGAGCTTCTCGGCGGCGCCGACCTCGTCCTCGACGGGAGCGACAATTTCGCGACTCGTCTGATCGTCTCGGACTTTTGCACCCGATCACATATTCCCCTCGTGTCCGCCGCGATCGGCCAGTTCCAGGTCCAGATCGGCACCTTTCGGGGCTGGGAACGGGACCGGCCCTGCTATCGCTGCTTCGTCGGCAACGCCTTCGACGCGGAAGATTGCGACACCTGCTCCGAGCTCGGCGTGGTCGGGGCGATGGCCGGAATCGCCGGCAGCTGGGCGGCGCTCGAAGCGATCCGCCAGATCACCGGCCTCGGCGACGACGCCGCCGGCAAGCTCCACATCTTCGACGGCCTCAAGCCGGCGCTCCGCACCCTTCGGATCGCCAAGGATCCGGCCTGTCCGGCCTGCCGCGATTCAGGCGCCGACCAAGCGTAGCGCCTCGTCGAAGAATCTCATCGTCTCCTGCGGCTGAATGCCGAACGACAGACCGATCCCGGCGACGGCGCCGATCGGGAGAAACTTCCAGCTGAACATCTGGCCGACCAAGGACCTGCCCTGCTCGATGTCGCCTGGAGCCGCCGCAGCCACCGTCCGAAGCTGCGGGATGGCTTGATCCTCTCCCGAATGCCCGAGGAGGAGCGCCTTCTCCGAGGCATATTCCTTCGCCGTAAGAAGATCCTGGGAACGAAGCCTGGCAAGTCGTTCGAGCGCGTCCAGTCGGGCGGTGAGGCGCCGCTCATCCGGCAGGACCTGCTCAGGTGCTGGTCTCGGCTCGGCCTCGGCCAGCTTCGTCCTTGAGACAAGGCTCAACTTCGGCTCCGCCGTCCGCCTCTCGGCCCGCTCGGAGCCGCGGCTGATGCTGTGACTTTTGCTTTGCATGGGCCAGGGCTTAGCGCCCGCCGGTAAAGCAATCCTCAAGCCGCCAAGCTGAATTCAGACGAGCCTGCGAAGTTTCAGGACGGATCGCCGATCGCGATCAGATCGACCGTGAAAAGCAAGGTGGCGCCGCCCGGTATCGGTCCCCGTCCGGCCGCGCCGTAACCGAGATGCCACGGAATGGCGAATTCGAAGCGGTCGCCGACGCTCATCAGCGGCACGCCTTCCTGCCACCCCCGGATCAGCCGCGGCAGCGGAAAGGTGGCGGGCTCGCCACGCTCGACCGAGGAATCGAATTCGGTGCCGTCGATGAAGCGGCCGACATAGTGGATGGTGACCGTATCGGTGGCGCTTGGACGCGGTCCGTCGGCGCTGCCGCTGACCTTGCGGTAGCGAAGTCCGCTCGCCGTCTGCCGCCACCCTTCCGACGGAGCGAGCGAGACGAGATGAAGGAACTGACGGTTATGATAGTCGGCGTCGCGTTCGACCGGAGCCGGCTCGGGCGCCTGGGAAAGGGCCGGTACCGCCGCAAGTCCCGCGGAGACCATGATCGCTGTCCTGACAAGCTTCATTTCGATGCCTTCTTCCTTGCCGGCTTCTTTGCCGGCGCCTTCTTCGCGGCGGGCTTGGCTCGGCGCCCCTTCTTTGCCGGACCCTTGGCGGCCCGATCGTCGATGAGCTGGGCCGCTTCCTCGAGCGTCAGCGCCTCCGGCGACAGAGTCTTGGGCAAGGTGGCGTTCGTCGTGCCGTCGGTGACATAGGGTCCGAAGCGGCCTTCCATGAGCCGGATCTCGGCCTCGGTTCGCGGATGGCTGCCGAGCACTTTCAGCGGCTCCCGCGAACCGCGGGCTCGGCCGCCGCCCGAGGCAGCGTCGGCAAGCTTCGCCACCGCGGCGTTCATGCCGATCTCGAACACTTCGGCGGTCGACGCCAGCTTCGCATATTTGCCTTCATGGGCCAGATAGGGCCCGTAGCGGCCGATGCTCGCAGTGATCGGTGCCCCCGATTCCGGATGCGTGCCGACCGTTCGCGGCAGCGAAAGCAGCCGAAGCGCCATCGCCAGATCGGCGTCCGCCGGCGGAATGTCCTTCGGGAGCGAAGCCCGCTTCGCGTCCTTGCCTTCGCCGAGCTGGAAATAGGGCCCGAAGCGGCCGGTGCGGAGGCTGACCTCCTGGCCGGATTCCGGATCGGCTCCGAGCAGCTGGGGCCCCGAATCGTCGCCGCTGCCCTCGCCGCCAAAGGGTCGGGTGAATTTGCACTCGGGATAGTTGGAGCAGGCGACGAAGGCGCCGAAGCGGCCGCCGCGGAGCGCCAGCCGGCCCTCGCCGCAGGCGGGGCAGAGCCGCGGATCGGAACCGTCGGGCCGGTCGGGAAAAAGCCAGGGCGCGAGGAAGTCGTCGAGGGCGGCGGTGATCTCGGACGGCTTCTGCTCCATCACCTCGGCGGTTTTCGGCTTGAAGTCGCGCCAGAAGCGCTCGAGCACGGTTCGCCACTCCATCCGGCCGCCGGAAATATCGTCGAGCTCGTCCTCGAGATGGGCGGTGAAATCGTAGGACACGTAACGCTCGAAGAATCGCTCGAGAAAGGCGGTCAGCAGCCGGCCGCTTTCTTCGGGGACGAGCCGGTTCTTCTCGGTCCGGACATAGGCCCGGTCGTTGAGGGTCTGGATGATCGAGGCGTAGGTGGAGGGCCGGCCGATCCCGAGCTCCTCCATCCTCTTCACCAGGCTCGCTTCCGAATAACGGGGCGGCGGCTGCGTGAAATGCTGTTCGGCATGGACCGCCTTCTTGACCGGGGAATCGCCTTCGCGAAGCCTCGGCAGCCGCCGGCTCTCCTCGTCCTCGGCATCGTCGCGGCCTTCCTCGTAAAGGGCGAGGAAGCCCGGGAAGAGGACGACCTGGCCGGTGGCGCGAAGCGCCGTCTGCCCAGTACCCTCCACCAGCTCGGCGGTGGTCCGCTCGAGCCGGGCCGACGCCATCTGGCTTGCCAAGGCCCGCTTCCAGATCAGCTCGTACAATCTTGCATGATCGCCGGACCCGGCTCGGTCGCGCGAGAAATCGGTGGGTCGGATCGCCTCATGCGCTTCCTGCGCATTCTTGGCCTTGGTCGTATAGACTCGCGGCTTGTCCGGCACATAGCCGGCGTCGTAGCGATCGACGACGGCCCGCCGCGCTCCGGCGATCGCCTCGGGCGCCATATCGACGCCGTCGGTGCGCATGTAGGTGATCGCTCCATCCTCGTAGAGGTTCTGGGCGACCCGCATCGTATGGCTGGCGGAGAAACCAAGCTTTCTCGAAGCTTCCTGCTGGAGCGTCGATGTCGTGAAAGGCGGTGGCGGATTGCGAGTCAGCGGCTTCGTTTCGACCGAGGCGACCGCGAACCGGCCTTCTTCGACCGCGCGCCTGGCTGCTTCGGCGGTCCCGCGCTCGCCGATGCTGAGTCGATCGATCTTGTCGCCGTTGAACCGGACCAGGCGGGCGAGGAATTCGGTCCCGTCCGACTCCATCGTCGCCGTGACGCTCCAATATTCCTGCGCCCGGAACAGCTCGATCTCGCGCTCGCGATCGACGATCAGCCGGAGCGCCACCGACTGGACCCGGCCCGCCGACTTGGCGCCGGGGAGCTTGCGCCACAGCACCGGCGAGAGGGTGAAGCCGACGAGATAATCGAGCGCCCGGCGGGCCCGGTAGGCGTCGATCAGGTCCTCGTCCAGGCCGCGCGGACGCTGCATCGCCTCCGTGACCGCCGACTTGGTGATCGCGTTGAACGTGACCCTTTCCACCTTCGCCGGGAGCAGCCGCCGCTTCGCCAGAACCTCCTGGATATGCCAGCTGATCGCTTCGCCTTCCCGGTCAGGGTCGGTTGCGAGGATGAGGGTCTCGGCGCCCTTCGATTCGTCGGCGATGGCCTTCAGCTGCCGGGACTTGTCGGCATAGGTTTCCCATTTCATCGCGAAGCCGTCGTCCGGATCGACCGATCCGTCCTTCGGCGGCAGATCCCGGACATGGCCATAGGACGCGAGCACCCGATAGCCCGGGCCCAGATACTTCTCGATGGTCTTTGCCTTGGCTGGCGATTCGACAACGACGAGCTTCATTCAATTTCCTTCACGCGTACGCGCATAGGGTGGTGAGGAGATGAGCGATCGGTCAAGCCGGCGCTCGAAGCCGAATTGGAACTCAAGCGAGGCTGACCCGACCCCCGGCATGGCGCTCGAGCCGGCCGGCAAGTTCCAGCTCGAGGAGAAGGGTCTGGACGGTGGGCGCAGTCAGGAAGGATTGGCGGATCAGCTCATCGACGGCGACTGGGGTCGCGCTGAGCAGGCCGACGACGAGGCGGCGCGCCGATTCGTCGGCATCGGCCATCTCATGCTGAGCCGCATAGCCCGGCCCGTCCTGACGGACGAGTCCGGTCCCGATCGGACCGAGTGCTTCGAGCACGTCGTCGGCGTTCTGGACCAGCGTAGCGCCGTCGCGGATGAGCTGGTTGCAGCCCTGCGCCCTCGGATCGAGCGGAGATCCAGGCACCGCCATCACCTCTCTCCCGAACTCGGCGGCGTAGCGAGCGGTGATCAGGGATCCGGATTTGGGAGCGGCCTCGACCACGATGGTGCCTGGGGTCAGTCCGGCGATGATCCGGTTGCGATAGGGAAAATGCCGTGCCCTCGGTTCGGTGCCGGGCGGCTGCTCGGCAAGCACCAGCCCACGCTCGCCAATGGCGCGCTGCCGTTCCTCGTTCTCCGGCGGGTAGAAGACGTCGATTCCGCCCGCGATGACGGCGATCGTGCCGGTCGCGAGAGCGCCGTCATGAGCCGCCGAATCGATTCCGCGCGCGAGCCCCGAAACGATCACCGATCCGCGGTCACCCAGCGCCTGGGCGAGCTGGCGGGCGAAGCGGCACGCCGCGGCCGAAGCGTTGCGGGCGCCGACCATCGACACGGCCGGCAGCGTCAGAAGGGCCGTGTCGCCGCGCGCGATCAGAACCGGCGGAGCCGCCTCGAGCTGCGCCAGCATCGGCGGATAATCCTCCTCGCCCAGGAAGAGATGACGCGCGGCGATCCGCCCCACCTCCTCGATCTCCCTTTCGGCTTCGGCCGGCGAAGCGATCTTCGGGGCGTGGCCGCCGCCGCGCGCGGCCAGCTCGGGAATGGCCTCGATCGCGGCCTGGGCCGAACCAAAGCGGGCGAGCAATTGTCGATAGGTGACCGGCCCGATCTGCTCGGAACGGATCAGGCGCAGCCGGGCGATCTGGTCCGGAGTCGCCATTCAGGGCCGCTTCCCGATCCTCGGTTCGGTGCGGCTGATCAGCCGGCCGATATTGGCCCGGTGCTTCCAGAAGATGAGAAGGGCGAATCCGGTGAAGAGGATGGCCAGATCGAGCCTTCCGAATAGCGCCGCGGCGGCGGGTGCCGCGAGCGCGGCGGCCATTCCGCCAATGGAGGAATAGCGCGTGAGGAACAGGGCCAGGATCCAGACCGCGGCGGAGATGAGGGCCGCCGGCCAGAAAAGGGCGGCGACCACGCCGATCAGGGTGGCGACGCCCTTCCCGCCCCGGAAGCGGAGCCAGACCGGGTAGAGATGACCAAGGAAGGCGCTGATCGCCGCCAGCCCGGCCAGCCCCGGAACGTCGGGCCACAGGGCCCCGACCAGGATGATCGCGGCCGCGCCCTTTGCCGCGTCGAGCAGCAAGGTCGCTGCCGCAAGGCCTTTGTTGCCGGTCCGAAGCACATTGGTCGCGCCGATATTGCCCGAACCGATCGCCCGGATGTCGCCGAGGCCGGCGAAGCGGGTCAGGAGCAATCCGAACGGAATCGCTCCGAGCGCATAGCCCAGAACGATCGCCGCCAGCGGCTCGAACAAAGTGTCGAACGTGATCAACTCTACCCCCTGGAAAAATCTGGGTAGGGCAAAGCCTCCCCGGCACGCAACCGCGTTTGCCGCTTGCGCCCACCGGGGCTACAGGCGCGGCGATGACCGCCACCCGCCCTCTCCTCGTCTTCGATTCCGGCGTCGGCGGCTTGTCGGTCCTCGCCGAGGTTCGGGCGCTGCTCCCGGCGGCGCCGATCGTCTATGCCGCCGACAATGCCGGCTATCCCTATGGGACGAAGAGCCCGAGCGTGATCGAGGCGCGGGTCCCGGCCCTGCTCGGCCGGCTCGCCGAACGTTATGATCCGCAGCTGATCGTCATCGCCTGCAATACCGCATCGACGATCGCCCTGGACGCGGTACGCAACGCGCTCGATCTGCCGGTGGTCGGGACGGTACCCGCGATCAAGCCGGCTGCGGCGCTTTCGAAAAGCCGGGTGATCGGGGTTCTCGGCACCCCCGCCACGGTGGTCCAGCCCTATGTCGATCGACTGGCGCAGGAATTTGCCAGCGATTGCACCGTCCTTCGCTTCGGCTCGTCCGAACTGGTCGACCTCGCCGAAGCGAAGCTGAGAGGCGAGCCCACCCAGGCTGAGGCCTTCGCAGCGATCATGGAGGGGCTGCTCGGCCAGCCCGGCGGCGACCAGATGGACGTCGTCGTCCTCGCCTGCACCCATTTCCCTTTGGTCGAGGCGGAGCTCGAAGCCGCCTCGCCGCGGCCGCTGGCCTTCGTCGACGGCAGTGCCGGCATTGCTCGCCGGACCGCCTGGCTCGCCCGCGACTTTGCCTGGCCGGAGGAGCGTCAAGAAGACATTGCCGTCTTCACCAGCCGCCTCGCCGACGTCGAAGCCTATCGCCCCGGCCTCGGCGGCTTCGGGCTTCATCGCATCGAGACGCTGTAGGAGAAGTCGATTGTTGAGAGCCATTCGCACTGGCCATCGGGGGCCAAGTTCGGTTATTGGGCGGACGGGAACTCAGGAAGCCTAAGTTGGACTATCAACGCATCTTCGCGGAGGCGATCGAACGGCTGCATGCCGAAGGCCGCTATCGCGTCTTCATCGACATCCTGCGCAACAAGGGCGCCTTTCCCAATGCGCGCTGCTTCGCCGGGCATAACGG
>CAMPIH010000003.1 GCA_946886275.1 uncultured Sphingosinicella sp.
CGATGCCCTTGGTGATCGCGGCATTGCTGTCGGCGAGGAAATGGAGGCGGCCGTCCGGCCGCGGCACCGGATAGACCCAGACCGACGCGGAACAGCCGCGCACCAGGGTCGAGTCGGTCTTCAGCGCATCGGGCATCGGCTCGAGCTCCCGGCCGAGATCGATCAGCAGCCGATAGCGCTCGTCGGCCTCGAGCAACTCATATTCGGCCTGGACATCGGCGAGGGATTGATAGGGCATGAGGCGCCCATATTCCCTTAGGCCCGGCCTTGTCGAAGGCCTTTTCCTGCTCCTGGCGAAAGGTGAGCGGCCAAGCCAGGCTCGGCCCGGCAGAAATCAGTTTTCGCTGCCGCTCGCAATCGCTTCCAGGCGGCGGACCCGCGCCCTGAGCTCGGTCAGCTCGACGGGCGCTCCCCGGCGATGCGCACGGCCCTCGCCGATCTGGGCTCGCCTCAGGTCCAGCCATTCCTGCCAGCCCCTGAGACCGGCGCCGACGGTGATCGCGACGGCCGCTGTGCCGGCGGTCGCCAAGGCGACGAAAGTGGCGGGATCCGACATCCTTCCCTCCCTATTGGTCCCTCAGCGACTCGATCTGGCGCTCGAGGCTGTTTTCCTTCTCGACGGTGATCCGCTCGAGCACCGCGAGGCGTTCCTTGAGTTTCTTCACCTCATCGCGAAGCTGTGCGTTTTCGCGATCGTCGGCGATCGGTTGTTCGTGACCGCGCCGATCGCGGCGGACGCCCATTTTCGCGCGGATGATGTTGCCGACCGTGACGATGAGAACGATCAGCACCACCATGATGAACGGGTCGCGCATGTCCTGCCTTTCAAATTGGGCCCAAAGGGCCGTTTTTAGTTCAACGGCTTGTCGCGGAGCTGCTCGATCTCGTCGGCGACGACGATGCCCTTGTCGGTGACGATCCGTTCAAGGACCCGAACGCGCTGCTCGAGGCGCTCGGTGTGGGCGGCATATTGAGCGGCCTTCTCGGCCGTCATCTGCGCCTCGAGCTCCATCCTCTTCTCGCGCAGGTCGAACCAGCGGCGAATGAGCGGCTGGCCGAAGATCAGGATCACCGGAAGACCGATGACGATGAAGGCGACGATCGGCTTCCACAATTCGTCCATGATCAATTCCTTCCGATCCGAAGCGATTCGATCTCCTGGCTCAGCCTGTGACTGTCGTCGGTGACGATCCGTTCGACATTGGCGAGCCGGTCCTTGACCGCGCCCATTTCGGCGCGAAGCTGGGCGTTTTCAGTGCTCAGAAGCTTGATCCGCTCGATCAGCTCCTCATCCTTCTTCGGATAGACGGACTGTCCCCAGGCGCCGTCCAGCGGATAGCCGTGCCGGATCCTCATCCAGGTCGTCAGCACCCAGCCGCCGATCGCGATCATGACGATGACGGCGATCGTCGGGAGCACGTCCCCGAGCATCGCGAGTTTCTCTACATCCATTGGTCTTCCCCTCTTCTTTCTCTCTAGCGAAGCCGCTCGATCTCGCGCGCGGTTCGTTCGGCGGGATCGGTGGCGATCCGCTCGAGCACGGCCAGCCTGTCCTCGAGGCGGTCGATCGTCAGTCGCAGCCGCTCATTCTCATGGGCGAGGCGGGCATTGTCGCGAGCGTCTGCGACATTCGGCTGGGCAGGATCGCTCTCGCATGCGTCCCGACGGCGGCGGGCGAAGGTGACGATGACCCAGGCCGACGACAAGATCGCCACAACCGGGATGAGATCCGCAAAATCCATTGGCCGTCCCCTCTTGTTGCAATGACTAGCGAAGCTGCTCGATCTCGCGAGCGAGCCGGCTGTTGGAGCTCGTCACATAGGTCTCGACGTCGGCGAGACGGCGATCGATCTCGCGGAAGCGCGATCGGACGTCGCGAGCGGTCCGGCGAGGATTGGCGCGGACGCCCTGCCAGAACTTCTTCTCCTCCGGATTGCGCTCGTAGAGCTCGATCGGCTTTCTCGGCGCCATCCAGGCCGCGACCCAGTAAGCGATCAGGGTCCAGGGAAAGCCGCCGAGGATGGTCAGGACGACGAGGCCGATCCGGACGAGAGTGACGTCCATGCCGGTATAATCGGCGATCCCGGCGCACACGCCCGACCATTTGGCGTTCTGCTTGTCGAGATAGAATTTGGTGCGTGGGCTTGTCATCTGTCCCTCCTCGACGGACGATTGGAGCGTCCGCTTTCGAGCGCCTCTCTTTCGAGGATCCGTTCGCTCCGGTCCTCGAGCGTCGCTTCGACCGGATCGAAGGCGACGGCGCGCCAGTTCGGATTTTCGGCCTGGACGATCCGCTCGATCGTTCCCATCCGGTCTTCGAGCCGGCGGGCCAGCTCGTGCAGCTCATCGAGCAGATTCTCGTCGGCTGTGGTCAGCGTCGCGGCCGTCTTCCAGCGCGTGATGTAATGGAAGATGACCCAGGGAAAGCCGATGAACAGGATCCCCAGGATGACGATCGGAAGCAGAATATCCTCCATCTGATCAGCCCTCCTTGCTGCCGGCTTCGCCGCCATTGGTGCGCTTGGCGAGGCTCGCCTTCAGCGCTTCGAGTTCCGCGTCGACCTTGTCCGAGGCCCGTAGCTCGGCGATCTCGTCGTCGAGGGTGCGGGGCGGCGCACCAAGGCTGAGCGCATCGGCATGGCCTTCGGCGAGATCGGCGTGCCGCTCGAGCACGTCGAAGCGGCTGAACGCCTCGTCCACCTTCGGGCCTGAGTAGAGTTCGCGAAGGCGAGCACGGTTATGGGCGCTCTCCATCCGGGTCATGATCGCGTTCTGCCGGGCGCGGGCTTCGCGAAGCTTGGTCTGAAGCTTGGCGATGTCCGTCTCGGAGGACCGAAGGGCGTCGTCGAGCACGTCGATCTCGGCCTTGAGCTGGTCGGCCATGTCGGCCGCCTTCTGGCGCTCGAACAGGGCAGCCTTGGCAAGATCCTCGCGGTCCTTGCTCAGCGCCAGCTCGGCCTTCTCGACCCAGCTCTCCTGAAGCTTCTCGAGCTTCGCGATCTGGCGGCGCATCTCTTTCTGGTCGGCGATTGTCCTGGCGGCGGAGGCGCGCACCTCGACGAGCGTCTCTTCCATTTCGAGGATGATCATCCGGATCATCTTGGCCGGGTCCTCGGCCTTGTCGAGGAGGTCCGTGACGTTTGCGGCAATGATATCGCGCGTCCGCGAAAAGATACCCATGGGGAAGAACTCCTTAGCTACGTAATAGGGCCGCTCCGACCGAGCGCGGCGGGAGGAGGGGGCGCCCATCCGGATCAGCGCCTCCTTACCAACCGTGATCCGAACCGGCACCGTTTCAGCCATTCGCCACGTCCGACTGGATCGAGGCATAGATATTCGGGCCGGCCTGCGCCACCTCGGCGGGTCCAGCCGCCGCGACGATGGTGAGCGTGGAAAGGACAAGCGCGCCGAGCGAAGCCGTGGCGACTCGAACGATGTTGTCGAAATTGAACATTTCCGGTCTCCCTCAACCTGGTCTTCGTTCGCCCTCGCCGAGTTTCCAGCGTTGACGCCCAAAACTAAGCACGGGTCGTGCCAGTTTTTGGAAATGGCTCAAAAGTCATAAAATCGGCCTGTTTTCAGTGACCAAGCCCGCAATATCTCTTGCCAAGAGATGGGAAAATGCACCAAAGATTGGCAATGGAGCGCAACACCCATCTCGTCGGTCAATCCTCGTCCTTTCTCGACGCCGTCGAGCGCGCGAGCCGGGCGGCGCCGCTCGATCGGCCGGTTCTGGTGATCGGCGAGCGCGGCACCGGCAAGGAGCTGATCGCCGAACGGCTTCACCATCTTTCCTCGAGATGGGACGGGCCGCTCATCATCATGAACTGCGCCGCCCTGCCGGAGACACTGATCGAGGCCGAGCTGTTCGGCCACGAAGCGGGAGCCTTCACCGGCGCCACCAAGGCGCGGCCCGGCCGATTCGAGGAAGCCAATGGCGGAACCCTGTTCCTCGACGAGCTGGCGACCTTGTCGAGCCCCGCCCAGGACCGCCTCCTTCGAGCGATCGAATATGGCGAGGTCACCCGGATCGGTGCTTCGAGGCCCGTCGAGGTCGATGTCCGGATCGTCGCCGCCACCAACGAGCATCTGCCCCGGCTGGTGGAAGAGGGGAGGTTCCGGGCCGACCTTCTCGATCGCCTGAGCTTCGAGGTCGTCACCCTTCCGCCGCTCCGCTACCGGCAGAGCGACATTCCGGTGCTCACCGATTTCTTCGGCCGGCGCATGGGGCTTCTGCTCGGCTGGGACGAATGGCCGGGATTCAGCGAAACGGCGATGGCTCAACTCCAGGCCTATTCCTGGCCCGGCAACGTCCGCGAGCTTCGCAACGTCGTCGAGCGCGCCGTCTATCGCTGGGAAGGGCAGGAGGGACCGATCCAGGACATCCAGTTCGACCCATTCGAGAGCCCATGGCGGCCCGCCGGCGCTCCCCGGGCGGCTTCGGCCCCAGCGAGCGAAAGCGAAGAGGCGCCCAACTCCGCGGAATCCGGCGCCTTTTCAGGCAAGCCGACGCTCTATACGCCCGAGGAATGCGCCGACTTGCGGCTCGCGGTCGCCGAATATGAAAAGGCGATCCTCGCGGCGGCGCTCGAGAAATGTCGCTGGAACCAGCGCGCCGCCGCCGCCGCCTTGTCGCTCAGCTACGATCAGCTTCGCCACGCCATGCGGCGCCATCAGCTTCAGAGCAATTGATCCCAAGCAGAGAAGGTCGGGGCGAGTCATTCGCCTGAACCAGTGAAGGCAGCGTCCGAGGCGGCGCCGGCGCCGAGCCCCTCAGCAGTAAGCAGCGTCCGAGGCGGCGCCGGCGCCGAGCCCCTCAGCAGTAAGCAGCGTCCGAGGCGGCGCCGGCCGCCTCGGACGCACCCTGTCCCTGCAGAACCAGTCTGGGGGGCTGATTCATTTGCGCAGGGCAGGGGAGGCGGAATCTCCGTCAGGCCGGTACGCTGATCTCCATGGCGCCGGTCTGAGGCGATGTCTCGGTCTGACCGGGGGCGAGGGGATGGACGGTGAAGAAGAGAAAGGCGCCGGCGGCGAAGCCCTGAAGCGCCAGGAGCGTCGGACTCTTCAATCGCTCACGCCAGTTCATTTCCGTTCTCCACCGAGTCGCCAGGACCCTGTTTCGAGGCGGTCCCTACGCTTGTGAAATGCCGGAATCACGCGGATCTTGGTTTCAGCCGAGTGTCTTTCGTGTCGATTGTGACAGCGGCTTGCGAGCACTTTCGAACGGCCTGATCAGCCAAGCTTTGCCTTCGGAAAGCCCTGCCACGCCGAATCATAATCGGGTTGCGCCTGTTCGAGCGCGAATGGCGTCGGGCGATAGGGCCAGCAGCTTTCGACCATGAAGGCCATCGTTCCTTCGATCTTGTGCGGCTTCAGCGCCGCTTCGCTCGCGCCTTGCCAGCTCGCCACGTCCGGCCCGTGTCCAGCCATGAGGTTGTGAAGGCTCATCCCGCCCGGTGCGAAGCCTTCGGCCTTGGCATCGTAATCGCCATAGATGAGACCCATGAACTCGCTCATCACGTTGCGGTGGAACCAGGGCGGCCGGAACGTCTCCTCGGCCACCATCCAGCGCGGCGGGAAGATGACGAAATCGGCATTGGCCCTGCCCGGCACCTCCGACGGGGAGGTGAGCATTGTGAAGATACTCGGATCGGGATGATCGTAGCTGATCGTGCCGATCGCATTGAACAGGCGAAGATCATATTTGTACGGCGCCAGATTGCCGTGCCAGGCGACGACGTCGAGCGGGCTGTGATCGAGCTCGGTGACCCACAGCGAACCCAGATATTTCTGGATGAGGGCAAAACCGGCCTCGATATCCTCATAGGCCGCCACCGGAGTCAGGAAGTCGCGAGGATTGGCGAGACCGTTCGAACCGATCGGGCCAAGCTCCGGAAGCCGGAACAGGGCACCGTGATTTTCGGCGACATAACCGCGCGCCGCTCCGTCCGGGAGGAGCACCCTGAAGCGGACCCCCCGCGGCACCAGCGCGACCTCGCCCGGCTCGAGCGCGATTCGGCCCATTTCGGTTCGAAGATCGAGCCGGCCCTGCTGCGGGATGATGAGCAATTCTCCGTCGGAGTCGAAGAAGAACCGGTTCATGTCGGCATTGGCCCGATAGACGTGGACCGCGACGCCTTCGAGCTCGGCCGGATCGCGGTTGCCCGCGATCGTCACCAGGCCGTCGATGAAGTCGGCAGGCTCGGCAGGCACGTCCAGCGGATCCCAGCGCATTCGGTTCGGCGCCGGCGGTTCGGCGGCCGTTGCGGCGGCGAACAGTGGGGCGCCCTCGTAGCGGCGGTAGGGCGAATGCTGAGCCGACGGCCTCATCCGGTAGAGCCAGGAGCGCCGGTTCTCGCTTCGCGGAGCGGTGAAGGCTGTTCCGGAGAGCTGCTCTGCGTAGAGGCCGAAAGCGGGCCGCTGCGGCGAGTTTCGCCCTTTCGGAAGAGCGCCATCGACCGCCTCGGTAGCGAAATGGCTGCCAAATCCGGACATGTACGGACCGCTCATTCTGGCTCCCTCTCCGCGCGACGAAGGGGAAACTAGCGGGGGCAGCCGAGCGGGGGAAGTGCGAGCGTCGAATTGAAGAGGTGGATGGTCCCGAACGTCGAGGGAACGACGGAACTGCAAGCCGGCCGAATCCGCAGCGCCAGTTCATCGCCGCGGCCCGGAACGTCACGCCGACGCTCCGGGCCCGGGCAGAGACGAGCCTAGTCGGCGGTGGCGGTCTGCTCGCGCGCTTCGCGACGCACTTCGGCCCGGCTCATCGCCGAGACCAGCGTCTCGCCGGAGACGCTGAAATTGTCCGCGGGAAGCCCGGCGATCCGATCGCCCACCGCGACGAGGACCGTCGAGACAGTACCGTTCGCCGTTGCCTGTAGATCCTGGACCCGGCCGATCGCCCGGCCGGCACTATCGCGAACGATCATGCCCGGGGCGACCGAGAGCGAGCCGGCGGCGCTGGCCGCGGCGGAACCGGCAGCCGCGAGCGGGCCGAAGGCGGCACCGCCGCTGCCTGAAGCCGAACCGGAGCCCTGAGCGCTGCCGCCAAGGCCGCCGACGACACCGAGCGTTCCGCCTGCGGCTCCGCTCGCGGTGCCGGCGACTCCGGCCACGGCTTGGCCGACCGCATCGGTACCGATGGCCTGGACCCCGAGGCCGGCACTGCCCGAGCCTTCGGCGCCGGCCCTGCCCGAGGCCGAGCCCGAACCGGTGCCCGAGCCGGCGACCGCGTCGAGCGCGCCGTTGCCGCGAGCTCGGCCGGAGGCGCGGGTGTCGGCACGACCGGAACGGGTGTCGACATTGCGATCAACGCTCAGCTCGCCTTCGCCGCCGAGATTGCCGTTGGCGGTGCTGTTGACCCCGCCGAGGGTGCCGTTGAGCGTTCCGCCCAGCTGTCCTCCGAGGCCGCCGAGCAATTGCGCGGAAGCGGGCGCCGCCGCCAGCACGAGCGCGGCGCAGGCACCCAAGAGCTTGATCGATGAAGTCATGTGCAGTCTCCTTGCCACAAAAGCGGGCGCCGAACGGGCGCTCCTCATGGCAAACGACAGCGACTGCGGATTTAATCCCTGGCGATTTCGGAGTTCAGCGGCGCGGGAGCGGCGTTCGGCACGTCCCGCAGACAAGACCCCGGCCGAAGCCCCTGCGATCCCGCTCCGCCGCCTCGGCATCGAGCGAGGCGAGGGCATTTTCACTGTCGGAATGGCGGTAGAGCCGGCCAGCGACCAGCGGCACCGCGTAGGAAGTCCCACGCACCGCCGCCAGTCCGCCTCCGGGCGCGGCGGCCGCCATGTCCGCACCGGGCGCGGCATAATCCAGGTGGGCGGCGCGCCCGGCCTCGACGAGCAGCCGGTTGCGCCCGTCCACCGCCGTCACGGCGATCACCCCCGGATAGGAAGCCGGATAAGCCGGCGGAGCTGCCGGGCCGTCATTGCCGACCGCAGCGACGATGAACATGCCGCGTGCCCGGGCCAAAGACACAGCCCGGGCGACGAGCGGATTGCTCGGACCGACCAGGCTCAGGGCGACGATCGGCACGCGTCTCTGGATCATGAAGGCCAGCGCCCGAACCAGGGCCGTGGCGCTGCCGCCTGCGGGGTCGTTGCCATAGATGTCGGCGACGATCAGGGGCGTTCCCGGCGAGGCGCCGCGCACGCTGCCGCTGCCCGAGGCAAGCGACGCCACGGCCGTGCCATGAGCGCTTGGGCGCGGAGCGCCACGGACGAAGCCGTGCTGCTCGACCGTTCCGCGAAGTGAAGGATGCTCGGCTACTCCGCCGTCGATCAGGCCGATCGCCGGTCCGGCCGATCGGCCCTGAGCAAGGGCCGCGCTACCGACGGCAAGAGCGGCCGTCGAGCCGGCGGGGCTGTGGATATGGTTGGCCGCGAACTCGACTCCGGGCGCCATCCGCCGCAACCGCCTCAGCGCCCGGTCGACGGACCAACGGCGCGGAGTCTCCAGGATCACGGTGGTCAGGCCGAGACCCTCGATCCGTTCCTCGCTGACGACGACGAAACCTGCCTCCCTCGCCGTCTCCATCGCCGCGGGCGACGGGTCGATGGCGATCACCTGCCCGCGTACGGCCGGTCCGTCGTCGGTCATTTCGAGCTGGTCGGGATGGGCGCGGACGAGATCGCGAAGTCGAGCCAGGCGAAGGTCCGCAAGCGCGTCGGCGCGGCGCTCCAGCCTTTCGCTCGTTCTGTCCAGACTGTCCTGCAGGCCGCGGCCGACTCGGTCGACGGTCTCCCCGACATTCGGGAGCGGAAGGCTGCCCGGCAGGAGCTGGGCGCCGGCCGTCGCACTGATCAGCCCGGCGGAGATGGCCAGGATCGCCCTTATCGTCATCCCGAGACTCATGATCTTCCTTTGGCCGAACCTTGCTTGCCCGGGGATTAAACGTATGCCCCGGTCCGTTTAGTCCAGGACGGTTGGATTGGAGACCGCCTTTTGCAGGCTTTCGAGCACGAACTGCTGACGCTGCTGCCCAGGCTGCGCCGTTTCGCGCGCTCGCTTGCCCGAGACGCCGCCGATGCGGACGACCTTACCCAGGTCGCGCTCGAGCGGGCGCTGAAGGCGCGAAGCCAATGGCAGCCGGGGACGAGACTGGATTCCTGGATGATGAAGATCATGCGCAATTGCTGGATTGACGAGACCCGGAGCCGAGTACGCCGCGCCCGCACCTTCGCACCCGAAGAGGAGGGCGCAGCCGTCGGCATCGACGCCCATCACGACATCGAGCGGAGCGCTGCGATGCAGGATGTCGACAAGGCCATGGACTCACTTTCCCCTGAGCAGCGAGAGGTCGTTGCGCTGGTCCTCGTCGAAGGGCTCGCCTATCGCGAAGCGGCGGCGCTCCTCGACATTCCGATCGGCACCCTGACTTCACGCCTCACACGTGGTCGCCAGGCGCTGGCACAGATGCTGGAGGCGGCGTGATGCAGGTCGATGACGAAATGCTGATGGCCTTCGTCGACGGGGAGCTCGACGAGATTGCGGGCGCACGGATCGAGCGGCAGGCCGCCGAAGATCCGGAGCTTCGCCGGCGGATCGAGATCCAGCGGCGCCTTCGGAGCCGGATCGCGGCCCATTATGCGCCTGTCGCCGAGGAGCCGGTCCCCGACCGATTCCGCGCGCTCCTGGAGAGCGAGGTCGTCGATCTCGCAAGCGCTCGGCCCAGGCGACGATTGGCGGGCTGGCAAAATCTCGGCGCGATCGCCGCCAGCCTGGTCGTCGGCCTGTTCGCGGGCCAATGGCTGCAGCTGGGCGGCTCGGGTCCAGTCACCGCCGGGCAGGGAGGTCTCATCGCCCAAGGCGGACTCGCCCAGGCGCTGGATACCCAGCTCGCGTCGGAGCCGACTGCCGGGGCTCAGGCCCGGGTCGGAATCAGCTTCGCCAGCACCGACGGCCGAATGTGCCGCACCTTCGAAAGCGCCGACCTGACCGGACTGGCCTGTCGTGACGATGGACGGTGGCGACTGGTCGTCACCGCTCCGGGCAACGCCGCCGGCCAAGGCGAATATCGCCAGGCGGGCAGCGGCAGCCTGATCGTCATGCAGGCGGCCCAGGAGATGATGTCCGGCGATCCGCTGGACGCGGCGGCGGAGCGTCGTCTGCGCGACTCCGGATGGCGCAAAGTGCCCGCCGGGGATTAAGCGGCGCTCGCCATCCGTTCTCTCCGCATCAGCGGAGGAGAATGTTCATGCGTAAACCTGTTTCTGTCCTGTTCGTTCTCGGAGCGGCGACGCCCGCCATCGCCCAGCCGGCGGCCGAGATTTCGACCGGCGTCGAATATCAGGAAGGCGATTACGGCACCGGCGAGGGCGTCGAGACGCTCTCGGTCCAGAACCAGCTTCGGGTCCGGTCGGGCCGCGCCTTCTTTTCGGCCTCCCTTCCGTGGCACCGGATCGAAGCCCCCGGCAACGTCGTCGGCGGCGGCGGGCTGCTCGGGCTGCCGATCATCGTCGACCCGACCCGGCCCTCGCAGCGGCAGGTCCGCCAGGGACTTGGCGATCTTCGAGTCGGCGCCGGCTACACGCTCGGCGCTCCCGGCGGAGTCGACCTGACCGTCTCAGGGCAGGTCAAGCTTCCGACCGCTTCCGCACGGCGCGGCCTCGGCACCGGCGAGACCGACGTCACCGTCGGCGCCGAAGCCTCGCGCAGCTTCGGATCGGTCACGCCCTTCGCCAGCATGAGCTATACTCTGCCCGGCGATCCAGAGGCCTATCAATTGCGCAACAGCCTGGCCGTACGCGGCGGAGTGGCGGTCCAGCTGGCGCCAGGAGTGCGCGGCAATGTCAGCTACGGCCAGGCGCAGAGCCTGAGCCCGCTTGTCGAGGACGAACGGCAGCTTTCCACCGGCCTCAACGCCGCCTTGTCTGAGCGATTGTCGCTGGGTGTCTATGGCAATACCGGCTTGAGCGACGGATCCCCCGACGTCGGGGCCGGAATCCAGATCGGCTGGCGAATCTTCTAGGATCCGCCCCTTCGCAGCAGAATCGGACTTATGCGGTTCTCTCTCCGCAGGGTCCCGGTCCTGCGCGTGCGGAACCGGGCGGCGGCACGGCGGTTCCCGACCAGACCAGGGAGAAAAGCGATCTACCCGGAACGGCCGAGGGTCTGATGATCGAAGAGCTCAGAGCCTGGGCCGCGCGCCACACCGAGCAGGATCGCTATTCTCCCGTCGGAATGGCCTTTCACTGGGTGATGGCCGTCCTCGTTCTCTTCCAGCTCGGCTGGGGCTGGTATTCGGGCTGGCTTCACCCGGGCGGCGACAAGCTGTTCGCCTATCAGGTGCACAGCGCCGTCGGTCTGCCCATCCTCATCCTCGCCTTGCTCCGCCTGGCGTGGCGGATCATCGTTCCCGGACCGTTCAACGACGCGGACCGCCTGGGCTGGCAGACGCAGGTCGCCTACGTCACTCATTATCTTTTCTATCTCTGCTTCTTCGGATTGCCGCTGAGCGGCTGGGCAATGTGGTCGTCGATCGCCGAGCCAGGACCGCTACACCTGGCCGGACTCGTGCCTTGGCCGCAGCTCCCGTTCGAGGAACTCCCGCTCGCGACTCGCTGGGCGATCATGGACGTGGCGGAGGATGTTCATCACGTCCTCGTGATGCTTCTCATGGTGCTGGTGCCGGCCCATGTCGGAGCGGCACTGAAGCATCATTTCTGGAATCGCCACGACGTGCTTCGCGGAATGCTTCCGGAAATTCCCGACGCCGAGGATCCGCGCGGAGCCCGGAGGCATAAGCCGCGAGTGACTCCACCTCCCGAGGGGTCAGAAGCCGGCTGATCCGCTGCATGACGTTGCCGGGATCGTTGCGGCGCCGGCCCAGGCGCCAGAGGCGGATCTGCTCGGCGAGATAGGCCGAGGGCTGTCCGGCGAGCGGCGGATTGCCCGGCCCGACGCCTTCGCCGCCCATCCCGTGACACGAGGCGCAGGCAGGAATACCGCGTTCCGGCGATCCGTCAGTCCACAGGCGCGGCGCGGCCGTCCGATCGGAAGCCCGAGTGAAGGTGAAGGGAAGCGCGGCATAATGAGAGGCCACGGCATGGCGATGCGCCGGCTCGAGCCTTTTTGCTATGGCCTGCATCATCTTATGCTGGCGGCGACCGCTCGCATAGGCTTCCAGCTGAGACTCGAGATAGCCGACATCGAGTGCGGCAAGCCGCGGCGTTCCTGCCCCGTCTCCGCCGCCGTCGAGGCCGTGACAGGTGAAGCAGGCGTTCGCGGCTCCGGCATGGCCGCCGCTCAGGGCGATCAATTCCCCGCTCGACGTGAATCGGTCGGCAGATTCGGTGTCCACGGCGCTGCACGCGACGAGAAGCGGAAGCAGCGGAAGAAAGGCGCAGTCCGCCAAGACTTTGGGGTCGCGGGCCATCGGTCCGGGAACCTCCGCGACACCGCATCGGTTCCGGAGACGAAACTTCCGAACGATCGGGGGCCGCTTGTCGACGGCGAACTTCATCCTGCCTTTGCTTCTTCTCCTGCTCGGCGCGTGCAAGCCGCCGCCCGACGAACGGCGGCAAATGCCGGGAGCCGATGCCGAACGCGGCCGCGCGGTGATCGAGCGGGTCGGCTGCGCAAGCTGCCACTTCATTCCCGGAATCCGCTGGCCGGAGGGACGGGTCGGTCCCGCCCTTCGAGACATGACGGAGCGGAGCCTGATTGCCGGGCGGCTGCCGAACCGGCCGGACGTGCTCGCCGCCTTCGTCAGGAATGCGCCGGCTCTGGTTCAGGGCACCGCCATGCCGGCAATGCCGATCACGGAAGGGGAGTCGCGCGATGTTGCCGCGTATCTCTACACGCTCAGCGATCGCTGACATCCTCCAGGGCTGGCCTCCGCCGGTCTTCGACCCGGCAGGTCCCTATGCGGGCTCGATCACTACTCTGGCCTGGCTGCTTTTCGGGGTCGCCATTCTCGTCGTCGCGGTGGTCGTCGCGTCGCTCTGGATCGCCTTGTTCGGCAAGGCGCCGCTGCGGGCGAAGCTTGGCGGCAAGACCGTCATCTGGCTCGGCGGGATCCTTTTCCCGATCGTCGTCCTGACCGGACTGCTCGTCTACGGCCTGTCGCTCACCCGCGATCTGACCGCGCCGATCCGCGGCGACGAGATGAGGGTGAGGGTAGTCGGCGAGATGTGGTGGTGGCGGGTCGAATATCTCGATTCAGGGCGCCTGCCGATCCTCCTCGACGCCAATGAGCTCCATATCCCGGCGGGGCGGCCCGTCGTCGTCGAGCTTCGATCGAACGACGTCGTCCACAGCTTCTGGGTGCCGCGCCTTTCCGGCAAGCTCGACATGGTTCCGGGCCGGACCAACGTGATGCGCATCCAGGCCGACCAGCCAGGCGTGTTCGGCGGCCAGTGCGCCGAATATTGCGGCGGTCCGCACGCCTTGATGGGCTTCGTGGTGGTCGCCCACGAGCCCGAGGAGTTCGCCCGCTGGCTTCGGCAGCGGCGGTTTCGACCAGCGGCCGAGGCGATGTCGCCGGAGGCGGCTCGCGGCGCCGCCTTGTTCATGTCGGCCGGCTGCGCCGCCTGCCACCGGATCGCCGGGACCGCGGCCAACGGCCTGGCCGGTCCGGATCTCACCCATGTCGGATCCCGGCTCACCCTCGGCGCCGGCATCCTGCCCAATAACCGCGGTACCCTGATGGCCTGGATCGGCAATTCACAGGCGATCAAGCCGGGCAATCGGATGCCGCCCTACAGCGTCCTTTCCGCGGCCGATCTTCAGGCGCTCGCGTCCTATCTCGAGGCGCAGAAGTGACCTCGGAGACCGGTTTCGAGTCGAAGCTGCTCGATCGCTTCCCTGCCGCCGAGGAGCGGCCGGACATCGAGGTCAAGGCGCTCGAGCGCATCTGGCATCCACCCGACGGCTGGGGGCGGCTCACGGCGGTCAACAACAATTATATCGGCGTCTGGTACGTCGCCGCCGCTTTCCTCTTCTTCCTGCTCGCCGGAATCCTCGCTCTCGTCATGCGGGTGCAGCTCGCTCTGCCGATGAGCGGCGTGCTTCCGCAGGAGACGTACAACCAGTTCTTCACGATGCACGGCACGCTCATGATGTTCCTGTTCGCCGTGCCGGCGATGGAGGCGCTGGGCGTGCTTCTCCTGCCGCAGATGCTCGCCGCCCGCGATCTGCCGTTTCCGCGCCTCTCGGCTTATGCCTTCTGGGCCTATCTGGTCGGAGGCCTCTGCTTCTTCGCGTCGCTCTTCTTCGGCCTCGCCCCCGCTGGCGGCTGGTTCATGTATCCGCCGCTCACCAGCACCGCCTTTTCACCCGGGATCAACGCCGATTTCTGGCTGCTCGGGATCGGCTTCATCGAGATTTCCGCGATCGCGGGCGCCGTCGAGATCATCGTCGGCGTGCTGAGGACCCGGGCGCCCGGCATGACCCTCGACAAGATGCCGATCTTCGCCTGGGGAATGCTGGTCTTCGCCGGGATGATCGTGATCGCCTTTCCGGCGGTGATCCTGGGAACCCTGCTGCTGGAGCTGGAGCGGGCGCTCAACTGGCCGTTCTTCGATCCTACCCGCGGCGGCGACCCTCTGCTCTGGCAGCACCTGTTCTGGTTCTTCGGCCATCCGGAAGTCTACATCATCTTCCTGCCAGCCTCGGCGCTGGTCTCGACGATGATCCCGGCGCTCGCCCGCACGCCCCTGGTCGGTCACAATCTCATCGTCCTGGCCATGCTCGCCACCGGCTTCATCAGCTTCGGAGTCTGGTCTCACCACATGTTCACCACCGGCATGCCGAGGCTCTCGGTTGGCTTCTTCTCGGCCGCGAGCATGGCGGTGAGCGTTCCGGCGGGGATCCAGGTCTTTTCCTGGATCGCCACCTTCGCGGCCGGCAAACCCCGCTTCAACACGCCGACCCTGTTCGTGCTCGGAGGGCTGTTCACCTTCGTTCTGGGCGGGCTCACCGGAGTCATGGTCGCGATGGTGCCGTTCGACTGGCAGGCGCACGATTCTCACTTCATCGTCGCCCATCTCCATTACGTTCTGATCGGCGGAATGGTGTTCCCGCTCTTCGCCACTTTCTATTACTGGACCGGGATGACGAGCCGCCGCGCGCTGTCGGAGCGGCTCGGCAAATGGATTTTCTGGCTGATGTTCGCCGGAATGCAGATCACCTTCCTGCCGATGCACCTCACCGGCCTGATGGGCATGCCGCGACGGGTCTATACCTATCTACCCGGCCGCGACTGGGAGATCCCCAACCTCGTCTCCACGTTCGGCGCATTCATCCTCGCTCTGGGCGTGCTGCTGTTCCTCGTCGACCTCGCCCGCAATTTCCGATTCACGATCGGAGACGATGCCGGCAACGTCTATGGCGGCGGCACGCTCGAATGGCTTCCGACCGGCGTCTATTCGACCCGAAGCATTCCCGTCGTTCGAAGCCGCTATCCGCTCTGGGACGATCCCCGGATGTGCGACGATGTCGAGCAAGGGCGCTATCTCCTCCCCAACGCGCCAACCGGACATCGCGAGACGCTCATCACGAGCCCGATGGCCGCGGAGCCGCAATATCTCCAGATCATGCCCGGCCCTTCGATGTGGCCCCTGCTCGCCGCAGTCTTCACGGCGGGCTTCTTCGTGCTCATGACGATCCAGGCCTATGTGCCGGCCCTCGCCAGCGGCCTGCTGGCCATTCCTTCGGTGCTCCGCTGGCTGTGGGAGACCGACCGTCCGGTCACGGTGGAGGAAGCGGACGTGGGCGGCGGTGTCTGCCTGCCCACCTACATGACCGGTCCGAGCACCCATGGCTGGTGGGCGATGATCGTCCTGCTCATCGTCATCGGGATGATCTTCCTGATGACCGTGTTCAGCTACGTCTATCTGTACGGCATCCACCCCGGTTTCTGGACGAGGCCGCCGGACCCCTTGTGGCTGGCGGCGATCGTGCCTTTCTACGCGGCTCCGGCCGGCCTCGCCCTGCTCGCGCGCCGGCTTCTCGCCCGCGACAAGACGACCTTGTGGACTCCGCCGACGCTCATGCTCTTCGCCTCCGCCGGCCTGATCGTCGCGTTCGCGCTCGATTATTGGAGCTGGCGGGAGTCCGGTCTTCGGCCCGAGCAGAGCGGGCAGGGGGCAACCGTCTACGCCTTCCTGGCGCTCGAAGGGGTGCTGATCGCGATCGCCGCCTTGATGGCTCTCTATCTCGCGGCCCGAAACACCCGCGCCCTGATCACGAGGCCGCGCAACAACAGCTTCGACCTCGTGACCCTCTTCATCCTCTACACGGCTGCCCAGGGGCTGATCACGGCCCTGATCGTTCGGCTGTTCCCGGGGAGCCTGTAGGTGCGCGCCTGGCTCTTCCTCCTCGGCGGGCTGATCGTCTGGACGATCCACTTCTTCGGAATCTACGCTGTTGCAAGCATCCTTCTCGACACGCTGCTGTCGCGGGCGCTGGTTCTCCTCCTCACCATGTTATGCCTCGGCGCGGACGCGGCCATCCTGATCCGGGCCTTGCCGCGATCGCGGGGCGGCGACGCCGAGCCGGACCGCTGGAACATGAAGCTGGCCGCCCTCGGTGCCGCCCTCTCGGCGGTCGCGGTGCTTTGGCAAGGCCTGCCGGCCCTGCTCGCCTGAGCCGGCTTCGGCCTCATTCGAGAGGCGGAAGATGTTCGATTGAGAGGTGGAGGCCCGAGCCGGAATCGAACCGGCGTGCAAGGATTTGCAGTCCTCTGCGTAACCACTCCGCCATCGGGCCGAGGGCGCCGAAATGGGCGGCTGCGGCCCTGGTGTCAATGGCCCCTCAGCGGCGTTTCGTGCCGCCGGCGCCGCCGGCCTGTTCCGGCTCGGCGTCGGATCGCTCGCCTCGGGCCCGGTCGCCGGGGGACGGGTCCTGCCCCTTTTGCCGAACATTGCCGCCGATCCTGAATTCCCGGTCGTCGCGCTCCTCGTCGCCGGTTCGCTGCTTGTTGATCCTGTCCTGGTCGTCCACCTGAGCCTCCATCGTCCGAACATGAACCAATGAGCCGCCAATTGGTTCGGCTGGTACAGCGGGGAGTGGCGCGTGGGGCGAACTTGTCTAAGCTAGGCCGATGAGCGACGCCTTCCTCAGTTCGGCGATCATGCTGCTGGCGCTCGCCTTGTTCATCAGCGACCGGATCCGTCCCGACGCCGTCGCCCTTCTCATCCTTCTCCTCGCCTGGGTCATCGGCCTGCTCTCGCTCGAGGAGGCGCTGGCGGGATTCGGGTCGCCGGCGGTGGCGATCGTCGCCGCGGTCCTCGTCGTCGGACGGGCGGTCGAATATACCGGTGCCGCCCAGGCGATGACCGGCCTGTTCGTGCCGCGGGTGCGCTTCGCCTCGATCAGGATCGGCGGCGTCCTGCTGATGGGCGCGGCCTTGTCCGCCTTCATGAACAATATCGCCGCGCTGGCGATCACGATGCCGATCGCCCTCACCGTCGCCCGCGAGCACAAGCTGCCGAATGGCGCGGTCCTGATGCCACTCGCCTTTGCCACCATCCTCGGCGGAATGACCACCCTGATCGGCACCCCGGCCAATCTGATCATTTCCTCGGTCCGGGAGGATCGGGTGGGGGAGCCGTTCGGGATGTTCGACATGACGGCGGTCGGCGGCTCGCTCGCGCTCGTCGGTCTTTTCTACCTGATGACGATCGGCTGGCGGCTCGCGCCGCATCGAAGCAATGGCGAGGAGCCGGAAGGCGGCAATCGGGTCCTCACTTTCGAGCTCGGACTGCCGATGGGCGCGATCCAGGGGCGGTTTCGGCTCGATTCGGTGCGCCGCTCGCTTCGCGAGGCGGGCGGAGTCCTGCTCGCGGTGCTCCGCAACGGCCAGCGCGCGAGGATCGAGGGCGACGCGCTCCTCTTCCACGACGACTGCCTGCTCGTGATGAGCCGGGATTATCCGTGGGAGGTAGCGAAAGGCGCTGGCCTGTTCAGCGGTCCCGCCGAGGAACGCGAAGGCGCCGTCACCACCCACGTCACCGTCATCCACGGTTCCTCGCTGATCGGCCAGGATTATGGGGCGATCGAGGCGCGCACCAACGGCGCGGTCGAGTTCGTCGCTGCCGGCCCGCGCGCCGCCCGGCTGAAGCGGCCGCTTCAGTCGGACCTGATCGAGGCCGGCGACCAATTGTACCTGCGCGGCGATCCGGACGCGATGGCCGAGCTGGTTCGGCACGCCCGGCTGCTCGAGGTGGAGAGCGAGGCGCCCCCGGTTCGGGCGGGTCGTCCAGCGCTGATGGTGATCGGAATCTACGCCTTCGCCGTTCTTCTGTCCTCCGTCTTCGGAGTCGCCACCACCGCCAGCTTCATCGCCGCCGCACTGGCGATCTGCCTGCTCCGACTAATCCCGGCCGACGAGGCCTATCGCGCGATCGACATCCCCGTCCTGATCCTTCTGGCCGGAATGATCCCCGTCGGACGAGCATTCGACGAAGCGGGAGGAAGCGAGGCGATCGCCGGCGCGCTCGGCTGGCTCCTTTCCGGAGCGCCGCTGTTCGTCATGCTGGCCGTGATCGTCGGCGCGACGATGCTCCTCACCGTCTTTCTCAACAATGTCGCGACCGCTTTGGTGATGGCCCAGGTGGGGGTCGAGGCGGCGACCGCGCTCGGAATCAATCCGGACGCGGCCTTGCTCGCCGTCCTGGTGGGATCGTCCTGCGATTTCCTGACCCCGATCGGCCACCACAACAACATGCTGGTGATGCGGCCGGGCAATTACCGATTCTCCGATTACCCCAAGGTCGGCTTGCCGCTTTCGATCCTCGCCATCTTCGTCACCGCCTTCGTGCTGAGCCGGGCCTATGGCTGACGCGCTCGGGCTGGCTCGTCGGGCGGTCCGCCCGCTGCTCGATTTCGCGCTTCCGCCCCGCTGTCCCGGTTGCGGCGCGATCACGGACCGGCCTCACCTTTTCTGCTTTCAGTGCTGGTCCGGCCTGAACTTCCTTGGCTCACCCTGCTGCCGGCGTTGCTCGCTTCCGTTCGAATATGAGTCCGGCGAAGAGGCGCTCTGCGGCGCCTGCAGCGCCGATCCGCCGCATTATGACCGGCTCCGCGCGGCGGTCGCCTATGGCGAAGTCTCGCGCAAGGTGGCGCTGAGGCTCAAATATGGCGGAAGGCCCGGCCACGCCGAGACGCTCGCCCGACTGATGCAGCGCCACCTCGACCAGCAAGACGCCATTTTGGCTCCGGTGCCGCTCCACCGCTGGCGGATCTGGAAGCGGGGCTACAACCAGGCCGCCCTGATCGCCGGCGCACTCTCGCGTCGTTGTGGACTGGAATCGCGGCTCGACCTTCTCGAGCGGGTCAAGGCGACCCCAGCGCTCAGGGGCAAGAATCCAAGAGAGCGAAGGGAAGCGGTAGCCGGCGCATTCCGGATCGCGGAGCGCCACAGGCAGATCGTCCCGAATCGTTCCTTCGTCATCGTCGACGACGTCTATACGAGCGGCGCGACCGCCAATGCCTGCGCCCGGATTCTCAAGCGCGCCGGCGCGGCCCGGGTCGAGATCCTGTGCTGGGCCCGAGTCCTTCGCTCAAGCGATTGACAAGACAGGCGGGCCTGCTCACTTCCTCCTCAGGAAGGATCGTCATGGCGCGCATCGAAATCTACTCCAAAGCCTTCTGCTCCTATTGCACCCGAGCCAAGCAGCTGCTCGCCGCGAAGGGCGTCGATTTTGAGGAATATGACATCACCATGGGCGGTCCGAGGCGTTCGGAAATGATCCAGCGCGCCAACGGCCGGACGACCGTGCCCCAGATCTTCATCGACGACCGCCATATCGGTGGCTCCGACGATCTCTACGCGCTGGATCGCGAGGGCCGGCTGGAGCCGCTGCTGAAGGCCGGATGAGGATCGCCCTCTACCAGGCGCGGACCGGGATCGATCCCGTCGCCAATGCCGAGGCGCTGGTCGCGCGAGTGGGGGAAGCGGCGGCCGGCGGTGCGGCGATGCTGTTCACTCCGGAGATGAGCGGGCTGCTCGATCGCGACCGCGAGCGGGCCGCGTCGCACCTCAGAGCGGATGGCGACGACGAGGTGCTTCGCCGGGTCCGCGAGGCCGCTGCGGCAAAAAGGATCTGGGTTCATCTCGGCTCGCTCGCTCTTCGCAGCGACGGCGACAAGCTGGTCAACCGGGGCTTCGTCATAGACGACCAGGGCGAGATTCGCGCCCGCTACGACAAGATGCATCTGTTCGACGTCGATCTTCCCACCGGCGAGAGCTGGCGGGAATCGGCCTCCTATCGCGGCGGCGAGCGGCCGGTGCTCGTCGATACGCCGCTCGGGCTGCTCGGCCTGTCGATCTGCTACGATCTCCGCTTTGCCGGGCTCTACGCCAGCCTCAGTGACCATGGCGCCCGCCTGTTCAGCATCCCGGCGGCCTTCACCGTGCCGACCGGGCAGGCGCACTGGCACGTCCTGCTTCGTGCCCGGGCGATCGAGGCCGCTGCGTTCGTCATCGCCGCCGCCCAGGTCGGCCGGCACGAGGACGAGCGGGAGACGTACGGCCATTCCCTCGTCGTCGATCCGTGGGGGCGGGTGATTCTGGACATGGGCGGCGACGAACCCGGACTTGGCTTCGCCGAGCTCGACCTGGCGAGCGTCGAGGAAGTGCGTAACCGGCTTCCGGCGCTCCGCCACCGGCGGCCCATCCCCGAGCCGGAGCGGGCGGGATGAGCCCGCAATGATCATTTTCGATCTGAAGTGCAGCCCTCAAGGCCATGTTTTCGAAGCCTGGTTCGGCTCGTCGGACGATTATGGGTCGCAGCAGGCGAGGGGGCTCGTGACCTGTCCGATGTGCAACTCGGCAGAGGTCGAGAAGGCGCCGATGGCGCCTCGGGTGGGCGCCAAGGGCAATCAGATCGCGACAGAATCGGATCGCCCTTCCACCGATCAGGACGGCGCCAAGGCGATGTTGGCGGCGCTGGCGTCGGCGCAGCGGGAGCTCCTTCGCAAGAGCGACTTCGTCGGCGACAGCTTCCCGGACGAAGCGCGAGCGATCCATCTCGGCGAAGCAGAGGCGCGGGCAATCCATGGCCGAGCCAGCCGAACCGAGGCGGAGAAGCTCGCCGAGGAAGGGATTGAAGTGGCGCCCTTGCCCTTTCCTGTGATCGAACCGGGCGCGGAGAATTGACCCGAACCGCCTGTCCTCCTACCTCGGCAGCCGGTCGGCCCCGTAGCTCAGCAGGATAGAGCGACTGATTCCTAATCAGTAGGCCACAGGTTCGAATCCTGTCGGGGTCACCATCCATGCTCAGAAATTGGCGAGAGTTTCGCTCCGCCGGTGCAGCGTGTATCGAGCCGTCATGAACGATACACCCGACGACGGCGACCTGGTTTCCGCTTCACCCAAAGTGGCCGTCCCCGAAGACGTGCAGGAAGCGATCCGAACCCTGATCCGCTGGGCCGGCGACGATCCCGACCGCGAGGGACTGCTCGATACGCCCAGGAGAGTCGCTCGCGCCTGGCGCGAATATGCGCGCGGCTATGGCGAGGATCCGGCACGGCATCTCAGCCGGACCTTCGACGAGGTCGGCGGCTATGACGAGATCGTCCTCCTGAAGGACATTCCCTTCCAGTCCCATTGCGAGCACCACCTCGCGCCGATCATCGGCAAGGCCTCGATCGCTTATCTTCCGGCCAATCGGGTCGTCGGCATTTCGAAGCTCGCACGGGTGCTACACGGCTTCGCCCGACGGCTTCAGGTCCAGGAGCGGCTCACCGCCCAGGTCGCCGACTGCATCTGCGAACATCTCCAGCCGCTCGGCGTGGCGGTCGTGATCGAGGCCAGCCACGCCTGCATGACGGCACGGGGCGTTTCGACGCCCGGAGTGATGATGACGACCAGCCGGATGATGGGCGTGTTCCGCGACGACGAACGCAGCCGACGCGAAGTCCTGGCCCTGATGGGCTATTGATGAAGCCGGTCCTGCTCCTCTCCCTCCTCCTGCTCTCCGGCTGTGGAGAGGAGGAAAAGGGGGAAGGCGCTCCTCCGGCCGACATCAACCAGATCGAACGCCTGTCGACGCCAGAGGACGAGGAACAGGATCCGCTGGCGACGGCCCGGCTTCAGCCTCTGACCGCCGAGGACATCGCCCAGGCCGGTCTCACCGTTCATGGGTGCAGTTTCCGGAGCGGCGCCGCGCTTCTGGTCGCCACCGGCGACAGCGATTCGATCGCCCGGATCGGCGGCCGGGTGGTGCATCTGGTCCAGTCGAGCCCGGTTGGGCCGAGCGGCGGCTTCTTCGAGGATCGCGGGCTCAGCATCAGCATCGGCCGGACCGATGCCGAGGCCGCCGGCACGGCGAGGGTGGCGTCGGCGGCCCGGGCGACGGTAACCAATCGCCGAACCGAGGCGCAGACCAGGCTGACCGGCATCTGGTCCTGCCGCAGCTGAAGGGGGAAGAGAGAATGGAACAAGCCGCGGGACGCACGCCGCTGAAGCGGGTGATCATGTCGAGCCTCGTCGGGACGACGATCGAATGGTATGATTTCTTCCTCTACGGCTCGGCCGCCGCCCTGGTCTTCAATCGCCTCTTCTTTCCCTCCTACGATCCGATCACCGGCACCTTGCTGGCGTTCGCGACCTATGCGCTCGGATTCGTCGCCCGGCCGGTCGGCGGAATTGTCTTCGGCCATTTCGGCGACCGGATCGGCCGCAAGCGGCTGCTGATGCTGAGCCTGATCCTGATGGGTGTCGCGACCATCCTGATCGGCCTTCTGCCGACCTATTCGCAGATCGGTATCTGGGCACCGATCGCCCTGATCGTCCTTCGCCTCGTCCAGGGCTTCGCGGTCGGCGGCGAATGGGGCGGAGCGGTGCTGATGGTGGCAGAGCATGGCGATTCCGCCCGGCGCGGTTTCTGGGCGAGCTGGCCTCAGGCCGGGGTCGCGGCCGGAAGCCTGCTCGCGACCGGGATCCTCGCTTTGATGGCGGGGGTGCAGAGCGAGGCCGATTTCCTCGACTGGGGGTGGCGGATCCCGTTCCTGCTTTCGGCCGTGCTCGTCGTGGTCGGCTTCTACATCCGCAACCGCGTTCCCGAGAGCCCGCTCTTCGAGGAGGCGCGGGAAGAACAGGCGGAGGCGCCGAAAATCCCGGCGATCGACGTCTTCCGTGAGCGGCCGATGGCGCTCGTCCTCGGCGCCGGCCTGCGGGTGGGCGAGAATATCTCCTATTACATCCTCACCGTCTTCTCGCTTTCCTACCTCGTCGACGTGGCGGACGAGACTCGAAGCCTCGCATTGAACGCCCTGCTGATCGGCGCGGCCATCCAGTTCTTCGCGATCCCCTTCTTCGCCCATCTGTCGGACCGGATCGGCCGTCGTCCGGTCTATGCCTTTGGCGGCCTCGGCCTCGCCGCCTGGAGCTTCGCCTTGTTCCCGCTCCTCGGCAGCGGCGAGAATCTGTCGATCATGATCGCCCTTGTCGTCGGGCTCGTCCTCCACGGCGCGATGTACGGCCCGCAGGCGGCCTTCATCGCCGAGCTGTTTCCGACCCGGATCCGCTATTCGGGGGTCTCGCTCGCCTACCAGCTGACGTCGATCGTGGCCGGATCGCTGGCGCCGATCATCGCCTTGTGGCTGTACCGCGAATATCAATCCGCCTTGCCGGTGGCGATCTACGTCGGTGCGAGCTGCGCGATCAGCGGCGTCAGCGCGCTCCTGGCGCGCGAGACGAAGGGCATCGATCTGAAGTCGATCAGATAGAAAAAGCCGCCGACTCCGGGGAGTCGGCGGCTCTTTCTCATCGGCGGAAGAACGATCAGGCCTGGTCGGCGGTCTCGTCTTCAGCCGTCTCGGCCTCGCTGGCCTCGGCCGGTACTTCCGAAGCCTCGGCGGGCGCTTCCGAAGCCTCGGTCGGCTCCGGCAGGATCTCGCCGGGCTCGGCGCCTTCGATCCGCTCCTCGGTGAAGCCGGCGACATCCTTTTCGAACATCTCGGCCATCACGTCCTTGCCGGCCGCCTGGAGCTCGGCCTCTTCGGGCGAGCGGGCGACGTTGACGGAGATCGTCACCGACACTTCGGGGTGAAGCGCGATCTTCACGTCCTGCATGCCGATCGCCTTGATCGGCCGATCGAGGACGATCTGGTTCTTCGCGACCTTGTAGCCGGCCGCTTCAAGCGCTTCGGCGAGGTCGCGAGCGGACACCGAACCGTAGAGCTGGCCGGTGTTCGACGCCTGCCGGATCAGCTGGATCTTGGCGCCGTCGACCTTCTTGGCCTCGGTTTCGGCCTCGCCCCGGCGCTCGGCGTTCTGCGCCTCGATCCGCTCACGATTGGCTTCGAAGACCTTGCGGTTCGATTCGTTGGCGCGAAGCGCCTTGCCGCGGGGGAGGAGGAAGTTGCGGGCATAGCCGTTCTTCACCTTCACCACGTCGCCGATGGAACCGAGCTTCTCGATTCGCTCGAGCAAAATGACGTCCATTGCTCTCGCTCCTTATTTCACGACGTAGGGAAGAAGGCCGAGGTGGCGCGAGCGCTTGATCGCCTTCGCCAGCTCGCGCTGCTTCTTGGTGGAGACGGCGGTGATCCGGCTCGGGACGATCTTGCCGCGCTCGGAGACGAAGCCCTGGAGCAGGCGGACGTCCTTATAGTCGATCTGCGGGGCGTCCTTGCCCGAGAAGGGGCAGCTCTTGCGGCGGCGGAAAAATGGGCGTGCCATGTTGCTGTCTCCCTTCCTTAAGCTTCGACTTCGTCGCGGCGGCCACGGCCGGCGCGCTCGCCACGGTCGCCACGGTCACGGTCGCCACGGTCGAAGCGGTCGCCGCGATCGTCGTCGCCGCGGCGCTTGTCGCGGTCGCCGCGACGCATCATCGCCGACGGACCCTGCTCATGAGCGTCGACCTTGATGGTCATGTAGCGGATGACGTCCTCGTTGATCTGGGTCTGGCGCTCCAGCTCGGCGACCACGGGGGCGGGCGCCTCGAAGTCGAGGGCGACATAATGCGCCTTGCGGTTCTTCTGGATTCGGTAGGCGAGGTTGCGGAGACCCCAGGTCTCGGTCTTCACGACCTTGCCGCCATTATCCTCGATGATCTTGGTGGCGGTTTCCGCCAGCGCGTCCACCTGAGCCTGAGCCAGGTCCTGACGCGCGAGAAACACATGCTCGTAAAGCGGCATGTTGCGCATTTCCTTCTTTTGGCCGATCGCTGACGCCGCCCATTGCGGACGCCCCTCCGGCTGTCGTCTCGAAAGCAAAGACCGGGGCTGAAGGCATCGCCTCCGCCCCGGGCTGCGCGCCACATGGCGGAGAAGGCGGCGAAAATCAACCCCGCAGCGACAGGTCCCGACCGGAACTGCAGCGGCAGGAGCTTCGTACTTTGCCGTGGAAGCCCCGGTCTTCCCGGCGTATCGCCGCCTCGACCCCGTTTCAGCCGATGAGAGGAGACGTCCAAATGGCCACCCGCGCTTATGGCGCCTATGCCGCCGACAAGCCGCTCGAGCCGATCGCCATCGAACGGCGCCCGCCCGGCCCGAAAGACGTCCAGATCGACATCGCCTTTTGCGGAGTCTGCCATTCCGATCTCCACACCGTCCGTTCCGAATGGGGCGGAACGCTCTATCCCTGCGTGCCCGGGCACGAGATTGTCGGCCATGTCAGCGCGGTCGGCAACGAGGTCAGCCGCTTCCAGGTCGGCGACACCGTCGGAGTCGGATGCATGGTCGGCAGCTGCCGCCAATGCCCGGCCTGCGACGAGGGGCTCGAGCAATATTGCGAGAAGGGCCTGATCGGCACCTATAATGGCCCGACCCAGGATCCGCCGGGCCACACGCTTGGCGGCTATTCGCAGCGAATCGTCGTCGACCAGGAATTCGTCCTCGCCATCCGCCACCTGGCAGAGCAGCTCGCCGCCGTTGCGCCGCTGCTGTGCGCGGGGATCACCACCTTCTCGCCGCTCCGCCACTGGCAGGTGGGACCCGGCCAGAAGGTCGGGATCGTCGGCATCGGCGGCCTCGGCCACATGGGCATCAAGCTGGCCCATGCCATGGGCGCTCATGTCGTCGCCTTCACCACATCGGAAAGCAAGCGTCAGGACGCGCTCGATCTCGGTGCCGACGAAGTCGTCGTCTCGCGTGACCGGGACGAGATGAAGAAGCACCAGCGAAGCTTTGATTTCATCCTCGACACGGTGGCCGCAAGCCACGATCTCGACGCCTTCACCAGCCTTCTCAAGCGCGACGGCACCTTGTGCCTGGTCGGCGTGCCCGAACATGGCCATCCGTCGCCCAACGTCGCGACCCTCATCTTCGGCCGCCGCTCGATCGCCGGCTCGTTGATCGGCGGAATTCCGGAGACCCAGGAGATGCTGGATTTCTGCGCCGAGAAGGGGATCGTCGCCGACATCGAGATGATCTCGGCCAGGGACATCGACGACGCCTATGAGCGGATGCTTCGAAGCGACGTCAAATATCGCTTCGTCATCGACGCCGAGTCGCTTGCCTGAAGCGCCGGCGCGCTTGCTCCGCTGACATTTTCGACTCGGCTTGCACTGGGCCGGGCCGCTGCCTACCAGCCGCCGCCGGAAGGAGACTTACATGCGCGCATTCATCTTCCCGGGTCAGGGCAGCCAGGCGGTCGGGATGGGCAAGGCCCTGGCCGAAGCCAGCCGAGAGGCGCGGGCCGTGTTCGAGGAGGTGGACGAGGCGCTGAGCCGGAAGCTGTCGAAGCTGATGGCCGAAGGGCCGGTCGAGGAGCTCACCCTCACCGAGAATGCGCAGCCCGCGATCATGGCCAATGCGATCGCGACCCTGCGCGCGTCGGGGATCGATCTCGCCGCCAAGGCCGGCTTCGTCGCCGGCCACAGCCTCGGCGAATATACCGCCTTGTGCGGCGCCAACACCTTCGATCTCGCCACCACGGCCGTCCTGCTCCGGCGCCGGGGACAGGCGATGCAGGCGGCGGTACCGGTCGGCGAAGGCGCCATGGCCGCCTTGCTCGGCGCCAATGTCGAAGTGGCTGAACAGGTGGCTCGTGCCGCCGCCCAAGGCGAGGTCTGCACCGTCGCCAACGACAATGACCCGTCCCAGGTCGTCCTCTCAGGCCATCGCGGCGCGATCGAGCGCGCGCTCGAGATCGCGAAGGAGATGGGAGCGAAGCGAGCGCTTCTCCTTCCGGTGTCGGCGCCTTTCCACTGCCCGCTGATGAAGCCGGCCGCCGACGTCATGGCCGAGGCGCTTGCGGAAGTGAAGATGGCGGTACCGGCGGTACCGCTCTACGCCAATGTCACCGCTTCGCCGACCGATGATCCGGACCGGATCCGTGAGCTCCTGGTCGAGCAGGTGACCGGGATGGTTCGCTGGCGCGAAAGCGTCGCCGCCATGTTCGAGTCCGGAGTCACCCATTTCGTCGAGTTCGGCGGCAAGGTTCTTTCGCCGATGGTCAAGCGAATCGCCCCTGACGCCAATGTCACCAGCGTCGTCACCCCCGACGACATCGACGCTCTGGTGAAGGAAGTTTAGGGGGATCTCTGCACCTCAGCGTCTCTGCGCGAGCCCAATTACGGAGTAGGGAAACATGTTCGATCTTGGCGGAATGACGGCTTTGGTGACGGGGGCTTCGGGCGGGATCGGTTCGGCGATCGCCCGCGGGCTCGCGGCGCAGGGGGCTCGGCTTGCTGTGTCGGGGTCCAATTCGGACAAGCTCGAGGCGTTTCGCGGCGAGCTTGGCGGCGATCATGTCGCCATCGCCTGCAATCTCGGCGACGGCGCCGCGGTCGACGGCCTTGTGCCGCAGGCGGTCGAGGCGCTCGGCAAGCTCGACATCCTGATCAACAATGCCGGCGTCACCCGGGACAATCTGGCGATGCGGATGAAGGACGAGGAATGGTCCGAGGTCATCCGGATCAACCTCGAGGCCGCCTTCCGTCTCGCGCGGGGCGCATTGAAGCCGATGATGCGCGCCCGCTTCGGCCGGATCATCTCCATCACCTCGGTGGTCGGTGCGACCGGCAATCCGGGACAGGCCAATTATGCCGCCTCCAAGGCGGGCCTGGTCGGCATGTCGAAGGCGCTTGCCCAGGAAGTCGGAAGCCGCGGAATCACCGTCAACTGCATCGCCCCCGGTTTCATCCGGTCGGCGATGACCGACGGCCTTCCCGAGGCCCAGAAAACCGCCCTGCTCGGCCGAATTCCTGCCGGCGATCTCGGCACGGGCGAGGACATTGCCGCCGCCGCTGTCTATCTCGCCAGCCGCGAGGCCGGCTATGTCACCGGGCAGACGCTCCACGTGAATGGCGGGATGGCAATGCTCTGATTGTCCGCTAAGCTCAAAGGCCTGCGCCTTGCCGCCACGCTGGAGGTCGTTCGATGATTGCTGTCGTTTCCGTGGCCTTGCTCGCGCTTGCTCAGCCAAAACCACATGCAATCGGCGTCGATTGCGTCGTCTCGGCCATATCTGCCCCGGATCGCGCCAGTCTCGTCACCAATGCGCTGGACGGCCGAGCGCAGGGCTTCGACGCCCTGATCTCCGCCGTCCGTATTTGCGGCCGCGACCAGTGGAACGCGGAGTAGCAAGGGACGATGGCCGGCGCGGCCATGTCCATTTTTCTCAGGGACGATTCTGCGGGAAAGCTGACCGCCGTCGGCGTGCCGACTCGGGAAATCGACCGCTGGTTCAGCGAGCAGCACGCCGAGTTCCAGACCAATACCGAAGTCACGGATGCCGAGGCGACGCGACTGATAGATCGTTTGCACGGGCAAGGCTTTGCGATGGAGCTGCTGGACGCCAACGGCACCGCCATCGGCACCTATCTGGGCGCTTTGATCATTCTCCGGCGGGTCGAGCAGGGATTGCCCATTGACTGACCGGGACGGCGCTTCGATGCCGGCGCAACATGCGGCGCACTTGCGCTAGGGGCGCCGGTGCGGCTAGGGCAGGGCCAACAAAAGCCTCTAGGGAAAGGTTGATTATGAGCGAGACTGCTGACCGCGTTAAGAAGATCGTTGTCGAGCATCTGGGCGTCGAAGGCGACAAGGTCACCGAGGAAGCGAGCTTCATCGACGATCTCGGCGCGGACAGCCTCGACATCGTCGAGCTGGTCATGGCGTTCGAGGAGGAGTTCGGGGTCGAGATCCCGGACGACGCCGCCGAGAAGATCACGACGGTGAAGGACGCCATCGATTATATCGAGCAGAACAAGGCCTGACGCTTCGGGCCATCCGCCGCCCGGCGGTGGTCGAGCCGCTTTGACTTGAAAACGGCTCCCCGCCGGCGGTTGGGGGGCCGTTTGTCCATCTTGGGAGTTTGATCGAAATGCGCCGTGTCGTCGTCACCGGTCTAGGCCTCGTCACTCCGCTCGGCGGGGACGTCGAGACGAGCTGGAAAAACATCCTGGCCGCCAAGAGCGGCGCCACCCGGATCACCCGCTTCGACCCGACCGACTTCGCCTGCCAGGTCGCCTGCGAGGTGAAGCCGCCGGAGCATGAATATGGCTTCGATCCGGCCAAGAGGATCGACCACAAGGTGCAGCGCCAGGTCGATCCCTTCATCGTCTACGGTCTCGACGCCGCCGGTCAGGCGCTCGAGGATTCCGGCCTGACCGACATGAGCGAAGAGGAGCGTTTCCGCGCCGGCGTGTCGATCGGCTCTGGAATTGGCGGCCTCCCGGGGATCGAGAAGGAATCGATCGTCCTTCACGAAAAGGGGCCGAGGCGGGTGAGCCCGCACTTCGTCCATGGCCGCCTCATCAACCTCATCTCCGGCCAGGTCTCGATCCGCTACGGCCTGATGGGCCCCAACCATGCCGTCGTCACCGCCTGCTCGACCGGCGCCCATTCGATCGGCGACGCGGCGCGGATGATCGCGATGGACGATGCCGACATCATGCTCGCCGGCGGCGCCGAGGATGCGCTCTGCCCGCTCGGCATCGCCGGCTTCTCCCAGGCGCGGGCGCTTTCGACCAACTTCAACGACCAGCCGGAACGGGCGAGCCGCCCCTATGACAAGGATCGCGACGGCTTCGTCATGGGTGAAGGCGCCGGAGTGGTCGTCCTCGAGGAATATGAAAGGGCCAAGGCCCGCGGCGCCCATATCTATGCCGAGCTGGTCGGCTACGGCATGTCGGGCGACGCCTATCACGTCACTGCGCCTCACCCCGAAGGCGCCGGCGGCTATCGCGCCATGCAGGCCGCGATGAAGCGATCCGGGCTCGACCTCGGCGATATCGACTATATCAACGCCCACGGCACCTCGACTCCGCTCGGCGACGAGCTCGAGCTGGGCGCGGTCAGGCGGCTGTTCGGCGATCATGTCGATACCCTGTCGATGAGCTCGACCAAGTCCGCCATCGGTCACCTTCTCGGCGGCGCCGGTGCCGTCGAATCGATCTTCTGCATCCTCGCGCTTCGCGACCAGATCGTTCCGCCGACGCTCAATCTCGACAATCCCAGCGAGGGCACGGCAGGAGTCGACCTGGTCCCGCACAAGGCCAAGGAACGCAAGGTGAAGGCGGTGCTCAACAACAGCTTCGGCTTCGGCGGCACCAATGCCAGCCTGGTGATGAAGGCCGTCTAGGCGCGGCTCGGGGATCCCATCAGAGCCTCTCGAGTCATGAAGCGCGGCCTCGTCCTGCTGCTGATCGTGCCGGCCTTGCTGATCGTCGCGGCCGGAGTGACGACGTGGCTGCTCTGGGCCGGCCCCGGTCCGACCTCCCAGCCGACGAGTCTGATCGTCGAGCAGGGATCGAGCGTCGCCAGGGTCGCCCGCCAGCTCGAGGAAGCGGGCGCGATCCGCGGCAGCTCGACCACTTTCCGCGCCTTCGCCCGACTGCTCGGCGCCCACGCGCCGATCCAGGCCGGCGAATTTCAGCTTCGCCCGAGGATGAGCCCGGCCGCCATCCTCACCCATCTTCAATATGGGCGGCCGGTCCAGCGGCTGGTGACGATCCCGGAAGGTATGCCTTCGGTGCTGGTGCACGAGCGGCTGATGAAGGTGCCTTATCTGACCGGCGAAATCGAAGTGCCGGTGGAAGGATCGGTTCTCCCCGACAGCTATAATTATCAGCGTGGCGAGAGTCGCGAGGCGGTGCTCGAGCGAATGCAGAAGGCGATGCGCGACACTCTGGCCGATCTGTGGCCCAAGCGCAGTCCGACGAGCGTCGTAGTGAGCCCGGAAGCGGCGGTCATCCTCGCCTCGATCGTCGAGAAGGAGACCGGCAAGCCTTCGGAGCGGCGGATGGTCGCCGGCGTCTACAGCAACAGGCTCAGGCGCGGAATGCCGCTCCAGGCCGATCCCACGGTCATCTACCCGATCACCCGCGGGAGACCGCTCGGCCGGCGTATCCTGCGCTCGGAGCTGAACGCCAGGAATGGCTACAATACCTATTCGAGCGCCGGTCTTCCGATCGGGCCGATCGCCAATCCGGGCCGGGAATCGATCGCGGCGGTGCTCAACCCGGCGCCGACGAACGCCCTCTATTTCGTCGCCGACGGAAGCGGCGGCCACGTCTTCGCCGACACGCTCGAGCAACATAATGCCAACGTCCAGCGCTGGTACGCGCTTCGCCGTGCCCGAGGCGAGATGTAGCGGCGGCTTGCGTCGACCGAAGCTGGAGCCATAACCAGCAGGGAAGGGTGAGGGTCGGTCAGCTCAGAGAGCCAGGCGCCGCCTGACCAGGCCCGGTGTGTCGAGCAGGGCCACGGGATCGACGGTAACCTTGCCCGATTTGGGGCAGGCGTGGATCACCAGCAGATCGTCCACCATCAGGCCGGCATCGCCGTCGCACAGGACGAGGTCGCCTCGCCGCAACGGCGTGCCCGGCGCGATCTCGGTGCCGAGCAGGCGCTGCTGGTCCGCCAGGCGAGGCGCCGGCATTCCGCACAGGATCAGGGCGAGCTGGACGAGGCCGGCGCCGTCGATCCCGTTCAGCGTTCGTCCGCCGGGCAGATAGGGAGCGCCGATCAGCCGCTCGGCGACGATGACGGGATCCTCTTCATGCTCGCCGATGGGCCGCAAATGGCTGCTCGACACGCAGCCATATTCGGTGGTGAGGCAGGGGCCGTGCTCGTCGCCATGAAGGCGCGAACCCATCGGAAGGCTGGCGAGCAGCGGGGACGTGATATGTTCGTCCGCGGCGACCGGAGCGAATTTTTCGCAAACGATGTGGGTCGCAGGAATCGGATCGGTCAGCGCGATCGCCTCGACATAGCCGACGACATGATCGCCGGCGCCATAGCCCCAGGCCCAGCCCCCGGCATATTCCAGGACCGCAAAGTCCTCGCCGGGCAGAAGCTCCGAGACCGCGTCGCCCTCGGTCTTCGGATTGGGCCAGACGAAGGCAGCGCGGGAGCCGCAGCTTCGAAGCAGCCGACGGGCATAATGCGGCGCGATGATCTGCCCGGCCAGATCGATGTCGGCCAGGTCGCGGCGAAAAGCGTGGATTCGGGAGTCGAGCGGAAGCGACGGCCCGGTCAGGCGGAAATGCTCACCCGTGCTGGAGGAGGATTCCCCGCTCGCGGCTGAGCTTTCGGCCGCCGGCGCCGTCTTGCTCGAGGTTGCGTTCGAAACCTTCAAGGAAGTCCTGTCCAGTGCTGGTTCGGGCGACGAAGACGTTGCGGCGATCGGTCTCGTCGCGAACCCGGCGCAGATAGCCGAGGGCGCCCAGCGTGTTCAAGGCGCGGGTGATGACCGGTTTCGACACTCCGAGAATCTGGGCGAGACCGCGGACCGTGTGCGGTCCCGGGGTCAAATAGACCAGCAGCATGAGCGCCATCTGACGGTTGGTGAGATCGGGTTGGCCGGACCTGACATAGTTGATCAGGGTGTTCATCCAGCCCTTGAGCGCTTGGTCCGCCACAATGTTGCTCCGCATCGCTCGAGGTCGACGTTTCGGGGCTACAACCAGTCAGGACCGCTTTCGTTTCCGTAGAATCAAGGGTTTCGACGCAAAAATCATTTATTTCGTCAGCGTTCGTACCGCCCGCGAAGCATTTCCCAGGCCGCCCGCATGCCGAGCGCGTCGCCACCCTTGGGCCGTCCGGGCCTGCCGGCGGAGCGCCAGGCGAAGGTATCGAAATGTGCCCAGGCCATGCCCTCAGGGACGAATTTCTGGAGGAAAAGGGCGGCGGTGACCGAGCCTGCCATCGGCGCGTCCGAGACGTTGCCGAGATCGGCGATGTCGGACGACAGCATCTCCTCATAATGCTTCCACAGCGGCATTCGCCAGAGCGGGTCGGAAATCCTGGTGCCGGCCTCGAGCAAGGCCGAAGCGAGCAGATCGTCATTGGCGAACAAAGCCGGCAGGTCCGGTCCCAGGGCGACCCGGGCGGCGCCGGTAAGGGTGGCGAAATCGAGGATGAGCTCGGGCTCTTCCTCGGCGGCGCGGGCGAGCGCATCGCCCAGGATCAGCCGGCCCTCGGCGTCGGTATTGCCGACCTCGACGGTAAGGCCCTTGCGGCTTTTCAGGATGTCGCCGGGACGGAAGGCGGCGCCGGAAACGGCATTCTCGACCGCCGGGATCAGCAGATGGAGCCGGACGGGCAGATTGGCCTTCATGATCAATCGGGCGAGGCCGAGCGCGTGCGCCGCGCCGCCCATGTCCTTCTTCATCAGCCGCATCCCCGACGAAGGCTTGATGTCGAGGCCGCCGCTGTCGAAGCAGACGCCCTTTCCGACCAGAGCCAATCTGGGATGACGTTGATCGCCCCAGTGGAGCTCGATGAGCCGCGGCGCCCGCTCCGGACTGGCGGCGGCGCCGACCGCGGCGACCATCGGATAGCCTTCCTTGAGCTCGTGATCGCGGACCACGTTCGACTTGGCACCGCAGGAATCGGCGACGGCGAGGACGGCAATCTCGAGCTCTTCGGGTCCGAGATCGCCCGCCGGCATGTTGACGAGATCGCGCACCAGGAAGGTGGATTCGGCGGCGAGCACTGTCTCGTCGATCCGGGCCGGCTCGTCGGTCAGCAGGACCCGAGGGCCCTTCGGCTCCTTCTTCTCCTTGTAGCGATCGAATCGATACTGGCCGAGAAGCCAGCCGAGGGTGGCCGGGCCGGGGCCCTGGCCGGCGACCCGGTAGGTTCCTTCCGGAAGTGCCTCGGCGGCGCGGGCGAGGCACCAGGGGCTGAGCTCCTGGACGTTGGCGACTCCGATCGCCGCCGACCAGCCGTCGTCGGGGAGCACCGCGAGCTGGAAGCCCTCGCCCTTGAAACCCTGGGCGGCGACCGAGTCGCGAATCCGGGGCGGCTGGGCGTTGAGCCAGGCTTCGAAGCCCTTCTTGTCGACCAGATGGAGCGATGTCGCCGGCTGGCCGCGGTCGGGCTGAAGCAGCTTCGAAATCTCGATCATGGCGGCTCCCTGATGAATTCGGCTTCCTAATGAATGCGGCGCCCGCGTTCAAACTCGGGCGGCACAGTACCCCCGGAGACGAGTCTTTACCGGCCGCGTCTCCGCCGCTATCGAACGCGAGGGATCGGCAAAAGGTTTTTCCAATGCGGACACATATAAGACTGACGGTGCTTGCGCTCGCCTGTGTGGCGGTGGTTCCGACGGCGCAGGGCTTCGCCCAGTCGTCGGAGACCGAGGCGAGCAAGAAGGAAGGCAAGAGCGCGCGCCAGCGCTTCGTCTGTCACAAGGCGATCGACACCGGCTCGCTCGTGAAGGGGCGGCGCCAGTGCACCCGGATCCGGGCTGAGCGGCCCAGCGACGCGGCGCAGCGCAAGGCGGCCGAAGTGCAGGAAAGCGACAGCGGCCGAACCGCCGGCCAGTAATCGTCGGGGCGGGCCTTCGCGTCCGCCGGCAGCCATCATCACCTTCGGCCGATGATCGCCGTCAGGCGACGGGCCGACGATCGCCGTCAGGCGATGGGCCGATGATCGCCGTCAGGCGACGGGCCGATGATCGCCGTCAGGCGACGGGGACGCCGAACAGATCGTGCTCGTCGCTATCCTCGATCAGGACCCTGACGATATCGCCGGATTTGAGCCCGGCTGCATCGCGCAGATGGACCTCGCCATCGATTTCCGGCGCATCGGCCTTTGAGCGGCCGGTGGCGCCGCCTTCGCCGTCGACCGCGTCGATGATCGCGTCGACGGTTCGCCCGATCTTCGCCTGGAGCTTGGCGGCGGAGATGGCGGCGCTCTTCGCCATGAAGCGGGCGTAACGCTCTTCCTTCACTTCTTCAGGCACGATTCCGGGAAGCCCGTTCGCGGCAGCGCCCTTGACCGGCTCGAACCGGAACGCGCCGACGCGGTCGAGCTGAGCCTCGTCCAGCCAGTCGAGAAGATAGTCGAAATCCTCGTCGGTCTCGCCTGGGAAGCCGACGATGAAGGTCGATCGGATCGTGATGTCGGGGCAGATGTCGCGCCAGCCGCGGATCCGCTCGAGCACCTTCGCTTCGTTGGCCGGCCGCTTCATCGCCTTGAGCACCCTTGGGCTCGCATGCTGAAACGGGATGTCGAGATAGGGGAGGACCAGGCCTTCCGCCATCAGCGGAATGACCTTGTCCACGTGCGGATAGGGATAGACGTAGTGGAGCCTCACCCAGGCGCCGAACTTGCCAAGCTCGCGCGCAAGGTCGGTCATGTGGGCGCGGACCTCGCCGCCCTTCCACGGCCAGCTCGCGTGGCGGAGATCGACTCCGTAAGCGGACGTGTCCTGGCTGATGACGAGTAATTCCTTCGTCCCGGCCGCGACCAGCTTCTCCGCCTCGCGGAGGATGGCGTCGGGGCGGCGGCTCGCCAGGTCGCCGCGAAGCGACGGGATGATGCAGAAGGCGCAGCGATGATTGCAGCCTTCCGAGATCTTCAGGTAGGAATAATGACGCGGAGTGAGCTTGAGGCCTGAATCCGGCACCAGGTTGAGATAGGCGGAAGGCGGCACCGGCGCGGCGACATGGACCGCGCCGACCACTTCCTCATATTGATGGGCGCCGGTCACGGCGAGGACGTTCGGAAATTTCTCCCTGATCAGCTCGGCTTCCTTGCCCATGCAGCCGGTGACGATGACTCGACCATTTTCCGCGATCGCCTCGCCGATCGCCTCGAGACTCTCCTCCTTGGCGGAATCGAGAAAGCCGCAGGTGTTGACGAGAACGACGTCGGCGCCGGCATAATCCGGCGACATCTGGTAGCCGTCGGACCTCAGCTTTGTGAGGATTCGCTCCGAATCGACGAGGTTCTTCGGACAGCCGAGCGAAACCATGCCGACCTTGGGCGGGGTGGGGAGTTCGATTTCCATGGGAGCGCGCCACATAATGTGGGCGGCCCGATTTTCCTAGGGGGCGGACACGCCCTCGTCGTCGTTTGGCTCGAACTGGAGCAAGTCTCCCGGCTGACACGAAAGCGCCGCGCAAATCGCTTCGAGCGTGGAAAAGCGGATCGCCCGGGCCTTGCCCGTCTTGAGGATTGACAGATTGGCGAGAGTGATCCCGATCCGGTCGGCGAGCTCGGTCAGCGTCATTCGGCGCTCGTGGAGCAAGTCGTCGAGCTTGACGGCGATCGCCATGTCAGACCGTCCCTTCCAGCTCTTCGCGCATGCGCGCGCCTTCGGCGAAGACGCGCGCAAGGACGAAGATGAGGAGAATGGCGAGCCAGCCGGTGACGGAGAAGCCGGCATCGAGCTCTACCGGATGGTCGGGGGTCGAGACGCTTTTGGCGATGGCGGCAATGACGAGACTGAGAATCTGGAGCGCAAGCAAGGCCCAGGCGATCGCCTGAAGTCGCCGCGCATTGGCGACGATGAATGCATCGCCTTCGCGAACGCTCTCGACGACTGACAGCAGCCGCTTGAGCACGACGTAGTTCAGAGGGATGGTGGCGAGGCCGATCGTGGCGATCGTGCGCAACCCCAGGATCAACCGCTCCGTATCCGGCGATGGCGAAAGCTCGAAGGCGCTCATGATCCACTCTCGGTTCGGCATGACCGTCAGCAAAACCAGTATCGCCAATCCCATGACCCAGTTCAGGATGATCAGGATACGGAGCGCGACGTAGGCGACGGGAAGTGCGGGTGAATCGGATGCAGGCATGGCATGATCCTCGAATTATCGATATACGATAACCCAAAGCACGAATTACGGCAAGGTATATATTGATTATCGATATTTTGCGACCAGTGGTCCGATATCGAAAGTGCGCAGATGAGGGGAAGGGCGCCCTTGTCGCGACAAAGTTGCGGCTATCATGAATGGGACCCTCAATGGTGCGCAGTGCGGATGTTTTCGCGCACTATTCTGGCCTAGGAACCGCCGGGATGCTTCTGGAGACCAAAGTGGAAGGGAGGGGCGCCAACAAGACGGCCCTCCTTACGTCTCAGTAGGTCGAGGCCATGCGCGGCTGGCTGGCACTGTGACCGCCGTTGCGGGACAGGATGTCGCGGGCCTGTTCGACCCTGCTGACGAACCGCTCGGCCGAGCGGTCGTTACTCCACTCGGCCTGTAGCGGCTCGGCTCGTCGCCGGGCCCTGATCGAGGATTAGGGCCGTCGGTCAGCGAGTGCGGTCGCCGATCATGAACGGCTCTTCACGCTGTCCTTGGGTGTCGCCGCCGCTGAACTCCGGCGAGCCGGCAGCAGGCTGGGCTGCGCGCTCACGCTCCTGAAGTTTCTCGTCTGCCTCGCGAACGAGCTCGTCCTTTTTCTCGCGGACCTGCTCGTCCGCCATAGTGCGCGCCTTTGCGCCGACTCTTCCGAGTTGCTCCTGCTCCTGACGGCTGATTGGGATCGAGCTGCCCAGGGCGGCGCCAGCTGCCGCGGCGATGAGTCCGCCGATCAGCGGATTGCCGTCGTAGAGGTCCTGCGCCTTGGAGAGACTCCTTCGTCCTGTCTCCGTCGTCGCCCTGCCGGATCGGCTTGCGGAATCCGACCAGGCGCGGCGCTTTTCACGGAACATCTCGCCCATGTCGTCGAGCCGCTGCCGAAAGCTGCGGTCGTCCTCGTCATGACCGCGCTCGAGCATGAAGAAATTGGCTCGGGCCATGTCACGGCGGCGCTGATAGGCGATCGGGTCCTCGCCTTCCCGCATCTCGACGGACGCCATGTGCGAGACATAGTCACGATGGTGGATGTCGAGATCCTTGTCGTGCGACTTCCATGGCTTGCGGCTTCCGTCGCTCTTCAGGGTCGGGAACTTGCTGTCCTTGTCGCTCACCAGCCAGATCGCGCCGGCCGCGATCAGACCGAGCGCGATCGGATTGCGGCGAGCGCCGTCGACGAGCATTCGCGCATCGACATCATTCTCGTCCGCCTTGTCGAGCAGGGCGTTGAAGAGATTTCGGAAATTGAGCTGGTCGCCGATCCTGTCGACGGTCCGGCTCATGTCTTCCTGGGTGCGGCGGATATCCTGCTCGATCGCAGCGGGATCTTCAGTGGTCGGATCGGTCATCATCTGTTCTCCATGTGGAGGTCGCCTCGAGCGGCATCGGGCGTCCGATTGAGGGTTCGCCGGGTCCGATCCGGCGAAAGATGTGTCGCGCTCATCTTGCTGGCCCCGGCCCGGTAGAGGCCATAGGCGAGCGCGAGCGTGGCGAGGCCCACGATGAGGGTCGCGAGACCGAGATTCTCGATGGCGTCGCCGAGGAGGAAGGCGAGTCCCATGAGGACAACGCCCAGTCCGGCGATTCCCACCACGGCCGCGCCCGCCATGCTTCCGACGGCGGTCTTGACCTCGGCGGTCGACTCCCGGATCTCCGCCTTGAGCAGATTGAGCTGCTGTTCGGCAAGCTGCGAACCCTGACCGGCCAGTTGCTTGAGCAGATCGACGACATTGTCGCCGCTGCCCGTATTGCTGGCGCGGGCCATGGCGTCGCTGCCGCCCGAACCCATCGCCGTGCCCGGTTCCTGGCGCGAAGGGTTGAGGATCAGCGGCTCGCTGGGATCGGTGACGGTTGATTTAGGGGGCGTCATACGAACTCTCCCGTGGAATTCTGCGCCGACCCCGGCTCCCGCCAGGAGGCGCTGAATGCTGGTTCATCGGCCGGCCTGAACTGCGACGGTGACTGGCCAATCGCGCTCGCGGGCTCGCCGCCGGCCTTCAGAATCCGCGCGGCAGCGAAACCGGCAGCGGCGCAGCCGAGGAGGAAAGCGCCCGGTCGTTCGCGCGCGAAATTCTCGACGTCGCCGACCAGCTGGCGTGAGTCCTTCCGCTCGATCGTGTCGGCAAAGTGCTGGATCTGCTCGGCGCTCTTCTGGAGCGTCGACTTGAGCCAGGCGGGGGTGCCGTCGTCCAGCTCGCCTACAGTCCGCTGCATCGCCGAGGAAACCGACTTGGCCTGATCGGCCGCTATGTGCTTGCGCGAATCCACTTCGCTGTGGAGGCGATTGGCCGCCGAGCTGCTCAAGTGCTGTGCATCGGAACGAAGCTCGCTGCCCGCTCCGCCCGCTTGTTGGGATGGAGGTTGTTGCATGGTCTGCCTTCCTGTTCGTGATGCTGAATCGAACAGGCCCCGCCGGGTGGGAGTTCCCACGCAGATCGCCGGTTTCGGTCGATCGTGGCCAGGATGGGACCGCAGGCAAGCTCCCGATGCGATTGGAAGAAAAGCGCGTCGGTGCCACGCTCGCCGGGCCGGTCCGTTCCTTCCCGGCTCGCATCCGTCCGGCCGCGACACAAAGAGCCGGATGACCTATGAAATCGTGACCAGGCCGCCGAGGATCCAGCCATGAACAACCCGCCGAGACCCTATAAGAGCACCCCGGTGTTCGATGAGGATAGCCTGCCGGCTGGACTTCGACGGGAGCATCGCACCAAGGAAGGGGTCTGGGGTGTGATCCGCGTGTTGAAGGGCGAGCTTCGCTACCGCGTGCTCGATCCCGTTTCGGAAACCATCATCGACCCCGATCACCCGGGGCTCGTGCTTCCGAACCAGCCTCATCTCGTCGAGCCGCTCGGCGCCATGCAGATGCAGGTCGACTTTTATGACCGGGATCCGTCCACGAACCTGGACTGATGCGACTCCACGATCTGTCCGTCAGCGGGTGCTGACCGAAGGGCTTGATCCCGGGATCCGCTGATTAGGAATCAGCTGCCCCACCAACTATGATAAGCGTCCGTCGCGATCGGCGGCGATCCGACTGATCCCGTCGCGGCCGAAAACAGCCAGCCCTATCATCCTCGGACAAGGAGGCGGGCACATGATCATGAGCAGCAAGCACTCCGCGGAAGCGCTGGGCTACGTCCTCGAGAAGCTCGATTGGATGCGCGCCGAGCGAATCTGGCCCAACGGCCTCAGATATTTGTGGACCGACGCGTTCGGCGTGGTGAACTACGTGTCGCTCTTTCGCGAGACGGGCGACGAGAAATGGCTCGAGGCGGCCGAGGCGCTGGTCGCCGACGTCTATCGCGTGCTCGGCCGCCCGCGCGGCCTCCGGATCGGGGAGGCGCCTGACCGCGGCGGGCAATATTTCCACTATCTCGCCATGTGGATGTTCGCGCTGGCCCGACTCGGCGAGCACCGGCCCGATTATCGCCAGCTCGGCATCGACCTCGTCCGCCAGGTCCATTCCGCCTTCGTTCTTCCGGGAACCGGCGTCCTGTGGAAGACGCAGGAAGACCTTTCCGGCCCGTGGCCAGGCTACGGCCTCGGCGCGATGGACGCATTCGACGGCTATGTGTCCTATCGGTTGCTCGGCGAAGAGGAGCTGGCAGGCGAGATCGCCGAGATGAAGGCGATCATTGACCGCCAGTATCGCAACCTGGACATAGACCAGGATCTCGGCCTCGGCATGATGCTCTGGCTCGCCCATTTCTTCCCCGACGAGGAATGGGCGAAGGTGCAGACCAATCAGGCCCTCGAAAATCTCGATCTGCTGTGGACCGATCCGCCCGGTTTCTTCGCCCGCGCGAGCTATGCCCCCCATGTCCGCATCGCCTTCGCCAATTACGGCGTCTCGATCGGCCTTCAGGCGGCGGAGATCTGGCCGGAGCGGGTGGAGAAGCTCAATGCCTATTTCGAGCAATGGCGTTCCGGCGACGAATATGACCGCGAAGCGATCACCTGGGTGATGGCCTGCAGCTCACACATGCCCAGCGCGTTTCTCAATCAGCTTCGCGATCGGGGAAGCCCCGAAGCAGCATCGATCGGCTGAGATCCAGCTGTTCAGAAGCGAGTG
>CAMPIH010000004.1 GCA_946886275.1 uncultured Sphingosinicella sp.
CCGGATCGCCATGTCGGCGATGTCGTTCATCTCTTCCTGGCTGGCCCAGCCGAAGGCGGCGATATGCTCGTCGGCGATCATCGGATCGCCGAGCGCGTCGTCCTTGTAATAATATTCGATGATCGTGCGCGGCAGCTGGGTGCCTTCCTCGATGCCGAGGCGCTGCGAAAGGGTTCCGGCGGCGACGTTGCGCACCACCACCTCGATCGGAACGATCTCGACCTGGCGGATGAGCTGCTCGCGCATGTTCAGCCGGCGGATGAAGTGGGTCGGGATCCCGATCGTCCCGAGCAAGGTGAAGATATGCTCGGAAATGCGGTTGTTGAGCACGCCCTTGCCGGAGATCGTCCCCTTCTTCTGCGCGTTGAAGGCCGTCGCATCGTCCTTGAAATATTGAATCAGCGTCCCCGGTTCAGGACCCTCGTAGAGGATCTTGGCCTTGCCTTCGTAGATCATGCGGCGGCGGGACATTGCTGGAGCTCCGGCTGACACGGGACCAGGGCGCGACCAGCGCCCCCGGAAAGGACCGGGTCTATAGAGGAGACGCCTGTCGAGGGCAAACTGGGGTCAGGTCACCTTGCCGCGAACCGCGAAACGCGGCGCCCGCCATTCCTCTCGGTCCAGGATCCGGGCCATCCGGTCGACCGCATGCCACACTTCCTGAAAGCCGAGATAGAGCGGCGTGAGCCCGAATCGGATCACGTCGGGCGCCCTGAAGTCGCCGATCACCTGGTCGGCGATCAGCGCCTGGCACAGCTCGAAGGCGTTCGGATGACGGAAGGAGATATGGCTTCCGCGCTGGTCCGGGCCTCGGGGCGTGATGCACTCGAGCTCGGGACAGCTTTGCTCGGCCAAAGCGTAGAAGACGTCGAACAAGGCGAGCGACTTCGTCCACAGCCGCTCGATCGTCACCCCTTCGAAGGCGTCGATCCCGCTTTCCAGAGCGGTCAGGCTGAGGATCGGCGGAGTTCCGGCGAGGAATCGCGAAATGCCGGCGGCAGGCACATAATCGTCGGTGAAATCGAACGGCGCGGCATGGCCCATCCAGCCTCGGAGCGGCGAGACGAGCCGCTCCTGCAGCGACTCGGCGACATAAAGAAAGGCCGGGGCGCCGGGTCCGCCATTGAGATATTTGTAGCCGCAGCCGACCGCCAGCTCGGCGCCTGACTCGTTGAGGTGGATCGGGACTGCGCCGGCGCTGTGGCTCAGGTCCCAGATCGTGAGCGCACCGGCTTCGCTGGCGGCCCGGGTGACCCGGGCCATGTCGTACCGTTCGCTGGTCTTGTAATGGACATGGGTGAGCAGGAGCAGATTGGTGTCGCCGCCTATCTGCTGCTCGACCCGGTCGCGCGGAGCGATTTCCAGGCGAAGCTGCAGCAAATCGGCGACGCCGCTGGCGATATGGAGGTCGGTGTGGAAATTGCCGGCTTCCGAAAGCAGCACCGGGCGGTCGGACAGCCGCGCCGCCGCGACGAGAAGCTTGAACAGGTTCACCGACGTCGAATCGGTGACGATCACTTCGCTTGGCCGGGCGCCGATCAGCCGAGCGATCTTGGCGCCGATACGCTGCGGTGCGCCGATCCAGTCGCGGCTGTTCCAGCTTCGGATCAGCTGCTCGCCCCACTCCTCGCTGACGACCTGCCGCTGCCGGTCGATCGCCGCTCGCGGCAGGACTCCAAGCGAGTTGCCGTCGAGGTAGATCAGGGCTTCGGGCAGGCTGAAGCGGTCGCGAAGGCTTCGGAGCGGATCGGCCTCGTCGGCGGCCTGGGCCTCGGCAAGGGTGAAGCTCATCGTCCGAGCGCCGCTTCGATGGCGTCGACCGCCGCCAGCCATGCCTGGGTTCCCGGCGAGATCAGCTCGACATGGCCGGTCCGGTCGATCATCCGCACCTCGACCTCGTCACCCGCCTCTCGCATCTGCGATGCATAGCCTTCGGCATAAGAGGTCGGGATGATCCGGTCCTGGCGGCCGTTGATCAACACCTGCCTCGCTCCGAGCGGCGCAAGCCGCTGCACCGACGTCTCTTCGAAACGGCCGCCCGAGATCCGGGCGACGATTTCGGTTCCGCAGCCGCTTCCCGGCGGCCGTGCCGCTTCTTCGAGGTCGGGCAGGCCGCCGAGGCTGACGACGGTCCGGATCGCGATCGGGTCGCCGGTGCGGATCGGCGAGGAAGAAGGAAGCCGGTGCCGGCCGGCGAGCCAGAGCGCGAGGTGGCCGCCGGCGGAATGGCCGGCAGCGACCAGCCGGCCAAGGTCGAGACGGTGGCGGGCCGAGTGATGACGAAGCGCATCGGCGGCTGAAGCGACGTCGAGGAAGGTGTTCGGATAGCCGCCGCCGCGGTCGACTCCGCGATAGTCGATGTTCCAGACGGCGATTCCGCGCCGGCGCAGATCGTCGGCGATCCAGTTCATGATCGTTCGATCGGCGATCTCGGTCTGCCAGCAGCCGCCATGGACCATCAGCACGACCGGGTGGGGACCTTCGCCCTGCGGAAGCCACAGATCGACGACCTGGAGCGGGTCCTCGCCGTAGGATATGGTCGTGTCAGGCTCCGGCCGCGGCCGTTCCAGCAGGTCCGGCCAGGCCATCAGGCCGTCCGGGCCGCTCCCTCTCGTGTCGCCGTTCGTCGCCACTGCGCAACCGGCTAGAGCGAGCGCCGCGCTGAGCGCAAGGAAAATTGGGAAGGGGCGCACATCCCGGGGGGTAGGATGTGTCGCCCCTTCCTACAAGGCTCAGCAACGCCCGCGGCGCGGGTTCCAGGGCGCGTCGAACTGGATCTGGTGAAGCTTGCACAAGGCAAGGGCGATCGAGCCGGCGATTCGCGACATGGCGCCCTGGCGATGGGAAAGACGGGTGAGGGGATATTCGGTCATCTCTGCCTCCTCGAGCGCGGACGATCGGTCAGGCGCTCGTCGTGTTGAAAGTCAAAGCGGTGATCAGGAAGGCGGCGACAAGCGCGAAAAGCTGCGGAGTCGTGCCGTCCCAGTTCGACAGCCGAGCGAGACCGAAACGCGCCCGGCTCACCAGATCGTCGATCCCGTCGGAAAATTGCTGATGGTTGGCGACCCAGATCCGGCCGTCCATTTCGTCTCGCATGACCAATCTCCTTTCCAAAGCGGCTCCGGCAGTGGCGCCGGGACAGGTCATAAATGGCGGGACGAAGCGTATTCCGCCAACGAAAGGATCGACAGTAGCCATAAGTCCAGCTTATAATCTCGGAGATGCGCAACCTTCCGCCTCTGAGCGCCGTCCGGGTTTTCGAGGCGGCCGCCCGCTATCAGAACTTCACTCAGGCAGCGGCCGAGCTGGGGATGACTCAGGCCGCGGTCAGCTATCAAGTCCGCTTGTTGGAAGAGCGGCTCGGTCTCTCTTTGTTCGCGCGCGCCAAGGGCCGGGTCTCACTCACCGAGAGCGGCCGGCGGATCGCGCCTCTCGCCGCTTCCGCCTTCGACACTCTGGAAGAGGCCTTTGCCGGGCTCGTCAGCGACGATCAGGGCGTCTTGTCGATCAGCGCAGTGCAGACCTTCGCCACCACCTGGCTGGCGCCCCGGCTCGGCGCGTTCCAGATCCGTCACCCCGATCTCGCGGTCCGGCTCAGCACCGACAATCGCCTCGTCGATTTCTCGACCGGGGAATTCCATGCCGCGATCCGGATCGGCCGCGGCGGCTGGAGCGGATTGAAATGTCATTTCCTGTTCCGGTCCCACGTCACGCCGATCTGCAGCGCTGAGTTCGCCCGTCGTCACAAGCTCGAGCGCCCCGAGCAGCTTCACGACGTGTTGTGGCTGAGCCCGACCGATAGCTGGTGGAGCGAATGGCTCCGCGGTGCCGGAGTCGGCGCCCGGCCAGTCGAAGGCCTGCCGGGGCTGGTGATGGACAGCCAGGTGATGGAAGCGAACGCCGCCTTTGCGGGGGCGGGGATTGCGATGATGACGCCGCTTTTCTGGCGGGCCGAGCTCGAATCGGGGCGGCTCGTCCAGCCGTTCGACCATCTCTATTTTCCCGGAAACAGCCATTGGCTCGTCTATCCGGAGGCAAGGCGAACCCAGCCGAAGATCGCGGCGTTGCGCAACTGGCTTCTCGCCGAGGTGGAAACGCTCAAGGCGACCGAGCCGGCGGCGCTCTTCATTCCGCCTGAATCGTCCTGACTTCGGGATCCGACCCCGCCCGCAATGGCGAGCGGGGTCGGCCCGCGAGGCCGCGAGCGAGTCAGGCCGAGGCTTCGGGTTCCGTCGTGTTGAGCCGCGGCTGGAGGCGACGGCGGGTGAATCGGATCACGGCCCAGACGATCAGACCCAGCGCCGCCCAGGGCAGAAGCCGGACGAGCACGACCAGAAGCAGGTTGAGGCTCGACATGAAATCCTTGCCGGCCTCGTCGAGCGCTTCCGCAACGGTCGGCGTTCGGGCGAATCCGGGCGCGAGATTGCCGGAGCCGTAGCGGAACAGCATCGGGGTGGTGGCGAGCGAGCGCTCGGCCGTCTCGCGGCTGTTGCGCAGGTCGCTTATCTGCTGGCGAAGCATCTGCGCCTCATATTCCAGCCTGGACCGTTCCTCGCGGCCGACATTGCCCGCGCTCAGCCTGGCCTGGATCCGCTCGAGCTCGGCTTCGAGCCTGGGCAGATCGCGGCGCGCCGATTGGATCGTCGGCGAGACATCGGTCCCGGTGATGGTGCTTTCGGTGAGATCGCCTTCGGCCTCGAGCACCGCCTGGACTCCTTCGCGGCCGAACTGGGCGGCGATCGCCGGGTCGACCCGGAAGGCGAGCATCGCCTCGACATCGTCCTCGCTTGCGGCGCGATAGACCATTCCGGTGATTCGGCAGCGGTTGGCGGTGTAGCGCTCGCACAGCCGCTGATGTTCCTGCTGCGCCTCGGCGATCCGCTCCGCCTCGAGCCTGAACGCGTAACGATAGTCGAAAGCGACTCCGGGGGCGGCGCTCGGCCGGATGTCGGGGCCGGCTTCGCCACCGGAGCGGCCGCTCGCCGGCGCCAGTTCTGCCGGCGGCGCGAGCGATGAATCCGCCAACTCGCCGCTCATGTTGGTGGGGGTGTCGACCGACTCGGCCGGGTCGTCGCCGGCCTGACAGGCGGCGGTGGCGAGAAGTAGCCCAAGAACGGATAATGAGCGACGCATCATCAGTCTCCTCTCAGTTATATTGTCACATGACTCTACTAAAACAGTTGAGAATAACAATAGAGGAAAAATGATGATGATTCAGACGCTTGGCCGAAATCTGATCGAAACGGGGCAAGCTCCGGCTGCGAGTCGTTTCCCTTGGTCGCGCCCTGCTCAGGCCGCCTGGGGCTCCGCCGAAATCGAAGGCCAGCGCCGCCGAAGCCGGACGGCAACCCACCAGAGCAGGAGCCCGAGCAGCGCCCAGGGCAGCAAGGTCACGACGATGATGAAGAGGATCGTCAAACCCTGGAGAAAGGTGTCGAGGGCCCGCTCCGCCGCTTTCGAGGCGGTCAGCGGCGGCGCCGCCGCAAGCGTCGTCCCGGACAGATATTGGAACTCCATCGGAGTCCCGGCGAGAGCCTGCCTGTCGTCTTCACGATGGGATTCCAGCGATCGGATCGAAGCCCGGAGCTGCCGGACCTCCTGCAGGATGGCGGTCCGCTCCTCCGCGGACGCGCGTTGGGAGAGAAGCTGCTCGAGCCGCCGCACCTCCGCCTGCATCTGGACGATGGTGCGGCTGGTCGATTCGATCGTCTGGCCGGCATCGACCCCTTCGATGTCCGCCCCGATCAGCTTGCCGTCGGCCTGGGCGACCAGCCCTGAGGCCCGCTGTCCGAAGCGGCGGGCGATGCCGGGTTCCAACCTGACCGCCAGCATCGCCTCGACCCGGCCGTCGTCGCCGAGCCGATAATGCATCGCCGTGATTCGGCAGCGATTGATCCCGAGCTGCTCGCAGGCCGCCGCGTGCCGCTCCTGGACCTCCGGGATTCGCTCCGCTCCCAGCTGGAAGGTGTAACGATGGTTGAACGCCACCCCGGGCGCCGCGCTCACGGCCACATCCGGACCGTCGCTTGTCGCCGCTCCGGGGAGGTCGCTCATGACCGGCGCCGCAGGTGGAGCGGCGAAAATCGGTGGTTCGGCTTTCATCATATCGTAGGTGGAGAGGTCCTGGCTCACGACCTGCTCTTGCGGCGGCCGCTGCGCGGACATGGTGAAGATGGCGGAGCCGAGTATGAGCACGGCGAACAGGCCGAGCATCAGTGCCAGCGGATTGAAGCGCGTCATCATGGCCGACCTCCTCATCAGCAAGTGATGATACATCATCACATAAAAGCTGACAATGGCCTCTCGCCTGCTGGATTCGGCGCTGCTAACGGTCGGTCATGAGTGATGAATTCGATCAGATCGTCGAAGCGCCCTTCGACGACGCCTTGTCCCAGCGTTATCTCGTTTATGCCCTGTCGACGATCACGGCCCGGTCACTGCCGGACCTTCGCGACGGCCTGAAACCGGTCCATCGCCGCCTGCTCTGGGCGATGAGACTGCTCAAGCTCGATCCGGCCAGCGGCTTCAAGAAATGCGCCAGGGTCGTCGGCGACGTGATCGGCAAATATCACCCCCATGGCGACCAGTCCGTCTATGACGCGATGGTCCGGCTCGCCCAGGATTTCTCGCTCCGCTATCCGCTCGTCGACGGTCAGGGCAATTTCGGCAATGTCGACGGCGATAATGCCGCGGCCATGCGCTACACCGAGGCCCGGCTGACCCGCGCGGCCAACGAGCTGATGGCCGGGCTCGACGAGGGCACGGTCGATTTCCGGCCGACTTATAATGGCGAAGAGGAGGAACCGGAGGTCTTCCCGGGCCTCTTCCCCAACCTCCTCGCCAACGGCGCCGCCGGAATTGCCGTCGGGATGGCGACGTCGATCCCCCCTCACAATGTCGCGGAGATTCTCGACGCCGCAATTTACCTGATCGACAATCCCAGGTCTGAACCGAGCGACCTGCTTCGCTTCGTCACTGGGCCGGATTTCCCGACCGGAGGAATCCTCGTCGACAGCCCGGAAGCGATCGCTTCCGCTTACGCTACCGGTCGCGGCTCGTTCCGGGTTCGGGCGAAGTGGGAGATCGAAAAAGGGGCTCAGGGCAGCTGGACCATCGTCGTCACCGAGGTCCCCTACCAGGTTCCGAAGGCCAAGCTGATCGAGCAGATCGCCGCCCTGATCACCGACAAGAAGCTTCCGATCCTGGCCGATATCCTCGACGAATCGGCCGAAGAGATTCGAATCGTCATCGAGCCTCGAAGCCGCACCGTCGATCCGCAGATGCTCGTCGACAGCCTGTTCCGCCTGACCGACCTCGAAGTGAGGATCCCGCTCAACCTCAACGTCCTCGACGCCGATCGAACGCCACAGGTGATGAGCCTCAGGCAGGTGCTCTCGTCCTGGCTGGTCTTTCAGTTCCAGGTGCTGGTGCGCCGTTCCGAACATCGGATCGCCAAGATCGACGATCGGCTCGAGCTTCTCGAAGGCTTCATCATCGCCTTCCTCAATCTCGACCGGGTCATCCAGATCATCCGGAGCGAGGATGAACCGAAGCCGGTGATGATCGCCGAATTCGCTTTGACCGACCGCCAGGCGGAGGCGATCCTCAACATGAGGCTGCGGTCGTTGCGCCGGCTCGAGGAGATGCAGCTGCGCACGGAACGGGATGCTCTCGTTGCCGAGCGCGAGGAGCTCGAGAAGCTCATCAAATCCGAGGATCGGCAACGCACCCGGCTCAAGAAGGACCTTCTGAAGCTTCGCGGGCGCTATGGGCCCGACACCGAGCTCGGACGTCGCCGCACCCTGATCGAGGAAGCCGGGCCCGCGCGCGAGATTCCGCTCGAGGCGATGATCGAGCGTGAACCGATCACGGTCATCATGTCCCGCCGCGGCTGGATCCGGGCGATGAAGGGACATGTCGAGCTGTCGAACCCCGATGCGCTGAAGTTCAAGGAGGGCGACGGCCCCGCCTTCTTCTTCCACGCCCACACGACGGACAAGCTGCTTCTGGCTTCGGCCAATGGCCGCTTCTACACCTTGGCGGCCGATCGGCTGCCAGGCGGCCGCGGCTTCGGCGAGCCGGTCAAGCTGATGGTCGACGTCGAAGGGGAGGGGAATGTCGTCGCTTTGCTCCGCGCCGCCGCCGGCGAAAAGCTGCTTCTCGCCTCGAGCGACGGCCGCGGCTTCGTGACTTCGGCGGCCGGCGCCGTCGCCGAGACGCGCAAGGGCAAGCAGATCGTCAATCTTCGCCCGGGCGCAACGTTGAAGGTGGTCCGGCCGCTGAAGGCCGGCGACGATTATGTCGCGGTGATCGGCGACAACCGGAAAATGGTCGTCTTCCCGATCGCCGAGCTGCCCGAAATGGGCCGGGGGCAGGGGGTCCAGCTTCAGCGCTACCGCGACGGCGGCCTCGGCGACGCCACCACCTTCGTCTTCGCCCAGGGCCTGTCCTGGCCGATGGGCGGCGAAAGCGGCCGAACCCGGGCCGAGCCGGACATGAACCCCTGGCGCACCGCCCGCGGCGCCGCGGGCCGGATGCCGCCGATGGGCTTTCCCAAGGAAAATCCATTCGGCTGAGGGAAGAGGAGCCGAACGCATGCTGATCGAAAGCAAGCGTTAACCCTGTTCCTCTATCTGCTGCTTCATGCAGGCTGCAGCGACGCGCGGACGAAATCGTGCTCCATTGACGGAGGATGCCGTCGCGTCCGTCGTTCCGGCCGACCTCGCGCCTCAAATGGAGACATTGCTCGCCGGCGCGCGCCAGACCTATCTCGACGCCTTGCCGATTGCCGCTGCCATCGTCACCGCGCTTCCGGACGATCCGCTGCTGGAGGCCGCGAACGAGCTTTTCCGGTCGATCATCGAATGGGACGAGCGCCTCGGCGAACGAAGGCTCAGCCAGATCAAGATCCTCCGCAGCGGGCCCCTGGCGTCCCGACTCGCCGCTTTCCTCGCCGGCGAAGATCCCGCCCACCAGTTCGACACGACCGACGGACGGCCGCTCGGCGGGCGGCATTTCACGGTACGATTCGCTCGGCTGAGGGTTCTCGCCGGCCAACCCAAGAGATGCCTGATCTCGCTCATCGACCGGACCGCCCAGGTCGAGACCGAAAAGAGCCTTCGCTCCGAAATGCTTCGTGACAGCCTGACCGGGCTGCCCAACCGCTTCGCCTTCAACGAGCGGGTCGACGCCGTTCTCGCCGATCCCGCCTTCGCGGAAGGCAGCTATGCCGTGCTCGCGGTTGACATGACCCGATTCAGTCGGGTCAACGAATGCATGGGCGCTCTGGCCGGTGACGAGTTGATCATCACTTTCGCCCGCCGCCTGGTCTCGGCGTTGAGACCGACCGACATGCTGGCCCGCACGTCCGGCGATGAATTCGGGATTCTGCTTCGGCTCGATCGCGGAGTGGCCGATGCGATTCGCGCGGCCGAGCGGATCAAGGCGGTCCTCACTCTGCCGTTCCGGCTTTCCGATCTCGAGATCAGGGTCGATTGCGCGATCGGCTGCGCGATCCTCAACCACGGCGTGAGCAGCGCCGACGAGGTGCTGCGCAATGCCCAGTTCGCCCTCAAACGGGCGAAGAAGATCGGGGCCACTCAGGTTTACGAACCCACCCAGGCTCAGGCCGTCCGTCGCCGTTTCAGCATCGAGACCGAGCTGAGATGCGCGATCGAGGCGGAGGCCCTGACCCTTGCCTTTCAGCCCCTGATCCACCTCGACACCGGCCGGGTCGCGGGATTCGAGGCGCTTGCGCGATGGGAGCATGAAGGCACGAGCGTCTCGCCCAGTGAATTCATCCCGGTCGCCGAGGAATCGGGGCTGATCGTTCAGCTCGGCCGCTGGGCGCTCGACCGGGCGGTGAGCACGCTTCGCGACTGGGATCGCCAGACCGGAACCCTGCTTCCGCTCAACATCAGCGTGAACCTGTCGCCGATCCAGATCAGCCGCGACGATGTCGCCGCCGCCGTGTCCGGAGCGCTCGCATCGAACGGCATCGACGGCGGCAGGCTGACTCTCGAGCTCACCGAAGGCGCGATCATCCAGGATCCGGACCGGGCCGCAAAGGCGCTCAACGCGCTGAAGAAATTCGACGTTCGGATCGCGATGGACGATTTCGGCACCGGCTTCACTTCGCTCGCATCGCTTCAGAAGCTGCCGATCGACGTGCTCAAGATCGACCAGAGCTTCGTCAGCCAGATGCTGGCCGACGGCGATTCGACAGCGATCGTCCGGGCGGTTCTCTCGCTCGCCCGTGCGCTTGGAATGGAGACGACCGCCGAAGGGATCGACAGCGAGGATCTTGCCGAGATGCTGACCGAATCCGGCTGCACCTACGGCCAGGGCTTCTTCTATTCGGCACCGCTGCCGGCCGACGAAGCGCTCGCTTACTGGCTCGAGCGGAGCGCTTCCTCGACGTGACGTCGGGCGAGTGCGAGCACTTCCCTGCGCTTCGGGCTGAAGCCTGACCGCGACCATTCCTGCTCGACGGCGCGCAAGGTTCGAGCGACCGCCGGCCCGGCCGAGAGCCCCATCCCGATGAGATCGCCGCCGCCGATCGGAAGCTGCGGACGTTTCCAGCTCTGAAGCGCCTGGAGCGGCGGCGGATCGTCGGAATGTAGGAGGAAGCGGTCGACCGCTTCCTCGCTTCCGATTCGGTAGGCGAGGATCTCGGGATCTTCGAGCGAGGGATCGGCCGCCGAGACCAAGCGGGCGGAGGCGCGTTTCGACAGCCGGAGCCGCGCCGCCACCGAAGCGGCAACGTCCCGATCGACCGGCAACAGGGCCGCCAGCCGCCGGATCGCGGCCGGCGATATTCCCGCCCGGCGCTCCGCCTCGATCAGTCGCTCGAGCCGTCTCGAGCTGTCGATCTCCGGCAGGACCGGCTTCAGGATGTTGCGGGCGATCATCAGCGCCGTGGTCGGGCTCGGGTCGGGCAGAGCGAGCAGCTTCAATAGCTCGTCGGCGATCCGCTCCCGGGACAGCGCCATCAGATCGTTCGCTCGCTGCTCGCAGGCGGCGAGCCCGGCTTCATCGGGTGCGCCGGAGCCGAACCGCGCGTGGAAACGAAAGAAGCGAAGGATCCGAAGATGGTCTTCGGCGATCCGGACCCGCGGGTCGCCGATGAATCGGACATGGCGCGCCTCGAGATCGTCGAGGCCGCCGAAATAGTCGAAAATCTCTCCGCTGGCGGGGTCGGCGCTGAGCGCGTTGATCGTGAAATCGCGGCGGGCGGCGTCTTCTTCCCAGTCCTCGGTGAAAGCCACCTTCGCCCTCCGCCCGTCGGTCGAGACATCGCGCCGAAGAGTCGTCACTTCGATCGGCCGGCCGGCGAGGACGGCGGTGATGGTGCCATGGGCGATACCGGTGGGAACCGCCTTGATCCCGGCCTGCTCGAGCCGGCGAACCACCTCGTCGGGAGCGAGACGAGTGGCGAGGTCGACGTCGTTGACGTCGAGATCGAGCAGGGTGTCGCGGACGCAGCCGCCGACGAAGCGGGTCTCGCCTTGTTCCGCGCCGAGCGTGGTCAGAAGGCGGGGGAGACCGCTTCGCCGACGCCAGCTCGCCTCGGGCAGCTTCATTCGGCCGGCTCCAGACGTCGGCTGAGATTGACGATCATCGCCGCAGTCGCTCCCCATATCCGCCGGCCCTGCCATTCGATCTCATAATAAAAGCGTTCGCGGCCTCGCCACTCCAGCGATCGGACATTCTGGTGCGCCGGATCCAGCAGATAATCGAGCGGTACTTCGAAAATCGCGGCGACTTCGCCGGGGTGCGCCTTCAAAGCCAGATCGGGCGGGAGGATTCCGACCACCGGAGTGACCTCGAAGCCGGTGATGGTGCGATAGCGGTCGGCCGTGCCGATGATCTCGACGTCGGCCCGTTTCAGCCCGATCTCTTCCTCGGCCTCGCGGAGGGCCGCGTCGACCGGACCATCGTCTCCCGGATCGATCCGTCCGCCCGGAAAGCTGACCTGGCCCGGATGCTTTCGCATCGTCTCCGGCCGCAAGGTGAGCACGACAGCCGGGATCGGGCGATCGACGATGGGCACGAGCACCGCCGCCTGGGTGATCTCGGCGCCGATCTGCTCGTCGTCGAGGACGTCGCCGGCGATGAGGATGGGGCTTCGGTCACGGCCGCGCTCGAGCGCGGCACGAAGGCGTTCGGCCAGCCTCATTCGACTGGCTCGAGCGCGAAGAAGGCGCCGCCGCTCCACAGGCCAGGCGGGCGCGAATCCTCGGCCAGGGCCATTTCGGCAAGCTCGTAATAGACTGAGCGCGCGATCAGCGCCTCGAGGCCCCGCCTGACCTCCAGGCAGGGACGCGGACCCGGTTCGAAGCGGAGCGCATGGCCGGGGCCGGCGATGACGACGTCGCCGCTATTGAGCCGGAAGGCCAGGCTTCGATCCCGGCCTTCGCCTTCGCTCTTCACCTCGACGGCGACGAAAGGCGCGTCCTCGACCGCGATGTCGAGCTTCTCGGCCGGCGTGACGAGAACGAACCGCCCGTCCGGCTCGCGGCGAAGGATGGTCGAGAAGAGACGAACCATTTCGGGCCGTCGGATCGGCCGTCCTTCATGGTACCAGGTGCCGTCGCGGGCGATCCGCATGAAGCTGTCGCCGCAATGTCGGGGCTGCCATTGGTCGACCGGCGGAAGCTTCCGCTCCGACGCCATTCGGGCGATTTCGGTCAGGCTGAGGCGGCTGAGATCGTCCGGCATCGGGGGGATGTAGCGGCGCTGCTGGCCATGCGCAAAGTGCGGCGCTATCGACCCCGGAATGGAATTCGAAGGGCCACGCACGGCGATCGTCACCGGCGGCGCGCGCCGGATCGGCGCGGAGCTCGTCCGCGCGCTCGCGGCCGACGGCTGGCACGTGCTCATCCATTTCAACCGATCGGAATCGGAAGCGAGGGCCCTTGCTGCCGAAGTCGGCAATGCTTCGATCGTCCAGGCGGAGCTGGCGGAAAGCGATTCGGCGGAGCGGATCGTCGCGGCCCTTGCCGGACTCCCTCCGGCGCGGCTCCTCGTCAACAATGCGTCCCGCTTCGTCCTCGACTCGGCCACCGATTTTTCGGTCGAGGGCTGGGATCTGCATCTCGATGCCAATCTTCGGGCTCCGGCCCTGCTCTCCCAGGCGTTCGCCGCCCGGCTGGCGGAAGGGCAGGGCCTCATCGTCAATCTTCTCGATGCCAAGCTCGCCTCGCTCAATCCCGACTTCTTCAGCTACACGATCTCGAAGATCGGCCTCGCCGGGCTGACGGAATTGACCGCTCGCGCCTTCGCGCCGCGAATCAGGGTGTGCGGCATCGCGCCTTCGGTGACATTGGTCTCCGGGCCCCAGAGCCGCGACAATTTCGACGAAGTCCACGACCTCAACGCGCTGAAGCGGGGAGTGGACGTGGCGGAGATCGTCGGAGCGCTCCGCTTCATCATCGCCACTCCGACCCTGACCGGCCAGACCATCACCCTCGACGGCGGCCAGCGTTTCCTGGGCTTGTCCCGCGATGTTCAGTTTCTGGAGAGTTGAGGATGGAAAAGATCGCCCGGCTCGACGGCCTCGTGCCGGATCGCCTCGCGCCGAAGAGCCGAAAGATCGTCCTCGAGGATTATGACCTCAAGGTCGATATCGGCTTTCACGACTTCGAGATCGGCTCTCCGCAACGCTTGCTGCTCACGGTCGAGGTGTGGGTCGACGAGCGCTCCTTCGCGCCGAGCGACGAGGTCGATTCCGCCTGGGACTATGATTTCCTTCGCACCGAGATCGGCGCGCTCGCCACCGGTCGCCGATTCAATCTGCAGGAGACCTTCGTCCGTGAGATTTACGGGCTCGTCGCTGCCCGCCGCGGAGTCACGGCGCTCCGCGTGTCGGCGCGAAAACCCGACATCTATCCGGACTGCGCCGGGGTCGGAGTCGAGCTGGCCTCGTTCTAGGCGGTTGCGCGGCGCGGCGGAGTCAGCGCGGCTGGCGAGTGCGAACGCAGGTGCCGAGCCGGTCCAGGATCAGGCGATAATCGGCCTGGATCGCCCGAGCTTCGTCACGGCCTGCATCTTCAAGCGCGCGCCGAGGCAGGATCGACGGCAGGCCGCAGGCGAGGCGATACCAGAGCAGTGAGTTGGGCTCGGGTTCGGCCGCGGCGTCGTCGACGATCTCGCCGAGAGCGACCGACCAGCGCGGCTGCTCGCCCGGTCGGCGAAGCACGTTGAGCGAGATCGGCCGCTCGTCCGCGGTCTGAAGGAAGAATTGGGTTTCGCTTTCTCCGGCGAGCGATCCCGGAACATGGAAGGCCCGGACGATCCCGGTAATCCGCGGCGGCGCGTCCGAGGCGCTGGCTTCCCGAAGGATCTCGCGAAGCTGATCGGCCAGTGCAGGCGTATAGCGAATCTGCCCGTCGGGCGCGACCAGGCGAATCTCGCCGGGCTGGTTGCCGGCGGGCGTCGCGAAGACGAGAAGCTCGTCGCGCTTGCGGATTCGCGCGGGTCGGCCGCGGGAGTCGTTGGGAAGATCGATCAAATAGCTCACTCGCTGAGGCGAAGCGCCGGGCCCGCGAATCAGTGCCGTGACAATCGCCTCGACGAGAAATCGGCGGTGGCCGGGAGCGACGTTGGTCGCCTCGCTCTGGTCGAGCAGGTCGGTATCGGTAACCCGGATGTGAGCGACGAGCGGGGCTGGCAGGGCAAGGTCGGCCAGGTCGGCGTAGCTCGCCGTCGGCGGCGGAGGAACGTTTTGCGACTCAACGGGTTGGGCCATGACCGCGGCCAGGCCAGCGGCCAATCCGATCGACAGGATACGCATCGATTCTCCTCGAAACCCCTCTTCAGCAAGCGCTAGTCGATCCCGCCTTAACCTTGGATTGCGGCGCAAATTCGCCGATCCCCGGAGAATCACGGGGGCATTGCGTCGGCGAAAGTGCCGCGATAGAGACACCCGCCTCACCCGTGCCGTTACACGGATGAACCGAATTCAACGCGCTGCGTTTGTGGCAGTTGGTGCCGAGCGAATTCAGAAGGAGCGTGGCTGATTAATGTCCTTCACTGATCAAGGGGTAAGCCAGGCCCGAATCTGGGCGATCATCGGCGTGGCCGTTCTCCACGCCTTGCTCGCATATGCGTTCGTGACCGGCCTCGCCTACAAGTTCGTCAAGTCGGTCTCCGAGGATCTGAAGACGTTCGAAGTCGTCGAGGAGCCGCCGCCCCCGGAAGAGGTGCCGCCGCCGCCGGAGACTCCGAAGGAGGTCGCTCCGCCGCCGGTCGTGGCTCCGCCGCCTTTGGTCAGGACGAACGTCCCGCCGCCGCCGATCTTCTCGGTGCCCGCGGCGCCGCCGCCGCCGATCACCTATACGGCGCCGCCGGCTCCACCCGCACCGCCTCCGCCTCCGCCGGCGCCGCCGCGGGTGGTGGAGCCCGCCCGCGCCCGCGCCAATCTCGCCGGCCTCATTTCCAGCGACGATTATCCGCCGTCGGCCCTCCGCAACGAGGAGCAGGGCACGGTCCGGGTGAGGCTCAGCATCGATACGTCCGGCCGGGTCACCAATTGCAGCGTGACCCAGTCGAGCGGTTCGTCGCAGCTCGATTCGACGACCTGTCGTCTGCTTCAGCGTCGTGCGCGCTTTACTCCGGCCCGCGACAATCGCGGGCAGCCAATTGCCGATACCATTACGTCACCTCCGATCAGGTGGCAGATTCAACAGTGATGCGGGTGTGAAATCCCGGTTCTTCATTCCAGACTGAGAGGAAAACGTTCAAATGGCAGCACCAGCACCCGCCGGCGAAAACCCTTATGGTATCGTTGCCGCGCTTCAAGAGGGCGGCATCATCGCCCAGCTCACCTTCGGCATTCTCGTCCTCATGTCGGTCGCTTCTTGGTACGTCTTCTTCGTGAAGATCATCGAGCAGCAGAAGATCATCAATGAGGGCAAGCGCGCGCGGACCAGCTTCTGGCAGTCGGCCAACCTTCGCGAGGGCGCCAACAAGCTCGACAAGAATGGCGCCTATCGTCAGATCGTCGACGACGGTCTCCTCGCTCGCGATCAGCATGACAAGCTGACCGACCCGATCGACCAGCATGACTGGATGCTCGGCTCGCTGGCCCGAAGCCAGGGCGCGATCTCCTCGAAGCTCTCGACCGGCCTGGCGCTTCTCGCCACCGTCGGTTCGGTGGCGCCGTTCGTCGGCCTGTTCGGTACCGTCGTCGGCATCTATCGTGCTCTGATCAGGATCGGCGCCTCCGGCCAGGCCTCGATCGACGCGGTCGCCGGTCCGGTCGGTGAGGCGCTGATCATGACCGCGCTCGGACTCGCCGTCGCCGTCCCGGCCGTCATGCAGTATAACTGGCTGATGCGGCGCAACAAGGCGATCACCGAGGAGCTCGCCCGCTTCTCGAACGATGTCCACGGCTACATGATGTCGGGTGGTACGGTTCGTCCGGCTCTCCGTTCGGCGGCCCCCGGAGCGAAAGCGGGCACCACGACGGCTGGAACCACGCGTACGCCGAGCGGCACCACCGCCACCGGCAGCGCGACGGGCACCACCACGACCAGCCCCAACAAGATGTAATGGCCTGGCGGCGGGGCACTTCGTCCCGCCGCCGTCAGCCGCCTCGGCGGCAGGATGCCAGAATAGGAAAACGTACACATGGCAATGAGTGTCGGTCCATCGGCTGAGGGTGAAGAAACCCCAATGTCCGACATCAACACGACGCCGCTCGTCGACGTCATGCTGGTGCTACTCATCATCTTCCTCATCACAGTGCCGATCACTCTTCAGTCGGTGCCGGTGCAGCTGCCGAAGGTCGAATATGAGCCGACGGTGACCAAGCCGGAGAACGTCAACCTCTCGGTTCGGGCCGTGAACGGCCAGTGCGAAGTCTATTGGGAACTCACCAAGATCAATTCCGAGCAGCTGCTCGATCGCGCGGTCGCCGATCTGGAAGCCCAGATCGAAGCTGCCGGTGGCGCCGAGAATTTGACCGATGAGACCCTCCCGGAAGCGCATATCCGTTCGGACATCAACACGCCCTGGCGCTGCGTCGGCGGTGCCATCGCGGTGATGCAGCGTGCAGGCTATCCGCGCGTTGGCTTCATCTCCGAGCCGGAGCCGCGCGGCGGCACCCGTTACTGATGATATCGATCAAGGAATAGTCCAATGTCTGCGGAAGTTCTCAATCCCGAATCATCAGAGCCGATGATGGACATCAACACGACGCCGCTCATCGACGTCATGCTGGTGCTTCTGATCATGTTCATCATCACCATCCCGATCCAGACTCACGCGGTGAAGCTCGATCTGCCGCAGCCGCTGGATAATCCGAACCCGCCGCCGATCGATCCGGTCAAGAACAAGATCGTGGTCATGCCGAACGATGCGGTGCTCTGGAACGGCACGCCGGTCGATATGGTGACGCTGCGTCAGTATCTGGACATCACCACCACGATGACCCCGACCCCGGAGCTTCACCTCCAGCCCGACCCGCAGGCCCGCTACGAGGTCGTCGACGAGGTTCTGGCGGTGACCAAGCGCGCCAACATCGTCTCGATGGGCTTCGTCGGCAACGAGGCCTACGCCGACTTCCAATAGGGTCCGGCTTCAGCGGAAATCGGGGGCGGTCCTTCGGGGCCGCCCTTTTTCTTGTCCGGGGCTCAGGCCCCTTTTTCTTGTCCGGAGCTCAGGCCCCTTTTTCTTGTCCGGAGCTCAGGGACGAGAGCCTGGCTCGTGGTGATCGGCGGCCCGAGGGAGGCTTCAATCCGGGAGCGACGCCAAGGGGGGTCGTTCGGCAGCGGTTGAACGGCACATCTGCTCGTTCGCCGGCGCAGCGGCGGCCAGGCAAAGCCCCTTGTGGCGAGGCCGGCGCTGAACTGGATCTCGAATTCTAGGCAGCGAGGCCTTCGAACTGCATCCGGGCGAGCCGGGCGTAGAGGCCGCCGCGGGCGTTCAGCGAATCGTGAGTGCCTTCCTCGACGATCCGGCCCTGATCCATGACGATGATTCGATCCGCCGCCCGGACCGTCGCCAGCCGGTGGGCGATGACGATGGTGGTTCGGCCTTCGAAGAGGTTTTCCAGGGATGCCTGGACCAGCCGCTCCGATTCGGCGTCGAGCGCCGACGTCGCTTCGTCGAGCAGCAGCAGCGGCGAATCGCGAAGCAGGGCGCGAGCGATCGCGATCCGCTGCCTCTGCCCCCCGGAAAGGCGCGCTCCGCCCTCGCCGAGATAGGTGTCGAGCCCTTCCGGGAGCTTGCGCAGGAATTCCGCTGCGTTGGCGGCCTCGGCCGCCTGCCAGATCCGCTCGTCGCTGGCCTCCCAGAGCCCGTAGCGGAGATTGTCGCGCGCCGAGGCGGCGAAGATCACCGTTTCCTGCGGAACCACCGCGATATGGGCCCGGATCTGCGCAGGATCGGCTTCGCGAAGATCGATCCCGTCGAGCCTTATCGTCCCCTCCTGCGGATCGTAGAAGCGCTGGGCAAGCTGGAAAAGGGTCGATTTGCCGGCGCCCGACGGACCGACGACGGCGACAGTCTCTCCGGTCCGGACGGCGAGGCTGAAGCCGTGAAGCGCGCTCACGTCGGGGCGGGTCGGATATTGGAAGGTCACCTGATCGAATTCCAGCTCGCCTCGGCCCGGATCGGGCAGCGGCTTCGGATTGGCCGGCGCCTTGATCTGCGGCACGACCGCCATCAGCTCGGCGATCCGGCCGGTCGCGCCGGCGCCGCGAAGAAGCTCGCCATAGACTTCGGTCAGGGCACCGAAGGCACCGGCGACGATGGCTCCGGTGATGACGAAGGCAGCGACCGTACCGCCGCTGACATCCCCCTGCGAAACGTCGATGGCGGCCTGACGGACCAGCAAGGTGATCGATCCGAACAGCATCGTGATGACGATCGCGGTGAGGAGGGCGCGAAGCAGGATCCGGCGGCGCGCGGTGTTGAAGGCGTGCCGCACCGCGTCGCGGAACCGGGCGCTCTCACGCGCTTCCTGGCCGAACGCCTGGACGATCTTCATCGCGCCGAGGGTCTCGGCGACGATCGAGCCGAGATCGGCGATCCGATCCTGGCTCGTCCTCGACACGACCCGAACCCGGCGGCCGATCATCATGATCGGCAGGATGATCACCGGGATCCCGACGATCAGCCAGGCGGTCAGCTCCGGCGCCAGGGTGAACAGATAGATGATCCCGCCGACGCCGAGGACGGTGTTGCGGAGCGCCACCGAGACGGTCGAGCCGACCACCATCTCGATCACCGCCGTGTCCGAAGTGACCCGGGAGGCGATTTCCGACGGCCGGTTCTCCTCGAAGAAGCGGGGCTCGAGCCGGAGGAGGTTGTCGTGGACGGCACTCCTGATGTCGGCGATCACCTTCTCGCCGAGCATCGACACGAAATAGAAGCGCAAGGCGGTGGCGAGCGCGAGCACGATCACCATGACGAAGAGATAGTTGAATTGAAGGCTGAGGTCGCCACCGCCAGCGACGAAGCCCTTGTCGATGACCCGCCTGAAGCCGTCAGGAATGGCGAGGGTCGCGGCCGCCGCCAGCAGAAGGGCGATGGCGGCGCCGGCGATCGTCGCCTTGTAGCGCGCCGCATAGCGCCAGATCATCACCAGATTGGCGATCTTGCCGGGCGGTCCGTCCTCGATCCTCGGTTCCATCGGCACGACCTAGCAGCGGGCCGGATTGCGCTCAATGGCGCGGCTTTTCGGACCCTTTGACCGACCGGTCGGTTATCTTCTGGATTAATCCCCCATGGCCCTCCATATTCGGACCAACGGGGGTGGAGGATTGATGCTTTACGACGCGTACGAAGTTCATCGTTCCTGGCTCGCGGGCGCCAGCACATTGGCCAATATCGGCGCCGGCTGGATGCAGAATCCCGTCAATCCGTTCGCTTATTCCCACATGGGGCCGATCGTCGCCTCGGCGCTCGACGTCTTCGCCCATGCCTCCGCACCGCGCGGCAAGCCCGATTTCGGTCTCGACACGACCATCGTCGAAGGGCGAAGCGTCCGGGTCGTCGAAGAGGTGGTGCTTCGCAAGCCGTTCGGCCAGCTCAAGCATTTCCGCCGTCAGGGCGTCAAAAGCGGTCCCAAGCTTCTGATCGTCGCGCCGATGTCGGGCCACTATGCAACGCTTCTTCGCGGCACGGTCGAACGGATGCTGCCCGGCCACGACGTCTACATCACCGATTGGCGCGATGCGAAGCTGGTCTCGCTCGACGAGGGCAGCTTCGACCTCGACGATTATGTCGATTATCTCGTCGCCTTTCTCGAGAAGATCGGCCCCGGCGCCCACATGCTCGCCGTCTGTCAGCCCTCGGTGCCGGCTTATGCCGCCGCCGCCCTGATGAGCGCCGATCGCAACCCCTGCCGGCCGCGAACGCTGACGATGATGGGTGGACCGATCGACACGAGAAAGGCGCCGACCGAGGTCAATATCGTCGCGACCCAGCGCCCTTATGGCTGGTTCGAGAGCAACGTCATCGCCACCGTGCCCTATCTCTATCCGGGCCATGGCCGGAAAGTGTATCCCGGCTTCCTCCAGCTCGCCGGATTCATGGCGATGAACCTGGGCAATCATCTCGTCAGCCATTGGGAGATGTTCCGCCACCTCGTCCAGGGCGACGGCGAAGGCGCCGAATCGACCAAGGAATTTTACGACGAATATCGGGCGGTCTGCGACATGACCGCCGAATATTATCTTCAGACCGTCGATGTCGTCTTCCAGCGCCACTTGCTCCCGAAAGGCGAGCTCACCCATCGCGGACGCCGGGTCGATCCGGCCGCGATCAGCGATGTGGCCCTGCTCGCGATCGAGGGCGAGCGCGACGACATATCGGGCGTCGGCCAGACCAAGGCGGCGCTGGATATCTCGAAGTCGCTTCCGGCGCGCCTCAAGCAATATCACCTCGCCAAGGGCGTCGGCCATTACGGCATCTTCAACGGCAGCAAGTGGCGCAACCGGATCGCTCCGGTCGTCGAGGAGTGGATCGCCAGGCACGACGGCTGAGCGGAAGCCGCAGACACAATTGCGACAGGTTCGGGCGGCTCGCGAAATCAGGCTGAAAAGCGGACAGGGCCAAGGGAGCGTCACCTCGAGACGCTTTCAGGGAGTAGCCCATGAAGATCCTGCTTGCCGCCGCCGCGGCTCTTGCCCTTTCGACTTCCGTTCCCGCCGCTTCCGCGCCCGCCGAGGGCGAGCCCGACCTTGCCGAGATCCGCGCCTTGGCCGAGCGCTTCCGCGACGTCGACGTCGCCCTGGCCGAGGGCTATATCGCCGCGCCCGGCGCGATGTGCGAAACTGCAGCGGGAATGGGGCTTTCGCCTGAGCTCGGAGCGATGGGAATCCATTATTTCCGGCCCGATCTGCTCGGAATCACGGCCCCGCCCAATCCGCGCGTGGACGGCAACGGCACCCACACCGACTTCCGGCGGCCGGCGATCCTGATCTACGAGCCCCAGGCCGACGGATCGCTGACTCTGGTCGCCGTCGAGAATCTCGTGTTCGAGGCGGCCTGGCGTGCCTCCGGCCACGACGTTCCGCCTAGCTTTCATGGCCTTCCCTATGAGCGGATGGCGGACGATGCTTCGACGACGATCGACGAGGCGCATCATTTCGAGCCCCATTTCGACCGCCACGTCTGGTTGTTCCGCGACAATCCCGCCGGGATTTTCAGCCCGTTCAACGCCAATGTGAGCTGCGAGCATGCGCGCACGCAGATGGCGCATTCCGGGCATGAGGTGGGCCGGAGGGAATCGCCTCCCAGGCGGTTCCCTCCGATCAATTTGACGGTGGGAATCCCCGCCTCCGCTGCTACGGAGCGGTCCCATGCGGAAGAACAGGACGCCCGATAAAGCCGAACCCCGGGGAAGCGCCGACCTCGACTCGCTGCGGCTGATCGACGAACGGCTTCGCTGGCTTTCGAGCTGGACGATCCATCATGCCAACCATCTGCGCGAAAGTAGCGACGGACTGAAGGTCGGCGGCCACCAGGCGTCCTGCGCCTCGATGACCGCGATCATGGCGGCGCTCTATTTCCACGCCCTTGGGCCCAACGACCGGGTGGCGGTCAAGCCGCATGCGGGGCCGGTTCTCCACGCCATCCATTATCTGCTCGGATCGCAGAGCCGCGAGCAGCTCGAAGCCTTTCGCGGCTTCGGCGGCGCCCAATCCTATCCGAGCCGGACCAAGGACCGGATCCCGGTCGATTTCTCGACCGGTTCCGTCGGCCTTGGAGTCGCCGTCACCGCCTTCGCCAGCCTGGTCCAGGATTATCTCATCGCCCATGATCTGATGCCGGCGGAGGAAGCTGGCCGCATGGTCGCGCTGATGGGCGACGCTGAGCTGGACGAGGGCAATATCTACGAATGCCTGATCGAGGCGTACAAGCACGACATCCGCAATTGCTGGTGGATCGTCGATTATAATCGCCAGTCGCTCGATGCCACGTCGGCCGACCGCATGTTCCGGCGCTTCGACGAGATCTTCGCGAGCTGCGGCTGGAGGGTCGTCACGCTCCGCTACGGCAAGGCGCTGGAATCGGCTTTCCGGGAGAAAGGCGGGGATTCGCTCAAGGCGTGGCTCGATGAGGTGAGCAATGCCGATTATTCGGCGCTCACCTATCTCGGCGGCGCCGCCTGGCGCGAGCGCCTGCTGAAGGAGGCGCCGGAAGCGAGACCGATCCTCGATTCCCGCGACGACGACGCGCTTCACGCCTTGCTGACCAATCTCGGCGGCCACGACATGGCGGCGCTGGTGGAGGCGTTCGATTCTGCCCTGGACGACGTGCCTACCCTGTTCATCGCCTTCACCATCAAGGGGCATGGCCTGCCCTTCGCCGGCCACAAGGACAATCATGCCGGTCTCATGAACCCCGGCCAGATGGCGGCGCTTCGCGAGCGGATGGGAATCGCGGAAGGCGAGGAGTGGGACGCCTGGGCCGGGCTCGGCGACAATGCCGCGGCGGCGGCCAGGGCGCTCGTCGAAAGCAGCCGGATCGCCCGAGCCCGGCGCGAACGCGCCTGGAACGTCGCCCCGGTCCCGCGGATCGCCCCGCCGGCCGGGGAGGAGCAGTCGACCCAGGCCGCGTTCGGGAAAATCCTCCTCGATTTGTCTCGGACCGGCGGCGGGCTCGCGGACCGGATCGTGACGACCTCGCCCGACGTCACCGTTTCAACCAATCTCGGCGCCTGGGTGAATCAGCGCGGCCTGTTTCGCCGCCAGGAAGCGGCGGATGTGTTCGCTGCGGCGAAGATCCCGTCCGCGCAGAAATGGGGCGCCCACGGTGCCGGCCAGCATGTCGAGCTCGGCATCGCCGAGAATAATCTGTTCCTGATGCTTGCGGCGCTGGGCCTTGCCGGCGACCTGTTCGGCCAGCGGCTCTTCCCGATCGGCACCGTCTACGATCCGTTCATCGCGCGTGGCCTCGATGCCCTCAACTATGCCTGTTACCAGGATTCGCGATTCCTGCTCGTGGCGACTCCCTCGGGCGTGACTTTGGGCCCCGAAGGCGGCGCTCACCAGTCGATCAATCCGCCGCTCATCGCGCTGGGCCAGCCCGGCCTCAGGCATTACGAGCCGGCCTTCGTCGACGAGCTCGCCTTGTTCATGGAGGAGGCGTTCCGGCTCATCCAGGCGCCGGACGGCGAGAGCGTCTATCTTCGCCTCACCACCCGAACCATTGCCCAGGTGGAACGGCCCGACGAGCAGTGGAAGGCGGACGCGCTCGCCGGCGGCTACTGGCTTCGCGCTCCCGCCGAAGGCGCCGAGGCGGCCCTGGTCTATTCGGGCGCGATCGCGCCGGAAGCCCTTGCAGCCTGGGAAGCGCTGAGTGAGGACGTTCCCGGGCTGGGACTGCTGGCGATCACCTCGCCGGACCTGCTCCACCGCGGCTGGAGCGCGCGGCGAAGCGCCCGCTGGAAGGGCGCGGCACCGCCGCCTTCGCACGTCGAGACCTTGCTTTCGCGGCTGCCGCGGAGCGCGGGGCTGGTGACTCTGCTCGACGGGGCGCCGGCCTCGCTGTCGTGGCTGGGCGGCGTCCAGGGCCACAAGGTGAGCCCGCTCGGAGTCGACCGGTTCGGCCAGACCGGAAACCTGGCCGATCTCTACCGCGCCTACAGGCTCGATCCCGACGCCGTCGTCGAGGCCGCAGCCGAGCTCTTTCTCGACTGAACGGCACCCTGGTCAGGATTCGGCCGGCTTCGCCTGGTTGCCTTCACCCGGAAGCGGAGTCGGCGTGTTCAGCGCCTCCTGGACGTAGAGCCGCTTCACCATCACGTAGGTCACGACGGTGAAGGGGGCTGCGAGGATGACTCCGACGATGCCGAAGACCAGGCCCCCGGCGACGAGCGCGAACAGGAGCAGGGCCGGAGGCAGGTCGACGGCCCGCTGCTGGACCAAGGGTTCGAGGATATTGCCTTCGAACTGCTGGATGACGAGGAACAGCAAGGCCGTCCAGATCGCCTGCTCGGGGCTTTCGGCGAAGGCGAGCAGGATGGCCGGGATCGCCGCGATGATCGGTCCGATGAAGGGGACGAATTCGAGCAGTGCCGCAAGCAGGCCGAGGGCGAGGGCCGAGGGCACGCCGATGATGAGAAGGCCGAGCCAGCTGAGCAGGCCGACGACGATCATCGAGACCATCCTTCCGAGCAGCCAAAGCCGGAGGCCGCGGGCGCTGGCTTCGAGCGCCTGCGCCGCCAGCGCCCGGCCCCGTTCGGGGACGAGCTTGATCATTCCGACCCGGTAGAGCTCCGGCTGGGCCGCGAGATAGATTCCGCCGACGATGACGAGCAGGGTATCGGCGATGCCATTGCCGACCGAGACGGCGATATTGCCGAGATTGGCGACGACTCCGCCGCCGGCGCCGATGCTCGTGCTCCATTGGCGGACCGCGTCTCCCAGGCCCCAGAGGTCGAGCCGCGCCTCGAGCGCCATCCAGGCTTGGGGGATCATCTCACGCAGGGCACCGGTCTGGCGGCTGATCTGGGCGCCGAACGTCCAGACCGCGAGGACGATGATTCCGGCGACGAGGACGACCGCCGCCAGGAGGGCCGCCCAGTCCGGCACCCGAAGGCGCTCCCGGATCGGCTCGGCGACGAGGTTGAGGATCACCGACACCAGCACCGCGCCGAAGACGAGCATGAACAGGCCGCGAAGGTTCCAGAGCAGCAGGGCGATGCCGATGACGATGATCGCGATGACGAGCCGCTCGATGAAGATCCGGTGACTGATCGGCTCGCCGTTCATCGGATATCCTCCTGTGCCGCAAGGAACATTCTCGCCGGTGCCGCGCTCTCTCGGCAAGGAACTCATGACCGGAGAATGACATGATTGGCAAGATCATCGGCGCCGCCCTTGGCCGGCGAATGGCTGGGCGATCCGAAGGCGGCAAGGGCATGCTCATCGGCGCTGCCGCGCCCTGGCTGCTGCGCCGTGCTTTCACGCCGCTCGGAGTCGCGGCCATCGGCGCCTATGGCGCGAAGAAGGTCTATGATCGCCGCCGCGCGCGCCGCGCCGGCACCATCGCGACGCCCGCGTCGAGGATCTAGCGCCCGTCCAATTGCCAGAGGGCCCAGATCAGGGCCAAGGTCGCCAGGCTGATCGACCAGCTGACGAGGCGCAGGTTGATCATCCTGAACGTCTTGATCTCGTGCGGCTTGAGCCGCTCGACGACCGCGCAGGCGCGTCGCTCGGCCGAGAGGATGACGAAAATCCCGATCAGCAGGAAAATGGTCGCGATCGCCTTCGGCACCCACTCGGGCTCCATCGTCTGGAACAGGGCATTGAAGCCGATCCCGATCGCCACTGCGGCGAGGCTCGTCCGCATCCAGCCGGCGAAGGTCCGCTCGTTCGCAAGCAAGGTCCGATCCTCGGCGAGCGCGGTGCGCTCGATGGCTCCGTTCTCATAGTCCTCGGACAGGATCGGGTCACTAGGCAGGGCCGAAATCCTCGCTCTCGGGGCCGTTTCGGGGAGGGACCGGCGGCGGCGCGATGACGTCCGGCACGTCCCGTCCATCGTCGGGTCCGGGCAGGCGGACTGGGAAGGTGGAGCCGGGCGCTGGCGCCGGCGCGGGCTCGGGCTGGGGCTCGGCCTCCTGGACATTGTCTTGAGTCGCCGGCGGCGGCGTCACCCGGTCGGTTTCGGTGAGGGGTACCGGGGCGACCGGCCGCGACGTTCCGATGCCGAGCGCCTCGGTCATGAAGTTGCGCCAGATCTGGGCGGGCACGCCGCCGCCGGTGGTGCCGGGCAAAGGGCTGTTGTCGTCATTGCCGACCCAGACTCCGACGACGAGGTCCCCGGCAAAGCCGACGAACAGGGCGTCGCGATAATCGGAGGTCGTTCCCGTCTTGCCGAACGTCGGCACCGACAGGGCCGCCGACCGGCCGGTGCCGCGATGGGCGACGGCGTAAAGGACGTCGCGGAGCATCGGGAAGGCGCGGTCGCGGCTCAGCTCTTCGGCGGTCGGCCACCAGCGGCCGAGCCAGCCATTGGCGGAATCGGGAAGGCCGCGAGGCCGGATCGGATAGCGGCCCGCGGCGACGGCGGCATAGGCGCCGGTAAGCTCGATCAGGCTGACGCCGTTCGTCCCCAGAGCGAGACTCCGCTCGGGACGAAGCGGGGTGGTGATGCCGAGATCGCGGGCGGCCCGGATCACATTGTCGCGACCGACCCGCTCCTGGACCTGAACCGCCACCGAATTGCTCGAAAAGGCCACGGCCTCGCGGAGCGTGATCCGGCCGCGATAGGAATCGCCATAATTGCGGGGCTGCCAGTCGCCGAGCCTGATCGGGACGTCGTTGACCGGAGTGACGGGCGTGTAGCCGGCGCGAAAGGCGGCGAGATAGACGAACAGCTTGAACGCCGATCCTGGCTGCCGCCGCGCCTGGGTCGCCCGATTGAAGGCGCTTCGGGAATAATCCTTGCCGCCGACCATCGCGACGACCCGGCCGTCGAGCCGCATCGCCACCAGAGCCACCTGGGCACGGCCGAGCCGAGCCCGGCGAACCGCTCGGACGGCTATCCTCTGGAGATCACCCTCAAGGGTCGTCAGCACCTCACGCTGGCCATAATCCTCTTCTGCGAGGGCGTTCGCCTCCGGCACCACCCAGTCGGCGAAGTAGGTGCCGGTCGGAACGTCGTCCCGCTCGCCGAGGCGGAGCCGGGCCGGCTTCAGCTCCTCATGCTCTTCGGCGCTGATGTAGCCGACATCCGCCATGGCCTGCATGACGAGCCGTGAACGCTCCTGGGCGCCCTCCAGGTTGCTCGTCGGGGCAAGCCGGCTCGGGGCATTGACGAGCCCGGCCAGCATCGCCGCCTGGGCGACCGTCAGCTCTTCCGGCTCGCTGTCGAAATAGTGACGGGCGGCGGCGCGAAGGCCGTACACATTGTCGCCGAAATAGACGTTGGAGAGGTAGCGGCTGAGGATGTCGTCCTTGCTCAGCCAGACTTCGAGCCAGAGCGCGATGAAGGCTTCCTGGATCTTTCGCGCCGCCGTCCGCTCGGGGCTGAGGAAGCTCGTCTTGGCAAGCTGCTGGCTGATCGTGCTCCCGCCCTGCCGGACTCGTCCGGCGCGCAGGTTGCGCCACATCGCCCGGGCGATTCCGTAGGGATCCACGCCGATATGGCGGTAGAATCGCCGATCCTCGATGGCGAGAAAAGCCTGGGGCACGTGCGGCGGCAGCTCGTCGATCGACACCGGATCGCCGATGACCGCGCCTCGCCGGGCGATCGGCTCACCCTCGGCCGAGAGGATGGTGAGGCTGGGTGCAGCGATCGGCCCAAGCGATCGCGACAAGGGCGCCGTGACGATCAGCCAGAGGATGATCACGGCGGTCAGGATGGCGACTCCGAGGGCAATCCTCTTGACCGTCCGGACTCGGGAAAGCGGCGGCTGTGGGACCGGTTCTTCCCCGGTCGCGGCGGCGCCGTCGGCAGATTCGCTCAAATTGATGGTTTCCCCTTGAAGCATCGCTTTCCTTCGCGGCTCAACGAAGCGACTGTCATCATGTTTCGGTAGCTGTCGACGAATGTTCGAGAAGACGTTCGGGCCGAAGATCGGCCGCTTCGACGCCGAATGTCGACAGGCCTGCCGGCCAGGCCGTGCCTGCGATCATCGCCTCGACGGCCTCCGCCATGGCCGGTGCCGTCTGCAATCCGAAACCGCCCTGGCCGGCAAGCCAGAAGAATCCGGGCGAACCGGGGGCGAAGCCCGCGGCCGGGACCCGATCCGCGGTGAAGGTCCGAAGGCCCGCCCAGCGGTGGGCGATCCGGCTTACCGCCAGGGTGGTATATTGCTCGACCTTGGACGCGGCGAGGGCGACGTCATATTCTTCCGGCTGGGCATCGCACGGATCGCTCTCCACCTCGTCGACCGGTGAGGCCATCAGCTTCCCGGACTCGGGGAGGATGTAGAAATCGTCGACCACCGTCTTCACGAAGGGCCAGTCGCGAACATCGGCGCCGGTGGGAGGATCGACGACGATGATCGTCCTCCTGAGCGGCCTCAGGCCGAGCGGCACGACTCCCGCGGCGCGGGCGACCGAATCGGCCCAGGCGCCCGCCGCATTGATCAGGATCGGCGCCGACCAGGACTCTCCCGCCTCGCTTTCGACCCGCCAGCCGGAGCCGGTCGGGCGGATCGCCGAGAGCCGGACTCCGGTGCGGACAAGCCCGCCGCGGTCTCGAACCTCTCTCGCATAAGCCTGGAGAAGGGCGTCGGAATCGAGTCGAAGTCCGTCGGGGTAGAGGATGGCGGCGACGATCGCGTCGCTTCCGGTGCGGAGCGGCGGGAACAATGCGCCGAGCTCGTCAGGCGCCGGATCCCTGAGCGAATCGGTGAATTCGGCCATGTCGGTCCGCAATTTCTCGAGCGCCGGAAGCATCGCCTCGGTGGCGACGAACAAGGCGTTGCTGGTCCGGGCAAGCGGCGGATCGCGACGCTCGAGGAAATAGTCACGGCTATGGGCGGTCAGTGCGCGCACCAGGCGATTGCCGATGCCATAATGGGAGAAGGTCGCGCTTCGGCCGGAGGAATGATAGCCGATCGCTTCCTCGGCCTCGACGACCGCGACCCGGCCATGAGCGGCGAGCCGAGCCGCCGCCGACAATCCGGCCACACCCGCTCCGATGACGAGGAAATCGGCGCCTTCCACCAGGTCCGGTTAGAGCCTGGCCGGACCGGTCGCAATGGCTGCGCCCGATCGTCGCGATTGCGGCGGCCGAAATCCTGCCGCATCAGGGCGCCGAGGCGATCCAGCGGGAAGGGGCCGATTTGACTGACGAGGAACTTGCGGCCCGGCTTGCCGAAGGGGCGGGGCGCCTGCTGATGGAATTGCGAAGCGCGACTTTCCCGGCCGACCGACGCCTGGGGATCGTCGCCGACAAGGTCGCCAACGCTTTCATCCTGACCAGCCTTCGCGAATGGCGGCCGGACGATCCGATCCTTTCCGAGGAAAGTCCTGACCGTCTCGAGCGGCTGACAAGCGATCGGCTCTGGATCATCGATCCGCTCGACGGCACTCGCGAATATTCGGAAGGCCGAAACGACTGGGCGGTCCATGTCGCGCTCGCCGTCGGCGGGGAACCGAGGCTCGGCGCAGTCGCCTTGCCGGCGAGGGGGAAGCTCTATCGCTCCGATCGAGTCCAAAGGGCGGACGTGGCGCGCGAGCGTCCCTTGATGGTCGTCAGCCGGACTCGGCCGCCGCCGGAAGCGGAGACGATCGCGGCCCTCCTCGGCGCCGAACTCGTGCCGCTCGGCTCGGCGGGAGCGAAGGCGATGGCGGTCGTCTCCGGCGAGGCCGATATCTATTATCATTCCGGCGGCCAGCACGAATGGGACAATTGTGCTCCGGCGGCAGTAGCGCTCCGTGCCGGTCTCCATGCGAGCCGGGTCGACGGGACCGCCTTGGTCTACAATAATCGCGATTCGCTCGTCCCCGATCTGGTCATCGCCCGGCCGGAACTCGCCGATCGGATCGTCGCTTTCTGCAATTCCGGCACCAGCAAAGAGGCTTCATGATCCAGGAATATTTGGCGTGGAAGGTCGCGCTCGGCGAGAGCACCGGCATGTCCGAGAATCTCGTTCACGTCCATGCGGGGCTGGCCATCTTCGTGGTCACCGCCCTGCTGCTCAGGAAGCGCATGCGATCCTGGATCCCGCTCGCCGTGGTCATCGCCCTCGCGGTGCTGAACGAGGCCGTCGATTATCTTTACGGAATCAAGTGGGATTACATGTCGTCGGGAATGGACTTGATCAACACGATATTGTGGCCGATCGTGCTGTTCCTGCTCGCCCGCCGCCCCGGCCGTTAAAATGGGGACAGTATATATTTTTTGACCGGGCGATGAGGCTCGGTTCGGCGGGAAAAATAGAGAGTGTCCCCAATTAATCGGCGGGCCGGTCAGAGGAAGGCGCGAAGCTTCAGCCAGGCCTCGAGCTTCGCCTCGAAAGGCCTTTTGAACGCCGGGCTGCTCGACGGCAGGTCGATCAGTTCGAGCCTGGTCTCGCCGATCTGCCGGCGCCCGATCCGCGCCGCGGTGCCGCCGTTGAAGGCGATCGCCCGAAGCTCCGGCAAGCTCTCGGCCAAGCGGCCGACGTCGCTCGCCTCGTGAAGCCGGATATCGGAATCGAGGCTGCCACGCCGGGTCGCGGCGGCGACCGTGTCCCAGAGCCCGACCCGCGATTCGCGCAAGGCGGCCAGCCGTTCCTCATAGGGAAAAGCGACGAGGTCGCGTCCGATCACCGCGCCGATCAGCCGCCAGAACTGGTTTTGCGGATGGGCGTAGTAACGCTGCTTCGCCAGCGACACCGCCCCCGGCAGGCTGCCGAGGACGAGCAGGCGCGTGTCGGCGTCGACGACCGGCGGAAAGCAATGCTCCATGGCGTCGCGATGGAAGATGGCGGGGAGCATGGCAAGCCGCCGTCCGATCCGCTTGCCTGCAGCACTTTGCGCCGCCTACACAGTCGCTTCGGGCAGGGAGGGGCGTGTGATGGCCGAAGCCGTTGCGGATCTGGATCAGGAGCCGCCGGTTTCGGGCGATCGCGCCGATCAGGCGCGGCGGACCCGCCTGGTCATCGGCGCCTCCTCGGCCGGCACCATCTTCGAATGGTATGACTTCTTCATCTACGGCACGCTTGCGGCGTCGGGCATCATCGGCAGCACCTTCTTTCCGTCGGGCAACGAGACTCTTCAGACGCTTCTCGCCTGGGCCGGCTTCGCTGTCGGCTTCGGCTTCCGGCCGCTCGGCGCGATCCTGTTCGGCTATATGGGTGACCGGCTTGGCCGGAAGACGACCTTCCTCGTCACCATCACCCTGATGGGCCTCGCCACGGCCGGGGTCGGTCTGGTGCCGTCGGCCGCAGCGATCGGGATCGCGGCGCCGATCCTCATCATCCTGCTCAGGATCTGCCAGGGGCTGGCGCTGGGCGGCGAATATGGCGGCGCCGCCATCTATGTCGCCGAACATTCGCCGCCGGGAAAATCCGGTTTCTACACCAGCTTCATCCAGGCTTCGGTGGTCGGCGGCTTCGTCCTCAGCCTCGCCGTCGTTCTCGGCACCAAGAGCCTGGTCAGCACCGAGGCCTGGGACACATGGTGGTGGCGTTTCCCCTTCCTCTTCTCGATCCTGCTGCTCGCCGTGTCGCTGTGGATGCGCCTCAAGCTTTCCGAAAGCCCGGTGTTCAAGGCGCTGAAGGAACAGGGTGGCTGCGACGCCAATCCGTTCAAGGCCAGCTTCACCTATCCCGGCAATCTGAAGCGGCTGTTCGTCGCCTTGTTCGGAATCGCCGCCGGCCTGACCGTCATCTGGTACACGGCGATGTTCTCGACCCTTTCGCTTCTCCAGAACATCATGAGGGTCGATTCGACCACGGCCCAGATCATCGTCGCTCTCGGCGCTTTGCTCGGATGCGGCTGGTACATCCTGTTCGGATGGATGTCCGACCGGGTCGGCCGGAAGCGCCCGATCGTCATCGGCTATGCGCTGACCCTGCTTCTGATCTTCCCGATCTACTGGACGATGGGAAGCGCGGCCAATCCCGACCGAGCCGCCGCTCACGAGCAGGCGCCGGTCACGATCCACCGTTCCGGCTGCGACTTCGATCCGTTCGCGGCCCGCCAGGCGGACCTGTGCGGACAGATCATCGGCGAATTGGGCCGGCTCGGGGTCCAGTACAGCTTCAGTCAGCCGCCAGCCGGGCCGAACGTCGCCGCGGCCGCGGCGACGCCCGTCGCAATCGGCCTTGGCGACGAGGTCCGCTCGGTCGCCGGCGCGGACCAGGTCCGGCCGTTGCTCGAAGAGGCCGGCTACAGCTTCGATCCGGTGATTCCCTCGCCCGGCGGCATCGCCGTCATTCTTCTCGCCTTGCTCGCCATCACCGCTCTGTCCGGGATGACCTATGGCCCCGTCGCGGCCCTGCTCGCGGAGATGTTCCCGCCGCAGATCCGCTACAGCTCGATGTCGATCCCCTATCATTTCGGAACCGGCTATTTCGGCGGATTCCAGCCGTTCATCGCCAGCTACATCGCCGCCTCCACCGGCGATCCCTATTCCGGCCTCTGGTACACGTTCGCCGTCGTGGCGATGGCCCTGATCGTGACCTTCTTCTGGCTCCCGGACGATCGGGTCGGGGAGGGGAAGGGGTGAGACTTCCCCAGAGGGGGGCGGAATTGCTACGGCCGCGGCCATGGCCCACATTCCCCTTCGGCTGAAGCTCGACGGCGGCGCGCTCGTCGCCAACTGGCGTTGGCTCGCCGGCCGCAGCGGAAGCGCCGCCTGCGGGGCGGCGATCAAGGCCGACGGCTATGGCCTCGGCGCTCGCGAGGTGGTTCGCCGGCTCGCCGAAGCCGGCTGCCGCGACTTCTTCGTCGCCACCTGGGCCGAAGCCGAGACGTTGATGCCCTGGGACGAGGGGCTGGCCTTGTCGGTCCTTCACGGGGTGGGGCCGGACGATCTTGCGACTGCCATGTCGTCGCCGGCCCGGCCGGTCCTCAACAGCCTCGAGCAGGTGGCGCGCTGGACCGGGACGAACCGGCCGTGCGACGTCATGATCGACACCGGCATCAATCGCCTTGGCCTGGCGCCCGGAGACTCGGTCGGCGGCCGGCTGGAGAGCCTTCGGATCGAGACCCTGATGAGCCATCTCGCCTGCGCGGACGAGGATGTGCCCGCCAATGAACGCCAGCGCCAGGCCTTTGCCGAGCTTTCCGGGGAGGTCCAGGCGCGGCGGCTGAGCCTCGCCAACAGCGCCGGCATCTGCCTTGGCGCCGATTACGCCTTCGATCTCACCCGGCCCGGCCTCGCCTTGTACGGCGGCATACCCAGGCGAGAGGCGGAAGGGTACATCCGCCAGGTCGTCCGGCTCGAGGCTCAGGTCCTTCAGCGCCGCCGAGTGAAAGAAGGGGACTGCGTCGGCTATAATCATACCTTCAGGGCGCAGGCACCGCACGAGCTGGCGATCCTCAACCTGGGCTATGCCGACGGCTATCTGCGCGCCTTCTCCGGGACCGGAAGAGCCTTCATCGGCGAGCATTTCGCGCCCGTCGTCGGCCGGGTCTCGATGGACCTCACCGCGATCTGCGTCGACGAGGCGCCGGATCTTCGCGAGGGCGACTGGATCGAGCTCGATTATGATCTGGCGTCGGCTTCGGCGCAGTCCGGACTCTCGCCTTACGAGCTGCTCACCGGCCTTGGCGACCGATTCACGCGCAACTGGGTCTGAACCGGGCCGGCTTCGGCTCGTTCAGCCGCCATGGCGACCATTGCCCACCTTTCCGACGTCCATTTCGGGGCCCATCAGCCGAAGGTCGCCGACGCCGCCGAGGCCTGGCTTCTCGAGCATCGCCCTGACCTTCTCGTCGTCAGCGGCGATTTCACTCAGCGCGCGCGGATCGCCCAGTTCCGGCTCGCCTCGGCCTGGCTCAACCGGCTCCGCTCGGACGGGTTCGAGATCATCGCCGTGCCGGGCAATCACGATGTCCCGCTCTACGATCTTTTCCGCCGCTTTGCCCGGCCGCTGGCGCGCTACAAGAGGTATATCTCGACCGATCTGTGCCCTTGGTTCGAGAATGACCGGCTCGCCGTGCTCGGAATCAACACGGCGCGCTCGCTGACGATCAAGGACGGCCGGATCAACGAGGAGCAGATGGCGCTGATCCGGGCGCGCTTCGCCAACGTGGCCAAGGACAAGACCCGGATCCTCGTCACTCACCATCCCTTGTTCGCGATGCCGATCGGCAAGGGCAGCGAGCTGACCGAAGCGGTCGGTCGGCATGAGGATGCGGTCAAGGCGGTGTGCGAGGCCGGAGTCCATATCGCGCTCGCCGGCCATTTCCATCGTACCTATGCCGAATCGGCCCGGAAAATGGTCCACAATGCCGGCGGCGCCCTCGTCATCCAGGCCGGCACCGCCATCTCGGTCCGGCTTCGCAACAACGAGCTTCAGAGCTTCAACTGGATCGAGACCCACAACAATCGTGAAGTCGATCTCCAGGTCGTCGCCTGGGACGGCGATCGCTTCGTCCGCGGAAACCATGCCCGCTACAGCTATGACGGCGAGCACTGGTCGCGCGAGGGCTCTGCCTGAGAAGTCTTTATTCGACGGTCTCGAACTCGCCCAGCCGTTCTTCCGCCGAGGTCCAGCCTTCGGTTCGCTCGTCCAGCGCCGAATAATCCTGGCCATGCTCGGCGAGGAAGGCGTGGAAATCCTCCCGGGCCTGCCAGACGTCGAGGGTCATGTAGGAATCGTCCATGCCCCGAAGCAGCTGGGTACCGCGAAAGCCTCGGTGGCGTTCGAAGAGCCGCGCCCAATCGCCCGACGCGCCGTAAGTGGCTTCGAAGTCGGGGCGATGGTCCTTCTTGACCTGATAGCGCCAAAGGATCGCGAACATGGTCTTGCCCTCCCGACGCGCCCGTCATCGCGAGGCGCCGAGCGGCAGCTTATCGCGAGCCGGGCCTGGAGGACAGGCTGCGAACCTCCCGGAGAGGCTTCAGTCGCGCTCGACGCAGAGGGCGATGCCCATGCCGCCGCCGATGCACAGGGTGGCGAGGCCCTTCTTGGCGTCGCGGCGGGCCATTTCGTAGAGCAGGGTCGTCAGCACCCGGGCGCCGCTGGCGCCGATCGGGTGGCCGATGGCGATGGCGCCGCCATTGACGTTGACCTTGTCGGAATCCCAGCCCAGCTCCTTGCCGACCGCGAGCGCCTGGGCGGCAAACGCCTCGTTGGCCTCGATCAGGTCGAGATCGGCGATCGTCCAGCCCGCTTTCTCGAGCGCCCGCCTGCTCGCCGGAACGGGCCCGATTCCCATGATCGACGGGTCGACTCCGGCCGAGGCCCAGCTTGCGACCCGGGCGAGGATCGGGGCGCCCCGGCGCTCGGCTTCCTCGCGGCTCATGAGAACCAGAGCGGCCGCGCCGTCATTGAGCCCGGAGGCATTGCCGGCGGTGACGCTGCCGTCCTTCTTGAAGGCGGGGCGGAGCCCGCCAAGCGCCGATTGCTCGACCCCGTCGCGAATATATTCGTCATTCTCGACGACGGTCTCGCCCTTGCGCGATTTGACGGTGACGGCGGCGATCTCGTCCTTGAACCGGCCTTCGGCCCGGGCCCGGCTCGCCTTGTTCTGCGAGGCGGTGGCGAAGGCGTCCTGCTCGTCGCGGGTGACCTGATATTGCTCGGCCAGATTCTCCGCGGTGATGCCCATGTGATAGCCGTTGAAGGCGTCGGTCAGGCCGTCCTTGATCATCGTGTCGACCAATTCGAGCGAGCCCATCTTGGTGCCGGCGCGGATCGCCTGGGCATGATTGGACAGGCTCATGCTCTCCTGGCCGCCGGCGACGACGATCCGGGCATCGCCGGTCTGGATCGCCTGGGTGGCCAGAGCGACCGCCCGAAGCCCGGATCCGCACACCTGGTTCACGCCCCAGGCCGGGATCTCCTTCGGGACGCCGGCCGCCATCGAGGCCTGGCGGGCAGGATTCTGTCCCTGCGCGGCAGTCAGCACCTGGCCGAGAATGACCTCGGAAACCTCTTCGGCGGCGACACCCGACTGGGTCAGCGCCGCCTCGATCGCGACTCGGCCGAGCTCATGGGCCGGAATGGTCGCGAAGGCGCCGAGAAAGGCACCGACCGGAGTACGCTTGGCGGCGGTGATGACGACGTCGGTCATGGCTTTTTCCTGCTTCGTAGCCCGATCGCCCTGAACGTGTCGAAGCGCCGTCCTCGTCGCCGAAAAGGAAGGCCTGGGCTTCGACCGGCTCAGCCCGAGCGGAGTGGGGATCCGCCGCGCCCTAGCATTTTGCTGCGGTGCGGGAAAGCCAGTCGGACAGCGCCTTCCAAAGCCGCTCGCGCGCCGAGCCGACGACCATGCCGACATGCCCCTGATCGAGCTCGAGCCGCTCGCCGGCGCTCATCGCCGTCTCGTGAGGAACGATCCGGTCCCTGGTCGACACGATGTTGAGAATCGGTATTTCAAGCCGACCGGGTTCGATCGTCTCGTCGCCCACCTGCCATTGCCCGCTGCCCGGCCGATCGGCGGCGAAGAAGTCCTCGAACATCTCCCGAGCCGCCGCGCCGCTCAAGGGCGGGCCGTCATTCGCCCAGTCCTCGAGAGTGACGAAGATTTCCGCTTCTTCGCCCTCGAGATCGGCGAACGCCTCGAACTTGGCGACCGTTCGGGCCGGGTCGAGATTCCAGAAGGCGGTCTGGAGCGCCTCCATCGGCAGCACGCCCAGAGCATCGACCGTCGACCGGACCTGGTCCCACAATCGCTCGAGGTCGCCCCGGGCAGGTTGCGGATAGGCGGCGAACCGCCAGGGCGCGGCGATGGTAACGAGGCTTCGGACCGGTGCCAGCTGGGCGGCCGCCGCCGCCATCGTCCCGCCGAGGCAATAGCCGACCAGGTCGGGCGGCTCAGGCAGTTCGCCAATCAGCGGAACGGCAATCCGCTCGACATGGCCGGCAATATCCATCGGCCGTCGTCCTTCGTCGGGCCAGCCCCAGTCGAGCAGGAGGACCCGCCGTTTTTGCCGGGAGAGACTCCGAAGCAGCGATCTTTCCTCGCTGAGATCGAGGATGTTCGGGGGATTGATCAGCGACGGGACGAACAGGACCGGCGGCCCGTCGCCGCCATAATCGCGAAGCGTCGCGCCGTGGCGCGAAGCGACGGCCGGCTTCGGCTCCGGCGGCGATCGCCGGGGTGCCTCCTGATATTTTCTCAGGCCGGCCAAAGCGCGCTTCATCCGCGCCGGATTTGCTGCGGTCTGCTCGCGCAGCATGGCCAGGAACAAAGGCAGCGGCCGCGGCCTGTGTTGCAGTGCCGCAAACTTAGGTGCTAGGCTCGTTCTTTCAGGCCCCCAGGAGTCCGGCATGGCGGCACCCCGCTCAGACGATGACGTGGTCATCATCAAGAAATATGCGAACCGGCGGCTCTACGATACCGAAAGCTCGTCCTACATCACGCTCGAGAAGCTGGCGCAGATGGTCCGCCAGAAACGGCAGTTCAAGGTCGTCGACGCGAAGAGCGGCGACGACATCACCCGCTCCGTCCTCGCCCAGATCATCATGGAGGAGGAAGCGAGAGGCGCGACGATGCTGCCGGTCAATTTCCTTCGCCAGCTGATCGGCCTCTACGGCGATTCGATGCAGGGCATGGTGCCTCACTATCTCGAGGCCTCGCTCGAGCAATTGCAGCGCAACCAGAGCCAGCTCCGCGAAGCGATGGCCGGTGCGCTCGCCGCCAACCCGTTCGCCGAGATCGCCCGCCGCAACATGGAGATGTTCTCGGCGACGACGCCCGGAGCCGCCGGCAAGGGGGCGGGGAGCCAGGGCAAGCCGGCCGGACAGGACCAATCGGCGGAAGACGACACCAAGGCCGAGCTTGCGGCTCTCAAGGCCCAGCTCGCCGATCTTCAGAAGAAGCTCGACAAGCTCGGCTGAGAAAGGCGGCCCAGCGCTGCAGAACTATTCCGGCTTCACGAATCTCAGCGTCATCCGGTCGCTTTCGCCGATGGCGACATAGCGGTCGCGGTCCTGGTCGCCGAGCCGAAGTGTCGGCGGCAGGGTCCAGACGCCGCTCGGATGATCGGTCGTGTCGTTCGGATTGGCGTTGATCTCCGATTCGGCGACCAATCGGAATCCCGCCGCCTCGGCGAGCCGCCGGACGGTCGAGGTCTTGAGATAGCCGCTGCTTCGCTCGCGCGCGGAATCCGCGCTCTCCGGAAGCCGATGATCGACGACTCCCAGGGTGCCGCCGGGGCGAAGCATCGCGAACATCTGGCGGAAGGCCTCTTCGGCGAACGGGGTCTCTCCCATCATCCAGTTGTGGACGTTGCGGAAAGTGAGGACGACGTCGGCGCTGCCGTCCGGGACGGCGGGTTCGGTGGCGCCGGATCTTCCGGTCGGGAAGGAGGCCAGCCGGATGGCGCCGTAGCGGCCCGGATCCTGAGTCATCCGGGTCCGCGCGCCGTTCAGGCCGTTGCCGTTGGCCGCGGCATAATAGGT
>CAMPIH010000005.1 GCA_946886275.1 uncultured Sphingosinicella sp.
TCATTCCCTAGTCCCTAGTCCCCAGTCCCCAGTCCCCCATCAGCCTACTGAGCGATCGGAACGCCGCCCGACTGGTTTCCGGCAGGGGCTTCGGCGGGTGCCTGGGCTGCGCCCGGCTGAGCCTCTCCGCCCGGCGCCGTCGGGGTGAAGGGCGAGCTCTGCTGCTCGACCGGCGATCCAGCCGGCGGACCCTTCTCCATCAGGCTCGGGTCGATCGTCCGAGGTGCGCGCTCGCCGGCAGCGATCGCAGCGATGGCGATCGACAGGATCACGAAAACGGTCGCCAGGATGCCCGTCGACCGAGTCAGGAAATCGGCGGCGCCGCGAGCGCTCATCATGCCCGCCGGGCTGCCGCCGCCGGCAAAGCCGCCGCCTTCGGAACGCTGCATCAGGATGACCGAGATCATCGCGATGGCGACGAGCGTTTGCAGGATGAGAAGGAAGGTGAACATCGAGGACGGCTTTCTCTACTTCGTCGCGCCGGCGCGCGTCCCGGATTTCGCCGGGCTGAATGTGCCTGCGCGATCTAGGCGATGCGCCCGGGCTTCTCAACCCCATGCCGGCGCGGAGGCCGCAACTTCAGCTTCTGGCGGCGGCCTCGATGATCGGGACGAACTGGGCGGCCGTCAGGCTGGCGCCGCCAACCAGGGCGCCGTCGACGTCACCGACGGCGAACAATGAAGCCGCATTGTCGGCCTTGACCGAGCCGCCATAGAGAATCCGAAGCCGTTCGCCCCGATCGCCATAACGATCGACCAGGGCAGACCGGATTGCCCGGTGAATCTCGGCGACGTCGTCGGGCGTCGCGACATTGCCGGTGCCGATCGCCCAGATCGGCTCATAGGCGATCACCAATTCCCCTTCTTCCCATTCGTCGGGAAGCGAGCCGGCGAGCTGGCGAGCGACGACAGCGAGATGCTCGCCGCTTCCGCGCTGCGAGTCGCTCTCGCCGACGCAGACGATCGTCGTCAGTCCGCCGGCAAGGGCCGCTTCGGCCTTCGCCCGGACCAGCTCGTCTGTCTCATGCTGGTCGGACCGTCGCTCGGAATGGCCGACGATCGCCATTCGCGCCCCGGCCTCCTTGATCATCGCCACCGAGACGCATCCGGTATGGGCACCGCTCGACGCCGAGTGGACGTCCTGGGCGCCGATGACGAGGCCGCCCGATCGGGTCACGGCCGGTGCGATCAGCGTGAATGGCGGACAGATGGCGACGTCCACTCCAGGCGCTTCGCGGGCGGCTCTCCCGATCGCGGAAAGTTCGCCCAGCTGGGCGATGCCGCCATTCATCTTCCAGTTGCCGGCGACGAGCTTGCGACGGACGTGCATGATCTGACGATTCCCCCAGTCTAGGTTGCGGGCCGCCTAGCGCGCTTCTATGACCCGCGCAAACCTGCATCCTCTCGGGGCCGTCATGAACTCTTCCTTCCGTAAAAAACTGCGCAATTGGTCGGCCATCTTCATCCTGTTCCTCGCCTTGCTGGCGATGGTCGTCACCGGTTTCGGTACCGACGGGATGGGGGGACTGGGCGGCATCGGCCCCGGCGGCGCGGCCGGCGGCACCCTCGCCGAGGTCGACGACCGCGAGGTCACCGAGTCCGAGCTCAGCCAGCAGATCAACCGAATCTACGCTCAGGCGCAGGCGCAGCAGCCGGGGCTGACCATGGAATCCTTCCTCGCCCAGGGGGCGTTCGACGGGATCCTCGGACAGCTGATCACCGGCGAGGCGCTGATGGCGTTCGGTGGCGACCAGGGCGTGGTCGTTTCGGAGCGGATGATCGACCGGGTAATCGTCAACATCCCGCAATTCCGCAATTTCACCGGTCAGTTCGACGTCGCCACCTTCCGTCAGGCGCTCGCCCAGCAGAACATGACCGAGCGCGACATTCGTGAGGACATCGCCCGATCCCTGATGGTCAGTCAGCTCGCCCAGCCGATCGCCGGCCGCGGCTACGTCCCCGACGGAGTCGTCCGCGAATATGCCAATCTGCAGCTCGAGCGGCGCCGTGGCTCGATCGGGGTCATCCCCGCCGAGCTGATGGCTCAGGGCCTCCAGGTCACCGATGCCGAAATCGCCGCTTTCTACCGCAGCGAAGGCGCCCGCTTCACGATTCCGGAGCGTCGAGTCGTTCGCTACGCCGTGCTCGGCGCCGAACAGGTCGGCGCCGCGGCACGAGCGACCGAGGCCGAGATCGCCGCTTATTATCGGGAGAACCAGGCCGCTTATGCCGCCAGCGAAACCCGCAATCTCCAGCACGTGGTCCTTCAGGATCAGGCGGCCGCCCAGGCGTTCGTCCAGCGCGTGCGCGGCGGTGCGAGCTTCACCGATGCCGCCAGCCAGGCGGGCTTCGCCGCCAGCGACATCGCCTTCCCGAACCAGACCAGAGCGGGCTTTGCCGGGGAAACCACCCCCCAGGTCGCCGCCGCCGCCTTCGGCGCGGCTCAAGGCGCACTGGCTGGGCCGATCCGGTCGGAGCTTGGATTCCACGTCGTCCGGGTCGATTCGATCAACGCGGTCCCGGCGCGTCCGCTCGAAGCGGTTCGCGGCGAGATCGCCGAGCGGATCGAGCAGCGCAAGCGACGCGACGCGCTCGACGCCCTCATCACGCGAGTCGAAGACCAGCTCGCCGACGGCGCGAGCTTCGAGGAAATCGTCCGCGCCGAGCGGCTGACGTTCGCCTCGACTCCTCCCGTCACCGCCGCCGGTCAGGTTCCGGGCCAGCCGCAGTGGCAAGCGCCGGCGGATCTTCAGCCCCTGCTCGTCAGCGCCTTCGAAATGGATCCGGACGATCTCGAACCGGTCGTCGAGACGCTCGGCCAGGAGCGCTTCGCCTTGCTCGGCGTCGAGCGGGTGATCCCCGCCGCGCCGCCGCCGCTCGCACAGATCCGCGACCAGGTGCGCCAGGCGCTGCTCCTTCAGAAGGGCCAGCAGCGGGCCCGAGCCCTCGCCCAGCAGATCGTCAATCGGATCAACGGCGGCACCTCACCCGCCGCCGCCTTCGCCGCCGCTCAGCCGAGGCCTCCGGCGCCGGAGACGGTTGACCTCAGGCGGTTCGAGATGATGCGGGCCGGAGAGCAGGCGCCGCCGCCCTTGCTGGCCCTGTTCAGCCTGCCGGAAGGGCGAGCGCGGCTGGTCGAGGCGCCGAACGGCGCCGGCTGGTTCGTCGTCCACCATGCGGAACGGACGCCCGGGGATGCAAGCACCGATCCGCGCGCCGTCGCTTCGGTCCGCTCCGAGCTCACCGACGCCATTCCGGACGAATTGTCGCAGCAATTCTTCAAGGCCGTCGAGCTTGCCGTCGGAGTCGAGCGCAACGAACAGGCGATCCGCGAGGCTCGGCAAAGGCTCGGCGGCAGTGGGGCCGGCAACTAGCGGTCGGATTCTCGGGCGATGATCCTGGTCATCGACAATTATGACAGCTTCACCTGGAATCTCGTCCATTATCTGCGCGAGATCGGTGCCGAGGTCCGTGTCGAACGCAACGACTCCGTCAGCGCTCGGCAGGCGATCGACAGCGGTGCTTCCGCCGTCCTGATCTCGCCGGGGCCGGGCACCCCCGACGATGCCGGAATCTCGCTGGAGCTCGTCTCGGCCTGCGCCGAGAGCCGAATGCCGCTGCTCGGCGTGTGCCTCGGCCACCAGGCGATCGGGCAGCATTTCGGCGGCTCGGTGGTCCGCGCCGGCGCGGTGATGCACGGCAAGACCAGCCGCATCATCCACGATTCGAGCGGGCTGTTCGAAACGGTCCCCTCGCCTTTCGTCGCCACCCGCTACCATTCCCTGATCGTCGACAAGGACGGCCTGCCGGACGGCCTGATCGTCAATGCCTGGGCCGACGACGATACGGTGCAGGGACTGCGGCATGCCCAGCTTCCGATTCACGGAGTCCAGTTCCATCCCGAGAGCATAGCCAGCGAGCATGGCCACCGGCTGCTCGCCAATTTCCTCGCTCTTGCTGGCGAAGGCGACGCGGTCCGCTGATCCGACAGCCCCCTCGGAAGGCGGTGGCCCGACTGCTTGACAGCCTCCGTAACGTTCCTTACACGTTCCGCAAACGTTCCATGAGGGGGACTGGCATGCTGACCCGCAAGCAACATGAGCTTCTAGTCTACATCAACGAGCGGCTCTCGGAGGCGGGCGTCTCCCCGTCCTTCGAGGAAATGAAGGAAGCGCTCGACCTCAAGTCGAAGAGCGGGGTCCATCGCCTGATCTCCGCGCTCGAGGAACGCGGCTTCATCAAGCGACTGGCCAATCGCGCGCGGGCGCTGGAAGTGGTTCGGATGCCGGAAACGAAAGGCGTCGCGACGGCCGCACCAGGTCCATCTTCCACGCCGGTGGCGGTGCCGCGCGCAGCCAACGACATTCTCGATATCCCGCTTCATGGACGGATCGCCGCCGGTACCCCGATCGAGGCGCTTCAGGGTACGGAAACGCTTCCCGTTCCCGCGGCCCTGCTTGGCCCGGGCGAGCATTATGCGCTCGAAGTGGCCGGAGATTCGATGGTCGAGGTCGGCATCCTCGACGGCGATTTCGCGCTGGTTCGGAAGACCAACGTCGCGCGCGACGGCGAGATCGTGGTGGCCCTGATCAACAAGGAAGAAGCGACCCTGAAAACCTATCGCCGCGAAGGCCAGATGATCCGGCTCGATCCGGCCAATCGGCAATATGATCCGCAGCGTTATGAAGAGGACCAGGTCGAAATCCAGGGTCGGCTTGCCGGCCTGCTCCGCCGGTATTGAGCGCCATGGCCCGTCTCAACTATGTCGAGCTGCCGGTCCGCGATGTCGGCGCCGCCCGGCGCTTCTACGAGCAGGCGTTCGGCTGGTCCCTGACCGAGTTCGCGCCCACCTATGCGGCGACTCTTACCGGCGACACCGACATCGGCCTTCAGGGCGATCCGGAAGAGTCGACCAAGGCGCCGCTGCCGGTGATCGAGGTGGACGATCTGGAATCGGCGCTGGAGACGGTTAGCCGCGCCGGGGCCCAGATCGTCCGGCCGATCTTCGCCTTCCCAGGCGGCCGACGATTCCAGTTCCTCGATCCCAGCGGAAACGAGATCGCCTGCGTCAAGTCGGACCACGCCTGATCCAGGCTGGAGTCCGGGCTATTCCGCCGTGGTCGGATCGATCACTGCACGGACCTGGGCGATGCTGTTGGCGGGAAAGCCTGCCGTTTCGGCATGTTGCCTGATCATGTCCTCGCTGGGCGCGCGATAGACGCAATAGATCTTGTCGTCGGTGACGTAGGAGTGGACCCACTGGATGTCGGGGCCGAGCTCGCGAAGCACTGAGCAGGAGCCCTGCGACGCACCCTTCAGATCCTCGGGTCCGAGGCCGCCGACGCCCTGCATCTCCCGCTCGATGACGAATTGAGGCATGCTTTCCTCCCTGGTTGGAACGATCAGACTATATCATTCTCCGGCCGCTGACGAACGCTGACGTTCGAGCTCCTGCCGGAACCCTGCTTCGGCCCGTTCGACCTGAGCAGCGAGTTCGCCGGGATCGACGAAGGCGAAGGGATCGCTGGCAAGCCCGGCCTTCTTCGATTCCAGGTCGAATTGGTTGGCGTGGAAGCCGAGGAAGATGTCGGCGCGAAGCCGGCGCAGCCGAGCGAAGCTGGCTTCGAAATCCGCGGCTGCCTGAGGATAAGCGGGAGCGTTCACCAGCGCCTGGCCGGCGACCGTGAGGCTGCAGGCGAAAATCACGTCGAGCGGGCGACCGCGCTCGATCACCCGCGTCGTCCAGCTCGTGCAGCCGCGCGTGTGGCCGGGGGTCAGATGGGCGGTGAGCGACAAGGCTCCAAGACGCACGATTTCTCCGTCCGTCACAACCTCGTCGACGGCGACCGGCGGGAAGAACCAGTAATCGTCGCGATAGGCAACGGTGCCGGACTCGAGCGCGGGTCGATCGGCGGCGCTGGCGAAGAGGCGGGCGCCGGAGAGCGATTTCAGCCGGGCCAGGCCACCGGCATGATCGAGATGGGCATGGTTGTTCAGCAGGATCTTCACGTCCTCGACGCGGAAGCCGAGGCGGCGGATATTGTCGGCAATGAGGTCGGCGCTCTGCGGCATCGCCCCGTCGATCAGCACATGTCCCGACGGGTCGGTCAGAAGGTAGGCGCCCAGCGTCGACGTTCCGACATAATAGAGATTGCCGGCGATCCGAAACGGCTCGGCCGGCCGGTTCCATTCCGGTTGAGGCTCGGCGGGTAAGACGGCGGCGGCAGCGGGAGTCAGGACCGTGGCCGAGGCAAGAAGAGCGATCACAAGGCGCAAGGTCATCTGGGGCTTTCTTCGGAAGGAGTGGCTCGGGCCGGGATGGCCGTTCGGGTCCGGTCCGGCAAGCGTGCCGCCTGTGCCCAGGGATGATTCCCGACCTGTTCGGCGACGGTCGCCACCCGCGGCCGCTCGCCGAACGTCACCGCCAGTCCGCCGCTGCGCCGAAGGAAGGCGCGATCGATCTTGAGCCAGCGCGGAACGCAGCCGCGCGGCAACCAGCGCTCGGAAATGACGATGTCCGCCTGGGCACAGGCTTCGACCATCCGGTCCCAGCGGACGAAATGGGGCGAGCGAGTCGCCAGGATCCGCCACATTCGGCCTCCCCGAACCACGTTCGCCGCGCACAGATCCGGGCTGCAGGCGGCGACCGGGAGCCGGTCGAGCTCGAGATAATCCGGTTCGGCTCCGGCGAGCTCGGCAAGCGTGTCGCGGACATAATCGCCCGCCTTCGGCCTGAGCAGCGCCAGCTGGCCCGACTCGGTGCGAAGGACGAAATGGCGCCCGTCGCCGGTCACGATCAGATCGGGCGCCGGAGTCGCGAACGCCCAGACGGCACCGGCAGCAACGGGGATCAGGCCCACGCGGCGAAGCTTCGTCCGCCAGAGGCAGATCCAGAGGCCCCCGGCGATCATCAGGGCGAAGGCGCCAGTCGGCATTGCCGGCAGCAGAGCCACGGCGCCAGGCGCCTCGGCGGCGGTGCGGGCGAGCCACAGCAGCAAAGAGAGCGCCTTGCCGGTAAGCCACCAGAAGGGCGCACCCAGTCCGGCGAGGTCGAACAACAAGGCGAGCGCCTCCAATGGCATGACGATGAAGGTGGTGAGCGGAATGGCGACCACGTTGGCGATGGCGCCGTAGAGGCCGGCCTGGTGGAAATGGAACAAGGCGATGGGCGTGAGCGCCAGTTCGACGGCGAGGCCCGTCAGGACCAGGGCGAACACTATCCTTGCCACCCGCGCCGGCAAGCCTTCGTCGCGGCGCGAAATGAGGCTCTGGATGCGCGGATTCTCGTGAAGAGCGACAATCGCGACGATCGCGGCGAAGCTCATCTGGAAGCTTGGGCCGGCGACGCTTTCCGGCCAGAGGAGAAGGACGAAGAGGGCGCCGACCGCCACCAGCCGCAAGGTGATCGCCTCCCGCCCGAGCGCTATTCCGCCGAGAACGAGCAGTGAAGCGATACAGGCGCGCACCGTTGGAACCTCGGCGCCGGTCAGGAGGGTATAGGCTATTCCGGCGAGCGCCCCGACGATCGCCGCCACCAGGACGAGGCGGAAACGCAAGGCCAGGGCCGGACTCAGCGCAAGCAACTTCAAGGTCAGAAGCATCACCGCTCCGACCAGAGCGGTGAGATGAAGCCCGCTGACCGAAAGCAGGTGAGCAAGGCCGGAGCGGCGCATCGCTTCCGCATCTTCCTCCCCGATTCCATGCTGGTCGCCGGTCGCGAGGGCGGCAGCGATGCCGCCTTCGGCGCCCTCCCCCAACCGCTCCCGGACATGGGCCGCCAGCTTCTCGCGCCAGCCGGCGAGTCGCGCCGACCAGCTCTGCGCCGGAGCGGCCGAGACAAGGCTGATATCGGCGACCCGGCCGCTTCCGCCGATGCGCTGGAACCAGGCCGTCCGCGAGAAATCATAAGCCCCGGGCGCCGCCATCGGCGCCGGCGGCATCAGCCAGCCGCGGGCGCGAATCGTCGCACCGACGACGAAGGCCGGATCGACCCGGTCCTCGTCCACATTGAGTCGAAGGAGAGCCGGAAGGGTCTCGTCTTCGGGCGCGACGACGAAACGGATGGTCTGATTGGCGGACAGGGTCTGGACCCGTTCGATTCGGCCGCTGAACTCGACGACCTGGGCCCGTTCGAGCCGGGGCGCCGCAACCTGTTTCGACTTCCACCAGACAAGGCTGCAACCGAGGGCGGCGGCGAGGCTGAATATTGCGAAGCCCCTGCCCCAGCGGCTCCATCCGAGCAGAGCCAGAGAGCCGGCTCCGGTCGCGAAGGTCCCCAGCAGGAAGGCTGTCCAGGCCGGGGCCGCGGGAAGCCAGAACCAGGCCGAGATGCCGAGGATCAGTCCAACTGGAAGCCAAAGCGGGAACTGGTCGCGTTCCCGATCGGCGAGGCTTTCGAGCCGAGGAGCAAGAGCGGCGAGTGCGGCGGCCAGGCTCGGCCCGCGTTCGTGCGGAAACGGAAGTTCCGTTTCATCGGCGGATCTCGGCCCGGCGGTCGCCATGCCGCATCCTTCGGCAAGCTGCGCCTGCGCGCAACCCCATCCAGCGCCGTGCAGGCCGCCAAGGATCGCGGCCTAGCGGTAGCTGACCACCTCGAACTCGATCCCGTCCCGGTCGAGAAAGTAGAAGCGTCTCCCGGGTTCATAATCGCCGTGAGAAAAAGGGATCAGGCCGGCATCGACGACTCGACGTTCGGTGGCGTCGAGATCCTCGACCTCGACACCGACATGGTTGAGCGGCTTCCCCTTCGCGAAGTCGGCCGCGCCGGCGTCCCGACCGGTGTAGAGCGCGAGATAATGATCGTCGGAACCGACATGAACGGTTCGGCCGCCGTCGCGCGCGGGTCCCTGCCAGCGAATCTTCCAGCCGAAGATCCTCTCCATCAGACCGGCGGCCCGATCGGAATCGCTGACCGTGAGATTGACGTGCTCGATCCTGAGTGAAGTCATTTCCTGCTCCCGAATGGGGACCGATCGTCCCGAAACCCGAGTCGTACGACCTCAACCTTGGTTGAGGTCAAGAGCGCGTCATCATTTCCGAAATCCCCGCTTCGGAGCAGGTCTTTGTCGAGGTCCGGACGCTATGCTAGGGCCGCCGTCATTCGGCCCCTCGCGGTCCCAACCAGGAGAATATGCGCGTGAGCGCAGGCAATGTCGTCACGCGTTTCGCGCCCTCGCCCACCGGCTTCCTTCATATCGGGGGAGCGCGAACGGCCTTGTTCAACTGGCTCTACGCGCGCCGCAACGGCGGCAAGTTCCTGCTCCGGATCGAGGATACCGACAAGGCCCGCTCCACTCAGGCGGCGATCGACGCGATCCTTGACGGGATGAAATGGCTTGGGCTGGACTGGGATGGGGACGCCTATTTCCAGTCTCACTTCGCCGATCGTCATGCGGAGGTGGCGCGGCAGATGCTGGCGAACGGCCATGCCTACAAATGCTGGATGTCCCAAGAGGAGCTCGCCGCCCAGCGCGAACAGGCGCAGCGCGATCGGCGACCCTTCAAGATCGTCAGCCGCTGGCGCGACTGCGCCGAGGACGGCGAAGGGCCGTATGTCGTCCGGCTGCGGGCCCCGCAAGAAGGGGAAACCGCGATCGACGACCGGGTCCAGGGACAGGTCACCGTCCAGAACAGCGAGATTGACGACTTCGTCCTGCTCCGCTCCGACGGAAGCCCGACCTACATGCTCGCGGTCGTCGTCGACGATCACGACATGGGCATTACCCATGTGATCCGCGGCGACGACCATCTCAACAACGCCTTCCGCCAGCTGGCGATCATCCGGGCCATGGATTGGCCAGAGCCGGTCTACGGCCATGTCCCGCTGATCCACGGACAGGATGGCGCGAAGCTTTCCAAGCGGCACGGCGCGCTCGGAGTCGAGACCTACCGGGACGAGCTCGGCTTCCTTCCGGAAGCCCTGTTCAACTATCTGCTGAGGCTGGGTTGGGGCTATGGCGACGAGGAGATCTTCAGCCGCGAAGACGCCACCCGCTGGTTCGATCTCGCCCAGGTCGGCCGCTCCCCCTCACGCTTCGACGTCAAGAAGCTCGAAAATCTCAACGGTCATTATATCCGGGAAGCGGACGACCGTCGCCTCGCCGCCTTGATCGATCATCGAATCGAAGGCGCGTTGAATCGCGGACTCGATGCCGGCGACGTCGATCTGCTGGCGCGGGCCATGGCGGTCCTCAAGCCACGGGCCAAGGATCTGAACGAGCTCGCCGAGGGGGCGCTGTTCCTTTTCAAGGCGCGCCCGCTGGACATGGACGAGAAGGCCGAGGCCCTGCTAGAGCGCTCCGCGCGAGACCTGCTCGCCCTTGTCCACAATCGGCTTTCCCGAGCCGGAGAGTGGACGGCCGAGGCGACAGAGCAGGCCGTTCGAGAGGTTGCCGAGGCCGAAGGGGTCAAACTCGGACAGGTGGCGCAGCCGCTTAGGGCCGCGCTTACCGGCCGGGCGACTTCGCCGGGGATATTCGATGTGCTCATGCTGCTCGGTCGTGACGAGAGTCTCGCCCGGGTCGCTGACCAGATGGGGAAGGAATGACGATGGCGGAAGCCAATGGCGGCAATCGGGCCACCCTGAAGATCGGCGGCAACAATTACGACTATGACGTCCTTTCGGGCACGGTAGGCCCGGACGTCGTCGACATCCGAAAGCTATACGGCCAGGCCGACGTCTTCACCTACGATCCCGGCTTCACCTCGACCGCCTCGTGCCAATCGCAGATCACCTATATCGACGGCGACAAGGGCATCCTCCTTCATCGCGGCTATCCGATCGACCAGCTCGCCGACCATTCGACCTTTACCGAGGTCGCCTATCTGCTCATCAACGGCGAGCTTCCGAAAAAGGAAGAGCTTCAGCGCTTCACCTACACCATCACCCGCCACACCATGCTCCACGAGCAGCTGGCGACCTTCTACCGCGGCTTCCGCCGCGACGCCCATCCGATGGCGATCATGTGCGGCGTCGTCGGCGCGCTTTCAGCTTTCTATCATGACAGCACCGACATCACCGATCCCCACCAGAGGATGGTGGCGAGCCACCGGCTGATCGCGAAGATGCCGACGATCGCGGCGATGGCCTATAAATATTCGATCGGTCAGCCGTTCATGTATCCGGACAACAGCCTGTCCTATACCGGCAATTTCCTGCGCATGACCTTCGGCGTCCCCGCCGAGCCGTACGAGGTCAATCCGGTCGTCGAAAGCGCGATGCGGAAGATCTTCATCCTCCACGCCGATCACGAGCAGAATGCGTCGACCTCGACGGTTCGGCTCGCCGGCTCGTCCGGCGCCAATCCTTTCGCCTGCATCGCGGCCGGGATCGCCTGCCTTTGGGGTCCGGCTCATGGCGGCGCCAACGAAGCGGCCCTGAACATGCTTCGCGAGATCGGCCGCCCGGAGCGGATTCCGGAATATATCGCCCGCGCCAAGGACAAGGACGATCCGTTCCGGCTGATGGGCTTCGGCCATCGCGTCTACAAGAATTACGATCCGCGCGCGAAGGTGATGCAGAAGACCGCCGAAGCCGTGCTGAAGGAGCTTGGAGTCGATGATCCGGTCTTCGATGTCGCCCGGGAGCTGGAGCAGATCGCGCTCCGGGACGACTATTTCATCGAGAAGAAGCTTTATCCCAACGTCGATTTCTATTCCGGCGTGATCCTCTCGGCGATCGGCTTCCCGACCGACATGTTCACCGCCTTGTTCGCGCTCGCCCGAACGGTGGGATGGGTCGCCCAGTGGAACGAGATGATCTCGGATCCCGAGCAGAAGATCGGTCGCCCACGGCAGCTCTATACCGGCCCCGCCCAGCGCGACTACATTCCCGTCGACCGACGCTGATCCTCAGTCGAGGGCCTGCTTCAGCGCCCTAAGCACGCCAAGCGACTCACAGACCTCGTCGAACATCCGCCTGACCCGCTCCTCGCCGCCGAGCGAGCGAAACATGCTTCCCGCCTCGAACCGGTTCCTGCCCCAGGCGGCGACCAGCATGTCTTCTGGCCCGACATAGGCGAAGACCCGGCCCCGTTCGCGCAGCTGGAGGAGCTGCCGCCGCGAGTCGCTGCCGAGGAGAGCGAGCGCATCGGACGGATGGCTGGCATAGACCTCGAACCTGCTCTCGAAGGCCGGATCGCCGTCGAACTTTACCCGATCCATGCCTTTGGCCGGCTTGAAGAAGTTGAAGATGCCGCGGTCCGGCACGATCGCGATCGAACCGCTTCCGCGCGATCGACGCTGAAAGGCGTAGATCTGGCCGGTAAAGACGGTCTGCGTGCTCTTGCCCGACTTGCGGGTGAGGGAGGCTTCGTAGATCGCGAAGCGCTTGCCGTCCGCGCCGACGCCGTGGAAGAGGTCGGTAAAGACCTGGCCGGACAGCCAGTTGCCGAACAAAGTCTTGCGCGCGTCGGGATAGACCGGAGGATCGAAGCCGTCGGGCATATATTCCATCTCGCCCTGCTTCGCGAGCGCTTCGAGCACCGGATGCTTGAGCGCCTTGCTGGCCCGAGACAGCGGCAGGACGGCAAGAACGATCCCGGCGATCAGCACGGCCACCCCGATCGCCCAGCCCGCCAATGTCCAGCCAGTCGCCGTCAGCGAGACGATGATCGCGGCGGCAAGAAGGATCGCTCCGAGGAGGTACCGCCAGAAGCCGCGAACCGCGGACCGGCGCGTCTCCTCCAGCGTGGCGATCCGCTCGCGAACGGAACCGGTTCGGCACAGCTCCCGATAATGGTCGGCGGTAAACTCGATCATGTCGCCCCTCCCCCGAAGAAGAGATTGGGGCGAGGCCTCAGCCTTGTCCAGTCAATGGGACATTCCTGAGCGGAAGGGTGAAGGTGAAGCGTGCGCCCTGGCCGGGAGCGCTGTCGACGGAAAGATCCCCGCCCATCGCCCGTGCCAGTCGCCGCGCAATATAGAGACCGAGGCCGGTTCCACCCGGTTCGCCGGGATCGACCCGCTCGAACTTGCCGAAGATCCGGTCATGGTCCTGGGCAGCGACGCCCTTCCCCTGATCCGCGACGATGACGGCCCCGAGATCGCCCTCGCGCTCGGTACGGATCCACACCTGGCCGCCCACCGGCGTGTAGCGGATCGCGTTCGTCAGAAGATTCATCAGCACCTGAAGCGTGCGCGTATAATCCCCCGTCGCCGGGAGGCTGTCGTCGAGCCCCGGCCCGTCGATCCGAACGTCGCGGTCGGCGGCTCGCACCGAGAGCAGGCCGGCCGCCCGCCGCGCGACGTCAGCGAGATCGATGGGTTCGGCCTCGGGCGTGAAATCGGGTCGCTCTATGGCCTGGAGATCGACGAGATCGTCGATCAGCGAAAGCAGGTGGCGCCCGGCCGCGGCGATGTCGCCGGCATAGCCGGTATAGTCGCGGCGAAGCGGCCCGTCGGGCTGAGCCCGGAGCCGTTCGGCATTGTCGATGATGTGGTTGAGCGGGATACGAAGCGCTTGATCGAGCCGCTCGCCGAAGGCGGAGCTTGCCGCTGACGCCGCGCCCGAATCGGCCGGTGACGGCGTGTGACTTCCGAAACCTATCGCGGCGCCACGGAAGCCGGCGAAGCTTCCCATGCCGTCGATGAGCGGAACGCCCGACAGCAGATAGCGCCCCTTGCGGCCGGCCCGGAGCTCCGCGACCTGCCCTTCGAAGCGATGATGCTCGGCCATCGCGGTCAGCATCGGCAAAGCGCCATCTTCGCTTTCGCGGAAGCGGAACAACTGGGTGAGCTTGCGCCCCACCAGTTCCGATGGTGAGCGCCCGATCGCCGCCGCCGCACCGGCGGAGAGCGAGGTGATCCGCAAGCTGTCGTCCGTCTCCCAGATCCAGTCGGCGGATGCGCGAAGGAAATCGGTTTCCCGCTCGGACGGCGCCGTCGGCGCGAACGTCGTCGGCGGCCGGCCCGACCAGCCGGTGATCGACAGCGCCACCTCTTCGCCCTGCGGCTCCGCCCGCACCCACAGGTCGACGTCACGATCGCCGTCGGCCGCGATGGCGGCTCGCGAGACCGTGATGTTGAGGCGGTTGGCAAGCCGGGCCAAAGCGGCGATCTGCGGAACTGAGAGCATCCCCCCGGCGCGGCCGCCCGCGCGCTCGTGAAGCGCCGCAAGCGGCGGATCGGCCGCGATCAGCCGGCCGGCGCCATCGACTCGGCCGTTGACCGGCCGGTCCGGGAGATCGGAAGCGGCGTTCATGCCGCCTCAGCCGCCGGCCGGGCGCGAGTCGAGATCCGGGCAACGCTGGCGCGGTAGCTGGGATGGGCCTGCCAGAGCTTCAGCACATCTTGGGCAGCCGGCTGGTCGAGCGTGTCGAAGAGCTCGAGTTGTGCCGCGACCGCATCGCCCTCCAGTCCGGTGATGAAAGGGCCATGCTCATTGAGCGCGAGCAGGATCGCTGCCGCTCGTTCGCGCTCGACCGCGGCGGCTCGAAGCAGAAGCGCCGGGCCGCGGCCGCGGGGATCGGAGAGCACTTCCCAGGTCGCGACATGGTCGAGCGCGCACAGCACGGAAAGCGCCGCGATGAAGAAGGGCAAGACGCCCTCGGCGGCGATCCTCGCCAGCACCGAACCTTCGAGCCGGCCCGAGCGGTAGAGCCGCTGCGCCAGGCGATAGGCATGGGCCTCGAGGCTCTCGCCCTCGTCATAGCCGGCGATCAGCGCCGTTGCCGCCTCTTCGACGGCCGAGTCGACCGAACGCACTTCATGCTGCTGCGAAATGTATTGGCGGAGCGCGGCAGCGACCATCCACACCAGCTTGTGCTGAAGCTCTGCCGGAAGGTCGATCTGGCCGACCGCGGCGTCCTCGAAGCGATCGAAACGGCGACTTCGGGCGATGACCACCGCCATCGCGTCGGCCGCGATCGCCTCATCCGAATCCTGGACCAGGTCGAACAGATAGGTTCCTTGAGCGATCGCCGACTTCTTCCAGAACCGATGCTCCTCGACCCGGCGCACGAGGATGTTGCTGATCTCGGCGTCGCGCAGCACCTGCGCCCGCTCGAGAATCGGAAGCGCGATCGGGACATGAGCAGAAGACAGGGCGGCGTGGAGCGCTTCCTGGTCCTGGAACGTGACGGAGAGGCGCGAGCGCAGGCCGTCCTCGATGCCTCTCACGATCCGGCCCAGCAGCCTGGCGGCAGTGAGCCTCTGCCATTCGGTCAGCCGAACGGAATCTGGCAGGAGGAGATCGGTCGCAGCCACCGCGAAACGCTCCCGCGCAGCTGCCAGCAGCAGCCGCGCCGTGTCGCTCTGTCCATCACGCCCGTTCGTACTCGCCTGCGCCATCGCCGCGCCATAGCGCCAACAGAGTTAAGCCCGCTTTAATCCTGTGCCGCTGCGGGAGCCGAATGCGCTTCGCGCTGGGCCCAGAAGAACGATCCCGCCGAATAAGCGGTCAGGAAGGCCAATCCGGCGTGCCAAAGTCCGAACAGCCCGAACGGCAGCATCAGCCAGGCCATTCCCCGTCGTTCCGCGAGCAGGATGGAAAATCGGATGCTTCGGCCTTCGCTTTCCACCCTGAGGGCGATCAGGAAGGCGAGGGCGACGAAAGCCAGGAGGATCATTCCCCAGCCCTGAGTAGCCGCCAGAGCGTAGCCGAGGGCCACCAGGGCCGCGCCCGAGAAGAGTGGCAGAAGATAGGCCCACCAGCTGTGCCTGACATCGTCCTGCATCCTCAGCTTCGCCAGCCGAAGCGCCGCGCCCTCCAGGGGGGTCGCGAGAAGGAGCTTGAACAGACCGGTCCAGAGCCAGCCGTAGAGGAAAGCCGCGGCGGCAAGGCCGGTCAGAAGCGCCGACGCGAGTCCGATCAGCTGTGGCCCCGCCGGACTGGACATGGTCAGCGCGGTCGTCGCCCGCTCGAGAGGGGCAAGCACCCGGCCGGCCCATCCCGCGCCTGCCGGAGTGGCGCCGGCGAGGATCCGTCGTTCGAGCTCGGCGAGATCGCTTTGGCGGTCGAGAATCGCCACCGGACCTTCCGCCGCAATGTGGCGCGCGCCGGTCTGAAGCGCGCGGCGAAGCAAGGTGGACTGGAGATCCCAGTCCCGAAGCATGCCGGCCGTGTCGCGAAGCAGCGCACCGTTGACTGTCGCCAGGCCGGCCCATCGAGTCGAACCGTCGATCCGTTCGTAAATCTCGCCATAGCCGCTGTCGGGAACGGTCAGCACGGCTTCCCCCTGGACCGAGGCGAGGCTTCGGAGCTGGTCGGTGTCGGCGACGGCGCCGTCGGCGATCAGAAGCAGCCGGTCGAAGGGATCGATCGCCTCGGCAGCCTCTTCGGCGGTTCGAGCGACGATCAAGGGGAGCCTGTCCCGCCGAAGGCGTTCAAGGGCCGTGCCGAGCGCGGGCGGAACCCGTTCGACGATGATGACGATCGGATTCGCGCCGGCCGACGCCGCCAGGCGCGCCTGCCGTTCGACAAGGGTCCGGCCGGCGAGCGGCAGGGTCGCGCGCAGCGCTCCAGGCTCCCCCGATTCGTGATAGGCGGCGATCAACGCTGCCAGTGCCAAAGCCGTCCCCTCCGCATAAGCGGCGAACGGTAAGCGTCCGCCGCCCACTTGCAAAGCGGTTCGGCTCGAGGTTCGCCCTAGCCGGCCAACTCTTCGAGCGCGACGGCGATCCTGCGCTGAATCACGGGATCGCTCGGCGCCCCTTCGAGCGCTTCGTCGGCGAGTGCCGCGAGCCCGGTCACGCCGAAGCTGGCGGCGACGTTCTTGAGGCGGGAAACGGCGATCACCCAATTGGCGTCGCAACGGGAACGCCCCATCAGGTCGAGCTGTCGAGCGGCGCTCTCAAGGAATGCCGCGCGAAGCTCGACCATCAGCTCATGGTCGGCTCCGACGGCTGCGGCCAGGGACGCATTCAAAGCTCCGGGATCATAGGCCATGGCGAGCTTCTTATGCGACACGTCGTTAACGCGCCGTTCCATCTCGCCGCCAAGCTGATACAGTGCGGACATGAGCATGGGGGTCGAGCGCGTAGAGGCGCATCCGCAGGGCGGGGTCGAATGGGCGGGCGAAAGCTGGGAATCCGGCGCCCCCGAAGATCAGCCTTATTTCCAGTCGGTCGAGATCGAGGAAGCGCCGGCGCCTTCGAAATGGCCGCGAATTTTCGCCGCCTTGCTCCTCATGGCCGCCGCGGCCTGGCTCGGCGCCGTCGGATATTTCGTCGCCAAGGCTCCGCCAGCGCAGGAGTCTTCCGAATGGCTCGGCTGGACGGCGACGGCGAGCGCGCCGCTCATCCTGCTCGGTCTCGTCTGGCTGATCTTCGGACGAAGCTCGAGGCGCGAGGGCGAGCGATTCGCCCGGGCCGTCGCCGACATGCGCCGCGAAAGCCAGTCGCTCGAATCCGTGCTCGGATCGGTCGCACGCCAGATCGAGGAAAATCGTGGCCGGGTCACCGAAGAGGCGGCCCGATTGATGACCCTTGGTGACGAAGCTTCGGACCGGCTGGGCCGGGTCACCCATTATCTCTCTCGGGAATCGGCCGAGCTCGAGCGCCGGGCGCAGGCGCTGGATTCGGCGGCGGCGAGCGCCCGCCTCGATATCGGCGTCCTGCTCAGCGATTTGCCAAGGGTCGAAGCGCAGGCGCGGGGCGCGGCCGAAGCGATGCGTTCAGCCGGCCTCGGCGCGCACGAGCAGGCGGCGGCGCTCGAAGGCCAGCTTGCGGCCCTCAGCGCCAAGAGCCGAGAAGCCGACGAAGTCGTCGGTGGGACGGCGCAGCGCCTGGGCGCCCAGATCGCCCGGATCGAAAGCGGTACCGGCGCGGCGGCCGAGCGCATGGACCAGGTGTCGGCTCAGATGAACGCGGCGGTCGACGGCGCCATGGCGCGAGCATCCACCTCGATCGACCAGGTCCGGGACAGCCTCGAGGTGCAGGGCCAGACGATGCTCGCGATGATCGAGCAGAGCCGGTCCGCCTTCGAAAGTGCCGGCGTGGATTCGACCCGCCAGATCGCCGAACGGCTCGAGCTTGTCGGCACCCGAATCGAGAACCTGGCCCAGCGGCTCGCCGAGCAGGATTCGGCCAGCCAGGCGCTGGCCGATCGGCTGTCCGGCCTGCTTGCCTCGCTCGACGAGCAGCTGAATGCGATCGGCCAAAGCGGCGATTCGCAAGGCGAGCGGCTCGGCGAGTCGCTGTCCCAGCTCCGTGACGTGGCGGCGAAGCTTCATGGCGAAATCCAGGAGGGTGACGGACTCGCCGGGGCGCTGATCGACCGAACCCAACAGATGGCCGAAGCGGCCTCCGCGCTGGCTGCGCAGATGCGCGGCGAGGTGACTTCGGCTCTCGAGTCGGTGTCGGCGCAGGCGGAGCGCACCGGAGCGACCGCGGAAGCGATCATTCCCTCGGTCGAAAACATCCAGGCCGCGGCGGCGCTCGCGGCCGACTCGATGACGATCAGCGAGGACAGCCTCAACCGTCAGCAGGAAGCGCTTGGTATCCTGCTGTCGACGCTCCACGACGGCGTTCGCGAAGCCGACGAGAAGCTCACCGCTCTGGGTGCCGTGATCGGCGAGACCGATGCCGGGGCCTCGCAGCTCGCCAAGCAGACCGGGCCGGAGCTGATCGACGCTCTGGTCCGGGTCCGCGATGCCGCCAACCAGGCGGCCAACCATGCTCGCGAAGCGATCGCGGCCGTGATCCCCGAGAGCGTCGATGCGCTGGTTTCCGCCAGCCGCGAAGCCGTCGGCCAGGGAATTACCGGGCCGGTGAAGGACGAGATCGAGGAAATCGGCACCGCCGCCCAGCAGGCGGTGTCGGTGGCGCGGCAGGCGAGCGAACGGCTGACCCGGCAATTGCTGGCGATCGGGGAGACGGCCGCGACCATCGAGGCCCGGATCGAGGAAGACCGTAGCGCGCGCGAGGAGAAGGAGGCCGAGAATCTGACTCGCCGGGTCGCTCTGTTGATGGAGGCGATCAACTCGACATCGGTCGACCTCAACAAGGTCCTTTCGAACGAAGTGGCCGACACCGCCTGGGCCGCCTATCTCAAGGGGGATCGCGGCGTCTTCACGCGCCGCGCGGTGCGGCTGCTCGAATCGGGCGAGGCCCGCGAAATCCAGCGGCAATATGAGCGCGAGCCGGATTTCCGCGATCAGGTCAACCGCTACGTCCACGATTTCGAGGCGATGCTTCGACGGGTGCTCGCCGATCGCGAAGGAACGACGATGGGCGTCACCTTGCTCTCGTCGGACATGGGCAAGCTCTACGTCGCCCTCGCCCAGGCGATCGATCGCCTGCGGACCTGAAGTCCCGCTTGGGGCGGACCGGCCCCGGACTTTGGAATTGAGCCTGATTCACGCGTTCAGCGGAAGCGCTTCACGTTGCCTCTTCAAACGATCAGGCTCTAATGGGCCCAGTCCAGTTCCTCGGCGCCGATCCAGCCGAACGTGTAATTGGCGTAGAAAATTCCGAACAGGACCGCCGACAGCATCGTCGCCCGAAGAGCCACCCGGCCGAAGCTGAAACGGTGAGGCGCGCTCTCGGCGTGGCCGGGCAGCGATTCAGCGCCCTCCTCCTCGGCGGTTCGGACACCGAACGGGAGGACGAAGAACAGGCTCATCATCCAGAAGAGCAGATAGATGGCGGCGATCGAGGTGATTTGCATCCGATTCAGCCTACACCCGAACCAGGAGCACCGTCACGACCGGCTTCTTGCCCGTCCAATCGGTGACCCGACGCCTCACCGCAAGCCGAACCGCCTCGCGGAGCTTGGCCTCGTCGCCGTCGCTCCTTCGCACCGCCTCGGCCGCCGCCGCGCAGGCATCTTCGAGAAAGGCCTGGCGGTCCTCCTCGACGGGGATGCCCTGAATGTCGATCTCGACGTCGCCCGCGGTCTTGCCGTCGCTGCCGAGGGCGACCGCGACCGAGACGAATCCGGCGAAAGCGAGACGGCGGCGCTCGTTCATCGTCGAGCCGTCGGCCGGGAGGATGACGTCGCCGTCGAGGACCAACCGCCCGACCCGCTCTTCACCAAGCTTCCCAGGCCCGTTCGGCGCGAGCCTCACGACGTCGCCATTCTTCTGGACGATCCCATGCGGAATGCCCCGCGATCGGGCAAATCGCGCCTGCTCCATCATGTGGCGCATCTCGCCATGGACTGGGACGATGATCTGCGGCCGGATCCATTCATACATGGCGGCGAGCTCGGGTCGCCCAGGATGGCCTGAAACATGGACGGGCGCCTGGCGATCCGTGATCATCTCGATGCCCTTGCCGGCGAGCTCGTTCTGGATCCGTCCGATCGCGATCTCGTTGCCGGGGATCTGCTTCGACGAGAAGATGACCAGATCGCCGCGATCGAGGGCCAGCTTGTGCTCCCCGAACGCGATCCGCGAAAGCGCGGCGCGCTGCTCGCCCTGGCCACCGGTGGCGATGATCAGCACCTCCCGCCGAGGAAGCCGCATCGCGGTATCGAAATCGATCACCGGCGGAAAATCGCTGAGATAGCCGACGCTCTGCGAGACCCTGATGATCCGATCGAGGCTTCGGCCGGCGACGCAGACCTGCCGGCCGGTGTCGCGGGCGACGTGACCCAGTGTCTTCAGCCGGGCGGCGTTGGAAGCGAAAGTCGTCACCAGCACCCGGCAGTCGGCGTCCTGGATCACTTCGTCCAGGCCGGCCCTGACGCTGAGCTCCGACCCCGACGGGGCCTCCTGGAAGACGTTGGTCGAATCGCAGACCAGCGCGAGAATGCCTTCGTCCCCGATCGCCCGAAGCTCGGCTTCGGTGCTCGGATCGCCAAGCTGGGGACTATCGTCCAGCTTCCAGTCGCCGGTATGGAAGACCCGCCCGAAAGGCGTGTCGATGAGGAGCGCGTTGCCTTCCGGAATCGAGTGGGCGAGCGGGATATATTTGAGGCGGAACGGTCCGAGGCTGAAGTCGGTGAGCATGTCCTCGACGTTGAGCTGGACCTGCTCCGTCAGCCCCTCCTCCTCCAGCTTTCCGGCGATCAGACCGGCCGTGAACGGCGTGGCATAGAGAGGAACGCCGAGATCGTGGGCGAGATAGGGGATGGCGCCGATATGATCCTCATGACCGTGGGTGAGGACGATTCCGAGCAGGTCGTCGCGCCGCTGCTCGATGAAGCTGAGATCCGGCAGGACCAGCTCGACCCCGGGATAGGCCGGATCGGCAAAGGTCATGCCCAGATCGACCATGATCCATTTGCCGCGGCAGCCGTAGAGATTGACGTTCATGCCGATCTCGCCGGATCCGCCAAGCGCCAGGAATAGGAGTTCTTCGCCCGGTTTCATTTTCTTCGCCACCTCTGGAAAGCCGTGCCTCCCATACAGCTTTCAGGGTCGTGGAACAGTTCCGTGCGTGACTTCGGCAACACCAAGGGCCGGAAAACGGATAAATCCGCCTCTGGGTGGAACTGCAGCCCCTGATCTGAGTTAAGCTCACCAATCGGGGGACCACCACCATTTTAGTGACCATGCCTCAACAGCTTGAAACGTTCGACTCCGCGAGCGCGGACGACATGATCCGCTTCGCCGCGGCGGCCGCCGCCGAAGGCGATCGCGCGCTCCAGGACGCGATCGAGACTCTTCCTGCGCCGATTTACCTGACCGATGCCGATGGCTGGGTCACTTTCTTCAACCGTGCCTGCGTTGATTTCGCCGGGCGAACGCCCGTCGCCGGTCAGGATCGATGGTGCGTTACCTGGCGCCTTTACACCGAGAAAGGCGCGCCGCTCCCTCACGACTGCTGCCCGATGGCCATGGCGATCAGGGAACAGCGCGAAATTCGCGGAGTCGTCGCTTTCGCCGAGCGCCCCGACGGAAGCAGGGTCATGTTCACGCCTTATCCGACGCTGATCCGCGATAATTCCGGTCGCCTCGTCGGCGCCGTGAACCTGTTGATCGATGTCACCGACGAGCGTCAGTCCGCTTCACTGAAGGCACAGGCCCAAAGGTGCCGGCGGCTCGCCCAGTCGGTTACCGATAGCCGAACGGTCTCGACCTTGTTGGGCATGGCGACGGAATATGAGGACAAGGCGCGAGCACTTCAGCCGCGCGAAACCCACTGAGAAATGACGAACGCGACCGGCACGGAGCCGGCCGAATCCTGTCTGGATCGCGCTCCTAACGGGTGAGCCTGCGATAGGTCATCCGGTGCGGCCGATCGGCTTCCGGGCCCATCCGGCGCCTCTTGTCTTCCTCATAGGCTTCGAAATTGCCTTCGAACCACTCGACATGGCTGTCGCCCTCGAACGCGAGGATATGAGTGGCGAGCCGGTCGAGGAAGAAGCGGTCGTGGCTGATGATCACGGCGCAGCCGGCGAAGTTCTCGAGCGCCTCTTCCAGCGCCCTCAACGTCTCGACGTCGAGGTCGTTGGTCGGCTCGTCGAGCAGGAGGACGTTGCCCCCCTCCTTCAGCATCTTCGCCAGGTGGACCCGGTTGCGTTCGCCGCCCGAGAGCTGCCCGACCTTCTTCTGCTGGTCGGAGCCCTTGAAGTTGAAGGCGCCGACATAGGCGCGGGTGCCGATCTCGTGCTTTCCGAAGCGGAAGATGTCGAGGCCGTCGGACACCTCTTCCCAGACGTTCTTGTTCGGGCTGAGATGGTCACGCGACTGGTCGACATAGCCGAGGTGGACGGTCGGCCCGACCTTGATCTCGCCCGCATCCGGGGTTTCCTGGCCGGTGATCAGCCTGAACAGGGTCGACTTGCCGGCGCCGTTCGGTCCGATCACGCCGACGATTCCACCCGGCGGAAGCGAGAAGGTCAGATCGTCGAACAGCAATTTGTCGCCATAGGCTTTGGTCAGGCCCTTGGCTTCGATGACGTTGCCACCCAGTCGTTCCGGTACCTGAATCAGGATCTGAGCCTTGCCCGGGGTACGGTTTTCCTGCGCTTCGACGAGTTCGTCGAAGGCGCGGATTCGGGCCTTGGACTTGGCCTGCCGGGCCTTTGGCGAACGTCGGATCCACTCCAGCTCGTCGTTGATCGCCTTCTGCTTGCCCGCTTCCTCGCGTTCCTCCTGCTCCAGCCTTTTCGCCTTCTTCTCGAGATAGCCGGAATAGTTGGATTCGTAGACGTAGTAGCGGCCGCGATCGAGCTCGAGCACCCAGTTGACGACATTGTCTAGGAAGTAGCGGTCATGGGTGACGAGGATGACGTTGCCGGCATAATCGACGAGATGCTTCTCGAGCCACTGGACGCTTTCGGCGTCGAGATGGTTGGTCGGCTCGTCGAGGAGGAGGATGTCAGGCTTTTCGAGGAGAAGCCGGGTAAGCGCCACCCGGCGCTTCTCGCCGCCCGACAAGTTGGCCACCGACGCGTCGCCGGGCGGGCAGCGAAGCGCGTCCATGGCGATCTCGAGCTGGTTGTCCAGCGTCCAGCCGTCGACCGCGTCGATCTTCTCCTGGAGCTCGCCCATCTCGGCCATCAGCGAGTCGAAATCGGCGTCTTCGGGCGGGTCCGCCATCATCGCGCTGATCGCATTGAACCGGTCCATCATGTCGGCGACCGGGCGGACGCCGTCCATGACATTCTCCTTGACCGTCTTGGTCGGATCGAGCTGCGGCTCCTGCTCGAGGTAGCCGACGCTGATCCCTTCGCCGGCCCAGGCCTCGCCGCTATATTCCTTGTCTCGGCCGGCCATGATCTTCATCAGGGTCGACTTGCCGGAGCCGTTCGGACCGACGATGCCGATCTTGGCGTCCGGATAGAATTGAAGGCTGATATTGTTCAGGACCGGCTTCGGGGCACCGGGAAAGGTCTTGCTGAGACCCTTCATGACGAAACTATACTGTGCGGCCATGAGGCGCTTGCTCTCCAGAGATCAGGCTGACGGGATTGGCGGCTTACCTAAGACCTAAGCCCCGGGGCCGCAATGGGTCGACCGCTTGGCGGGATTGGCAAAGGCCGGCGGCGTCCCTAATCGCCTTGCCATGAAGAAACTTCTCCTCCTTGCCCTCGCCCTTCCCTCCTTGCTGTCGGCGCAGCCGGCCGAGAATCGCGCCGAAGCGCTTCGCGATTCCGCTCTCGCCGAGGACAGCCTCGCCTGGGACATTCTCGAAGGCCTTACCACCGAGGTTGGCCCTCGGCTTGCCGGCACGGAGGCCGAGCAGCGCGCCCGCGACTGGGCGGTGGCGAGGCTCACTCGCCTCGGCTTCAGCAACGTCCATGTCGAGCCGTTCGAGATTCCGGTGTGGGTCCGCGGCGATGAGGAAGCGGAGATCCTCTCCCCTTTTCCGCAGCCGCTGGTGATCACTGCACTGGGCAATAGCGCGGCCACTCCGGCAGGCGGACTCGAAGCGGAGGTGATCGGCTTCGAGAGCGTCGCCGAGCTCCAGGCCGCCAGCGATTCCAGCGTTCGCGGCAAGATCGTCTTCGTCACTCACAACATGACGCCCACTCAGGACGGGTCCGGCTACGGCCAGTTCGGAGCGCCGCGCCGCGAAGGACCGACGATCGCGTCGCGCAAGGGTGCGGCGGCGATCGTGGTCCGGTCGATCGGCACCGATTATCATCGCAATCCCCACACCGGCGTCCAGACCTTCGCCGAGGGCGTTCAGCCCATCCCCGCCGCCGCCTTGTCGATTCCGGATGCCGAACAACTGCAACGAATCCTGGCGCGGGGCCAGCCGGTCAGGATGAAGCTTCTCCTGACTCCGCGCCAGATCGGCCGCCGCGCTTCGGGCAATGTCGTCGCCGAAGTGCCTGGAACCGATCCTGAAGCGGGAATCATCCTGATCGGCGGCCATCTCGACAGCTGGGACCTTGGCACCGGCGCGATCGACAATGCGGCGGGAGTGGCGATCACCGTCGCCGCGGCGCATCGGATCATGCGGGCGGGCCCGCCCCGCCGCACCATCCGGGTCGTCCTGTTCGGCGCGGAAGAAGTGGGGGTGTTCGGCGGGACCGCCTATTTCGAGCGCCATCGGGGCGACGGCAATATCGTGCTCGTGTCGGAATCCGACTTCGGCGCCGACCGGGTCTGGCGGATCGACCAGGGTCTCGCGCCGGCCAATTCCGCCCTCGGCGACCGGATCGCCGCCCTGGTCGCACCTCTCGGGATCGTTCGGGGGACAGCCGCCGCCAATGGCGGCGCCGATCTCGGCGCCTGGGCGCGTGCCGGGGTGGCGGCGATCGACCTCAACCAGGATGGTACGCGCTATTTCGACTATCATCACACGCCGGACGATACGCTCGACAAGGTGGATCCGGTCCAGCTTCGCCAGAACGTCGCGGCCTGGACGGCGATGCTGGCGGCGGCGGCCAACGCCTCCGAACCGATCGGACCTGTTTCAAGATAAGAGCCATCGCCTTGACGCGGGGTCCGGCTGCTCCGACAAACGGCCAAAGGGGGCTGATAGGGGAATGGCCAAGGTGACGAGGAGCCGGTTCGCCGTTCTGCTGCTGGCTTCGACGGCGGCAATGCCGACGGCGGCCGCGGCATCCACGCAAAATATCGTCGCTCTCGAAGACGAGCTCAATCTTTCCGGTCTGACGATCGAGGAGCTGGCGCAAATCCCCGTGCGCTCGGCTTCGAAGCGCGAGGAACCCCTCAGCGAGGTGCCGACGGCGTTGTTCGTGATTACCGGTGACGAGATCGTCGCCAGTGCCGCCAATTCCCTTCCCGAAGCGCTCCGACTGGCACCCAATCTTCAGCTCCAGCAGGTCGACGCCCGGCAATATGCGATCAGCGCCCGAGGCTTCAACGGGGTCGAATCGTCGAACAAGCTTCTCGTGCTGATCGACGGCCGATCGATCTATTCGCCCCTCGCCTCCACCGTCTTCTGGGAGCTCCACAATCGGCCGATCGAGGAAATCGCCCAGATCGAGGTCATCAGCGGCCCGGGCGGCACCCTCTACGGGCCCAACGCCGTGAACGGCGTCGTCAACCTCATCACGTATGACGCTCGGGAGACGGTTGGAGGGATGGTCCGAGCGACGATCGGCGACCGGGAACGGACGGTCGCGGCGCGTTACGGGGCACCGATAGGCACCGATGGAGCGCTGCGCGTCTACGGCCAATATTATCACCGGGAAGACCTTCCTGCCGGCGCCGGCGCCGACAGGGCGGACCGCTTCCGCGGCTGGCAGGCCGGATTCCGCTCCGACTTCGGCGAGTCGAATTCGCACTTCACTTTTCAGGGCGACATTTTCGACAGCGACACCGGCGGATTGAGCGGCGACGGCGATCGCGGGCACAATCTCCTCGCCCGCTGGACGAGGCAAACGGGCAATGCCTCGTCATTCAGGGTCCAGGCCTATTATGATTATTTCCAGCGCGACTTCATTCGGGTCCACGATTCGCTCCAGACCTTCGATCTGGAGACACAATATAACCGGACCGAAGGCGTCCACGAGTTGGTCGCCGGCGCTGGCCTTCGCACGACTCGCGACGAATTCATCAATAATCTGAACGCCTTCCAGCTTGTACCCACGCGCCGTCGGCTATGGGTCTACAATGCGTTCGTCCAGGATCGGATCACGCTTTCCCCCGATCTGTCGCTGACCGTCGGGCTCAAGGCCGAGCAGACCAGCTTCACCGGCGTCGAGCTTCTTCCCAACATCCGGGCCGCATGGCATCCGGCCGACGAGACCCTGTTGTGGGCAGCGGTATCGCGCGCGGTGCGCACGCCGTCACGGATCGACCGGCAGCTTGCGGCGCTGCCGCTTCTGGCCCCGGCCGACGAGTTCGATTCCGAAAAGCTGATCGCGTTCGAAGCCGGCTATCGCGGCCAGCCGACTGGACGGACCTCGCTCTCCGTCTCTTTGTTCTACAATCTCTATGAGGATATTCGGACCACCGAGTTCATCGGCAACCCCCTCCCGATCCAGTTGCGCAACGGCCTCGAGGGCCACAGCTACGGGCTCGAAGCCTGGAGCAGCACGCAAGTCACGCCTTGGTGGCGGTTCAACCTCGGCCTGGCCACCGTCTGGAAGCGGTTCGAGATCGCGGCCGGGCGGACCGACCTCTCCGGATTTGCTTCGCTTGGCAGCGATCCCGATTACCAGCTGCTCGCTCGCTCGCAGATGAACTTCACTGACCGGCTCCAATTGAACGCCGGGATGCGCTGGATCGGCGATCTCGAGCCGCAACCGGGGATCGGCAGCTATGTCGAAGCGGACGCACGTCTCTCCTATCGGCTCAGCGAAGCGGTCGAGCTTTATGTCGCCGGTCAGAACCTGCTCCATCAGCGGCATCTCGAGAGCGCGGACAGAGCGCGCGGTCAGGCCATCGAACGAAGCCTCTACGCCGGCACGAGGCTGAGATTCTGACCCGCCGATCGCCTTTCGCGGCGCTTCTGCGCCTCTGCCTTGCAGCGACCTTGGCGGTCTCGGCGGGATCGGCCGGAGCTCAGCCGACCGAACGGGCCGTCAAGGCAGCCTTCATCCCCAAATTCGCCCGCTACGTGGAATGGCCGGCGGCAGCGATGCCGGGCCCGCGCCAGCCATTGGTCCTTTGCGTAATCGGCCGGGATCCCTTCGGCCCTTTGCTCGACCAGGCGGCTGGGAACGAGACGGTCGGCGGCCGCGGCATCGTCCTTCGCCGACTGCCCTCCGCCGAGGCCGCTTCCGGCTGCCACTTCGCCTATGTCCAGGGCGAAACCGGCGCCGACACCCCCCGCTCTCTGCTCGCGCTGCGCGGGCAGCCCACCTTGACCATCACCGACGGCCGCGCCGGTCCGCAACGCGGAATGATCCATTTCACCATTTCGGATGGCCGGGTCCGCTTCTTCATCGACGAAGCGGCGGCGGCTCAGCGCGGGCTCGTGATCAGCTCGAGGCTTCTCGCGCTCGCGCTCGGCGTCCGGCAGCGACGTTCATGAAGCTTCTCGCCAAGCTTCCGGAGCGATGGAGCAACGCGCCGCTGGCGATCGTCGGAGCGGTCGCCCTGCTCCTGCTCGCGGGGATCGGCGTCATCATCCAGAACGAGGCCGCCTATCGCGAGCTCCAGGCGCAGCAGATCCGGGTCCAGGCCGAGATCCTTTCCGCCAGCGTCACCGCCGCGCTCGATTTCGGCGACAGCGCTGTCGCTCAGGAAGCGGTCGACGCCATCCGGGTGAACCGAGAGATTCGCACCGTCGGCGTGTTCGACTCGAGCGGCGCATTGATGGCCGGCTATGGCCGAGACGGCGCCACCCCTCCGCGAACCGCGCAGGGCCCCTATCTCGGCGTCGGCTCCGCGGTCACCTCCACCGTTCCGGTGATCAGCCGCGGCGAATCGATCGGGTCGGTCTATCTCGCCGCCGATCCGGAGCCGCTGTCGAGGCGCCTGTCGCGATATGTCGTGATCGCCCTGATGGTGTCGCTCGCCTCCCTCGTCGTCGCCGTCCTCGGCCTTACCCAGAATGCGCTTCGGCGGGTGAACCGCCAGCTGGCCGAGCGCGCCGACGCCCTCGCCCGGATCAACGACGAGCTGAAGATTCAGGTCAGCGAACGAACCAAGGCGGAAGACCAGCTGCGCCAGGCGCACAAGATGCAGGCGCTCGGCCAGCTCACGGGCGGCATCGCTCATGATTTCAACAATCTGCTGACGGTGATCCAGGGCTCCGCCGACATGCTGAGACGGCCCGAGCTCAAGGATGAGAAACGGCTCCGCTTCGCCGAAGCCATCGTCCAGGCTTCCTCGCGGGCCGCGGCGCTGACGGGCCAGCTGCTGGCCTTCGCAAGGCGCCAGCCGCTTCGGCCCGAAGTGATCGACGTCAATGCGCTCGTTCGGGGCATGACCGATCTGCTCGATCGCACGCTCGGCGAGAGGATCAGCGTCCGAACCGAGCTTGCCGAAGCCGTGTGCACCGTGGAAGCGGACCGGGCCCAGCTGGAATCGGCGCTTCTCAATGTCGCGGTCAATGCGCGGGACGCCATGCCCGACGGGGGCAGCCTGACCATCTCGACCTCCTCGCAGACCGACGCGGACCTTGGTCCGTGCGTCGCGATCGCGATCGCGGACACCGGCAGCGGCATGGACGAGGATACTCTGGCGCGGGCGATCGAGCCTTTTTTCACGACCAAGGCGACCGGCAAGGGAACCGGGCTCGGGCTCAGCCAGGTCTATGGCTTCGCCACTCAGTCCGGCGGGGACGTGCGGATCGAAAGCGACCTGAACGAAGGCACCCGGGTCTGCCTGCTCCTGCCCTGTAGCGGCCTGTCGGGCGGGATCGAGGAATCGCGGGACGGCGCCCTCGATCTGCCCAAGCGAACCGGAAGGATCCTGCTTGTCGAGGACAATGAGGAGGTAGGCGAGTTCGCGGAGAATCTGCTCGTCGAGCTCGGCCACGATGTGGCCCGGGTGAAGAGTGGCGAAGAGGCCCTGCGGCTGGCCGGAAGCCGTCGCTTTGACCTCGTCTTTTCCGACGTGGTCATGCCGGGGATCAGCGGTCTCGAGCTCGCCGAACGGCTCAAAGAGAGCCAGCCCAGCCTGCCGGTCGTCCTGACCACAGGCTATAGCGACGAGATAAGCAAATCCGGAACCGGCGGCCGGCCCGTGGTCCTCAAGCCCTACGGCCTGGAAACGCTGGCGGCGGCGATCGACCAGGCGCTGCCGAAATAAGCCAGCGCGCTCAAGGGCGCTTCCCGTGCGGAAGCGACCTCGGTCCCTGCCCGGCTTTTCTCGAAATGGTCGGGGAGACAGGATTCGAACCTGCGACCCTCTGCTCCCAAAGCAGATGCGCTACCAGGCTGCGCTACTCCCCGACTTGGCGACGGCATTGGCGGGCCTGCCCGCCTTTGGCAATTCAACATTTCGCCGGCTTGCCAGCTTTGGCTCCATGAGAAGCCGAAGGCTGGTGGGCCCGGAGGGATTCGAACCCCCAACCTAGCCGTTATGAGCGGCCGGCTCTACCGTTGAGCTACAGGCCCTGCCCCGAAGCCCGTGATCGATAGCCGAGCATGAACGCCGAAGCCAGTAGCAGGACGCGCAATGTGGCGGCCGGCAAGGCGGAATCAAGCGGTGCCGTCACCCGCCGAGCGCGACTCCGGAACGAAGGCGGGCAGATAGAGCGAGACCCGCCTGGCGCCGATCAGGAGCGCGCCGCCGCTCGCTTCAGCCAGATTCCTGACCAGCCGAAGGGCAAAGCCGAGGCCGAGCGCAGGCGCTCCGGGCCAGTCGCCTTCCGGACTATAGCCCGGATCGAGCAGGTCCGATTCCGCCAGGCCCTCGATCGTCTCCGGCCGATCGACGGCAAGGCACAACATCGGCCGCCCCTCGAGCCGTTCCTCGCGCATCTCGACCGAAATCGTCTCGCCGGGATGGGCGAGCCCGATCGTCGCGGCGAGCAGCCGGGCGAACATCCGTTCGACCGCCGCCTCCTCGACATAGGCCAAAGGCAGATCGGGGGCGATCGCAAGGGCGATGCCCGATCCCCGCTCGGCGGCGATCCTGGCATAAGATTCGTGGAGTCGGCCGAGCATCGCCGCCGCGTCGGAAGCGGTCCGCTCGAGGTCGAGCCGACTGGTCTCCAGCCGCGCCGCGGTGTCGAGATCGTCGACCGCGGACAGCAAACCCTGGGCCTTGCCCATGATGTCAGAGGCGCGGCCTCGATAGACGGTCGAAGCGGGGCCCATATACTGGCCCTCGATCATCTCAGCGAAGCCGAGGATGGCGTTGAGCGGCGTGCGCAGCTCGTGGATCAGCTGACGGAGCGAGTCGGCCGGAAACTCGGTCCCGAAGATACCGGACGCGGGAACGCTGCTGCTCCGGGCGACCTCGTCGAGCCGGGGCCGGCGGGCAGTGCCGCGATAGCCGAGGAAATTGCCCCGTCCCGGATCGAAATAGGGAATTCCCGATATTCGCCAGTCGCCGGCAGCGGCGCCCTCCCCGGCGACGCTGAATCGGGCATCGCGGAACGGCGCGCGCTTCTCGAAAGCGCCTGCCGCCTGGCCGTCGACGCCATATTGACCCGGCGCGGCGATCGACGCGATCGTCTGGCCGACCAGCGCTCCGCGCGGCGCCCCTTCGACCCACAGGATGAGCCCGTCAGTACCGGTTTCCCAGCGAAAGCCCTCGATGGCCTCGCTTTCCATCGGCGCTTCGGGCGAAGTCTCGATATCCTTGTGCCGGCGATAGGCCTCGATCCTGGCTACCAGTTCCTTGATCTGGGATTCGCTTTCCGCCGCGGTCGCCACATGCTGATTTTCTAGGACGAAGTCGCTGGTCCCGAACGTGCCGAGCGCCTGGCGAACCTCCGGCGTCAGATCGCGCCGGTGACGGACCAGGGCGCGGGCGGTTGGACCGAGGCGCGGAAGCACCTGCTGCCACTCCGCGGCCGTCAGCCGCGCGCCGCCGAGGATCGGCGCAGCGATTGCGGGATCGTCCTCGCTGAAGAAGATCAGCAGGTCCGGATTGACCGGCAGGCCGGCCAGGGCGCGGGCGCAGTCGCGGCGGACGGCCGGATCGACCTCGCTTCGGTGCTCGCGCAAATAAGCGAAAGCGCGATCGATCTCGCTCCCTTCCGTCGCGCCTCGATGCTGGGCGAGCAGGTCGACGAGTTGCCGCCATTGCGCCGCCCGCCGGTCGGGCCGGTCCGACGGCTGCGCCAGCACCGTTGCAATCATGTTGTCGAAGCGCACCTGTGGCCCCTGGCTAAGTCATTCTCTTGCCTGCAGAGGTAGCTCTCGCTTCAGGACCGCGGAAGGACCATTTCCGGCGCGTCACAAAGTGGGACGTGCCGAATCCGGACAAAAAAGGGGCGCCGATCTGCATCGGCGCCCCAATCTTGATTACGGAATCAGGCTCAGCCGGCCGATCGGCCAAGCCACAGGAGCCAGTAATTGGCGAGCGGCGCACGGGTCCCCGTGACGGCGCGGAGGGCGGTCTCCGCCTCGGCCCGCTGTCCGGCGAGCGCAAGCGCGATGCCGAGCCGCAAATTCACCAGATCGGCATTTTCTCCGCCCTTCTGCTGAGCGGCGCGATAGAGCGCCGCCGCATCCGCATAGCGGCCGTAGCCGAGGAAATTATCGCCGGCGATCCGGGCGTCGCGCCCCGACGACGCCGCCAGGGCACGAGTCCGGGAAGCGTCGAGCCCCGCCCGATCGTCCGCCAGTCGGCTGTTGATCGAGCCGGACAGCGCCTGCACCGTCGTGTCGCCGGAACGAAGCAGACCGCGGCCGACGCCCTGATCGAGCACCGTTTTCGCCTCGCCGAGCAGGCCGGCCCTGAGCAGCTTGTCGGCGAAGTCGATATAGTCCGCATCGCGGCTGAACGCGCCGGCCGCGAACATCAGGCGACGTATGTCGATAGCCAGGTCGGCGTTGTTGCCGCTCTCCTGGCGGTACGTTGCCAGCATCGTCCCCCAATTTTCCTGGGTCGGGTAATGGGTGAGGAGTGCATTGCTGAGCTGAGCCGTCGCCTCCGCCGAGCGAACCTGCCGAGCGACGGCGAGAGCCCGCTGATAATGGTCTTCCGATGCCCTCTGTCCGCTCGCCTCGCCAGCCTGGATCAGGCGCTGATAGAGTGCCAGCGCCTCGTCATATTTGTTGAGCCGGATCTTCACTTCCGCGAGCTGGCGAATGCGCTCGGCGTCGGTCGCATCGATCTCCAGATAGCGGGTCAGGGCCTGCTCCGCGACCGGCCAGTTCTGGGCATTGATCGCGAAACCGGCCTGGGCACCGACGAGAGTGCGCAAATTTTCGGCGGGCGCTCCGCCGCTGGCGAGCATCGCGTCGACCCCCTGGGAGCGGAGCTGCTCGTTGCTGGTCCCCTGGCCGATCCGGAACTGGAAGTTGCCGACCATGAACTTCGCGTCGGGACCGGTCGCGGCCGCCTGCGCGGCAGGAAGCGCTGCCGCCGCCGCCGCCCAATCCTGAGCGGTCACCGCGGCCTGAAGAGGCAGAATCGCAGCGCGTTCCGCCTCGCTCACCTGGGGTCCCTGCGGCTGCTCCGCCTGCTGGCGTCCGCGGCGTCGCCGATCCTGACGCTCTCCGCGCTGGCCCTCCATGGCCTCCTGTTCCGCCTGCGCCCCTGCCGAGCCATATTGCGCGGCAGCAGGCACCGGAGCCAGCGCGGCTCCACCCAGCAGCAAGCCGGTGGCCAGAGCGATCTTCGAAACGTTCATTCAGTCTCTCCTGTCCTCGATTTGGGGCCTGGCAGAGCCAGGGATCAAACGGCTGGTCGAGCCAGCCACACAAGCCAGAATGCGGCGAGTTCGGCGCGCGGCCCGACGACCGCGCGAAAAGTCGTTTCAGCCTCCGCCCGGCGGCCTGCCAAAGCCAAGGCCATTCCAAGCCGGGAATTGATCAGATTGGCATCCCCGCCGCCTTTTTGAAGGGCCGCCTGGTAAAGCTCGACCGCGGGCCCAAATTCGCCGAGGCCCAGATGGGCATCGCCGGCGGCCAAGGCGGCGGCCCCGGTTGCGGCGGCGAGCGCCTCCGTGCGCGACCGCGCCAGAGCGGTTCGCGCCTGCGTCGCCCGCCTGCCGAGCGCGGTCGATTGCTGACGGACGATCGGTTCGTTCGAATCGAGCATTCCCCGCGAAACGCCCTCGTCCAGCACGGCCTTGGCTTCGCCGGGCAATTCCGCCTGGGTCAGCGCCTGGACCAGCTCGAGATAGTCGCGTTCCCCGGTCAGCGCCCGATTGACCCTCATCAGCCGAAGCACGTCGAGCCCCAAAGCGGCATCGCCCTGGGCCAGGCTGCGATAGGAGAGAAGCGCGTCGCGCCAGTTGATCGGCGTCGGATAGGCCGCCACCAGCGATCGGCCGAATGCAATGGCCTGCGGTGCCAGGCGATTGTCGAAACCCATCGCCAGCGCCCGGCGATACCAGCTTTCCGGGGCGCGATGGCCGGTGGCCTCCTGGGCGGCCAAAGCGCGTTGCATCAGAGCGACCGCCTGAGGATTCTCGCGGATTCGCGACTTGAAATGCGCATAATCGGCAAGGACGACGGCATTGTTGGGCTGGAGCTGAACCATCCGTCCAAGGATCCGGTCGACTCGCTGAAACTCGTTCGCGGCATAAGCGCGCATCGCCTGGTTCGCGAGCAGCGGCAGCATTTCCGCCGGCAGGATGTGGTTGGAGTCGATCAGCGCATCCACCGCCTGCCCCTGCATCTGGATGTCCTGACGGGCAAGGCCGATCTGGAGCTGGTAATAAGCAACGCCGTAACGCCCGTCAGAGCTTCGGACCGCTGCGCGGGCGGCCGCCAGCGCCGAATCCTGCGCCGCCCTGTCGGGGCCGGAAGCGGCAATCTGAAGCGCGAGAAGCGCGACATGCTCTTCGCGGCGGAGATTGAGCGTTCCGGGCGCCTGAATCCCGGCGGGCTGGGCAGACTGAGCCGCCGCGGGCGAAGGCTGAGAAACAGCGATTCCGCCGATCGAAAGCGACGCGGCCAGCGCCGCCTTACCGAATTTCATTGAGCCGCCTCCCATTTCAGCCCCCGGGGGGCCGCGCGGCCGGTTATCTACCGCCAACGCCTCGACCTTTCTAGAGGCGCAGCCATGAACCCGGCTTGAACTGCGGCGAGCCGGAAAATGGCGCCATTTCAGGCCTCAAGTTCCACCTGGCCACGGCAGCGACCATATCGCCTTCTCGCGCGCGCGTACGCGTACGCGCGCGGGGTGGCGCTCGCCT
>CAMPIH010000006.1 GCA_946886275.1 uncultured Sphingosinicella sp.
GACCTGCATGGGCCCACTGCTCATCGCCGAAACGCTTCGCCTCCGAAGGGCGCTCCAGCGATGAGCATAAGAGTCGGCGCCTTGCTCATGATCGCGGTTGTGGCGGCCTTCATCATTTCCTTGCTCGTGCCGTGGACTGTGCTGGGCGGACTCATCGATGAGCAGCCGGAGCTCGCCACGGCCATCCTCATCGAGCTCCGGCTGCCCCGCGCCGCTCTGGCCCTCGTCTACGGCGCCACCCTGGGCGCGTCGGGGGCCGCGGTTCAGGCGCTGTTCGCCAACCCCCTTGCCTCGCCGGACCTCACCGGCACCACCAGCGGCGCCGCTTTGGGGGCCGTGGTCGTCGCCTACATCATCGGCTTCTCCTCACCGATCGCCTTGTCGGTCGGCGCCGTCGCGGGTGCGCTCGGCGCGCTCGCCTTGCTCCTTGCACTCGCCGGGCCGAGGGCCGAAACCGCCACTTTGCTTCTGGCGGGTCTGGCGATCAGCGCCCTCGCAGGCGCTCTGACCACTCTGGCGCTCGCTCTCGCTCCGTCCCCTTTCGCCTTCTACGATGCCTATGACTGGCTGATGGGTTCGCTCGTCGACCGAAGCCTCGCCCAGACCGCCTTCGCCGCCGGCCCCGCCTTGCTCACCTTCCTGCTCCTGCTTCGGCTCGCCCGGCCGCTCGACAGCCTCGCGCTCGGCGAGGAAGTCGCCACCTCCCTCGGCCACGACGTCTTCCGGCTCAGGCTCGAAATCATCTGCCTGACCGCGCTCGGAGTCGGCGCCTGTGTCGCCATTTGCGGAGCGATCGGGTTCGTCGGCCTCGTCGCTCCGATCTTCGCCCGGCACCTGACCCGCAATCATCCCGGGCAGGCGATCCTTCCGGCCGCAGCGATCGGCGCGATCCTGCTTACCGCCGCCGATCTCGCCGTCCGCTCGGCGCCGCTGGGCAGGACCCTCCCAATCGGCGTGGTGACCGCCTTGATCGGCGCGCCTTTCTTCCTCTGGCTGGTGGTCCATATGCGCTGGAGGCTGGGAAGATGAGACTGTGCGCCTCCGGGCTCGGCCTGCCCGGCCGATTGTTCGACGTCTCGCTCTCGATCCGGGCGGGAGAGATGGTTTGCCTCGTCGGCCCGAACGGAAGCGGCAAGACGAGTCTACTCCACGCCCTCGCCGGAATTGGCTCGCCTTCGGGCAAGATGAGCCTCGACGGCACCGACCCGCGTCGTCTCGGGCCAACGCTCAGGCCGAAATATCTGACCTACCTGCCTGCCTCGAGGGACCTGGCCTGGCCGCTCCTCGCCGGCGATCTGATCGCGCTCGCCGGCGATCCGCGGCCTTTGCCGGAACTGGAGCTCGAGGACCTCGTCGGCCGGCGGGTCGACAGCCTCTCCACGGGCGAGCGAAGCCGGGTGCTGATCGCCCGGGCCCTGCTCCCCTGCCCCAGGCTCCTCCTGCTCGACGAGCCGACCGCGAACCTCGACCCTCTCTGGCAGATCCGGCTGATGGCGCTGATCAGGTCCGAAACCCGAAGCGACGGTCGGATGGCGCTCATGGCCATTCACGACCTCGATCTGGCGGCGCGGTTCGCCGACCGGATTCTCGTCATGAGGGGCGGCCGTATCGCCGCGGAGGGCCTGAACGGCCCCCATGTCGCCGAGATTTTCGGAGTCGAGAAAAAGGCTGGCGCCTGGCAGCCCGTCAGGCCGCCGGCGGATCCGCGATCATCGCCGTGAAATCGGCCTGCGCGGCGAGCTTGTCGCCGACATAGGCCTTGCCGGCGAACTTGCAGACGGTCGAACGCTTCTGCACGAACTCGACCTCGAGACGAAGCAGAACCCCCGGTTCGACAGGGGTGCGGAACTTCGCTCCGTCGATCGCCATGAAGTAAACCAGCTTGCCGGAGCCGGCGAGACCGAGCGACTCCACCGCAAGCACCCCCGCCGCCTGGGCGAGCGCCTCGACGATGAGAACGCCGGGCATGATCGGCCGGTCCGGGAAATGGCCGGCGAAGAAATGCTCGTTGATCGTCACCGCCTTGATCGCGGTGATTCGCTGATCGACGACCAGCTCCTCGACCCGGTCGACGAGGAGCATTGGGAACCGGTGAGGCAGCGCCGCCATCACCCGCCTGACGTCAAGCGGCATGGCGGCGGCGCCGTCCTCGCCCGGCATTAGCGGCCCTGCGGCTGCGGCTGCGGCTGGGCCGGCTGCGGCGGCGCCGGCAGCGGAACGACGTTGACCGTCGTCAGCTGCTGGTTGAGCGCGGCGAGCACCGCGTCGGTGACGTCGACGCCGTTGGACCGGGCGAGAGTCGCATTGGTATCGAGCGCGATGTTCGCGTTCCGCTGGGTCATCACCTGGGTCACGATCGGGTTGAGACGCTCGTTGATCTGGCGAAGGACATTGGCCTGGCTCGACTGGATGTTCTGCTCCAGCCGCGCAACTTCCTGCTGGGCAGTGGTCTGCCGCGCCTGTAATTGCTGGAGCCGGGTGTTGAGCGCCGTCTCTGCGGTCGCCCGGGCAGCGCCGGTCTGGTTGCGCAAGGCGGCGGCGGCTTGTTCGATCGACTGAGCTTCGGCCTGAATCGGCTGACCGAGTTGGGTGGCGCGAGCGCGGGCGGAGGTGACCATGCCCTGGAGCTGGGTCTGTGCTGCCCGGCAAGCGGTACATTCGCGATAGATGCGGTCGGTATCGACCACGACGATGACGGCGTCCGGTGCGCGTTGCGCCTGGGCGGCCACCGGCATCGTCGAAGCGAGCGCGGCAACAGCCGCACCAAAGATGAATTTGTTCATTAGAAAGCGGTCCCTACGTTGAAGCTGAAGAGTTTGGTGTCGTCACCCGGCTCACTTAATAGTGCCTTGGCTATATCGATCCTGAACGGCCCGAAGGGCGAGTTCCAGTTGAAGCCGATGCCGATGGCGAGACGCGGGCTCGGCGAATCACCGAGGAACACCTCCCGGAACGGAGCGGTGATCTGTGTCTGGAGAAGGTTGGTGCCGGTCGGACAGCCGGCCGCGTCCACCGGAATCGGCGTGATGACCGGAGTGGCGCCGCCGGTGGAGCATTGGCGGAGCCCGCCGACAGTGAGGACCGGCCGGAACAGGCGCGGATCGTCGGGCGGAAGATCATTGAGGACGGGCGCCCGAACGCCCCACAAGGCGCCGACGTCGAGGAAGATCGACGGCCGGATGCCGAGGTCGCGGAGGCCGGCGCCCAGAGGAATCTCCAGCTCGGCGCGGCCGAGATAATAAGCCCGGCCGCCCAGGGCGTCGTCGAGAATTTCCTGACGATCCTCGGAGAGGCGGACGTTGATCGGCGCCTTGGTGGTCGGATCCCTGTCGAACAGATAGGGGATGCGCTGGATGCGCGGGCCGACGCCGCGGATGTCGAAGCCGCGAATCTGCGGATTGCCGAGGAAGAAGCGGTCGGTAATCCGAACCGGATCGACGTTGGGCGACCCATTCTCGAACGAATGGATGTAGCCGCCTTCGAGGCTCAACGAGAAGATGAAGTCGTTGAAGACGTTCCAATATTTCGCGCCACTCAAGCGAGTCCGGAGATAACGCACGTCGCCGCCCAGGCCGGCGAAATCCTGGCTCAGAAGCAGGCGTTCGCCGCGGCTCGGCCGAAGATTGTTGTTGAGCGTGCTGTAGAGAAGCGAATAGCCGACCGAGGAGGTCAGGCGGTTGCCGGTGGCATCGCACAGATAGCGGCCCGCAAGAAGCGGATCACAGGTCGCGGGCAGTGGGCCGGCGCCGTCCGGATCGGTGAAGAAATTGGCCTGGCTGAGGCCGACCTCGTCATAGTTCAGGCCGTAACGCAGAGCGAGCTGCATGTTCGTCGTCAGCGGAACGCCGAGGCGAAGCTGCCCGCCCGTGCTCACCTGCTCATAGGTGGTCTCGCGATTATTGCCGATAAAGTTGAAGCTGTTGTAATCGCGGCGATAGACGTCGAACCCGACGGCGACGTTGCGATCGAACAGATAAGGCTCGGTAAAGCCGATCTCGGCAGACTTGGAATAGCTCGAATAGTTGATCGCAGCCCGAAGCTCCTGACCGAGCCCGCGGAAATTGCGCTGCCTCACCGACAGGCTGAGCAGGAACGCCTCGAGGCTCGAATAGCCCGCCGACAGCTGAAGCTCGCCGGTCGCTCGCTCCTCGACCTCGACTCCGAGGATCACCCGGTCCGGTCCGGACCCCTGCTCCTGCTGGATCTCGAGCTCTTCCTGGAAGAAGCCGAGAGAGCGGATCCGATCCCTCGAGCGGCTGACCGCGACGCTGTTGAACGGGTCGCCCTCGGCGAGCTGGAACTCGCGCCGGATGACCTTGTCATGGGTGTTGGTGTTGCCGCTGATGTCGATCCGCTCGACATAGACGCGCGGCGATTCTGCGACCCGGAAGGTGATGCCCATCGTCAGCGCCTCGCGATTGCGCTGATATTGGGGACGAATGTCGGAGAAGGCGTAGCCGAACAGGCCGGCGAGCTCGTTGAGGCGGGTGACCGTGTCCTCGACGAGCTGGGCGTTGAACCAGTCGCCCGGCTCCATCGGGACGCTCGGCCGCAACTGTTCGGCCGTAAGGTCGCGGACATCGCTCTCGATGTTCACTTCGCCGAACTTGTAGCGCTCCCCTTCCTCGATCACGTAAGTGATGATGAAGTCGCGGCGATCGGGGGTGAGCTCGGCCACGGCCGAAACGACACGGAAATCGGCATAGCCCTGAGTGAGGTAGAATTGCCTCAGCTTCTGCTGGTCGAAGGCGAGACGATCAGGATCGTAAGTGTCGTTGGACTGGAGGATGTTCCACCAGCTCGCCTCGCGGGTCGCCATTTGGGAGATGAGCTGTCCGTCGCCGAACTGCTCGTTGCCGATGATGTTGATCTGGCGGACGCGCGACTTCGGCCCCTCGTCGATCTCGAACACGACGTCGACCCGGTTCTGGTCGAGCTGGACGATCTGAGGCTCGACCCGGGCGGCGTAGCGACCCTGGCGCCGATAAAGCTCGATGATTCGGGCGACGTCCGCACGGGCGCGCGAACGGGTGAAGATCTGACGCGGCGCAAGCCGGATTTCCGGAGTGATCTTGTCGTCCTTGATGCGGCGATTGCCTTCGAGGACGATCCGGTTGATCACCGGATTTTCGCGGACCTGGACGACCAGATTGCCGGTGTCGGCGCCGGCGATCGTGACATCGGCGAACAGCTCGGTCGCGAGCAGATCGCGGAGCGCCTGGTCGAGGCGCTCATTGTCGTAAGGCTCGCCGGGGCGGAGCGCGGTATAGGAAAGGACCGTTTCGGCTTCGAGACGCTGGTTGCCGGTGACGCTGATCGAGCGAATGATCTGCTGCACGGGCGCCGCGACCGGGGCCGGCTGGGCCGCTTCGGTCGTGGCTGGCTGGACCGTCTCCGCGGTCTGGGCGACGGCCGGCGAGACGACCCCGCCGAGCATCGTGCCGACCAGCAAGGCCGTGCACAGCTTACGACCCTTGGGAAATGCTTGTTTCACCGTCACGCGGTCCCCGCCTCTGTGTTGAATGCCGGCCCTCTGGCTGGCCATGATCCCTGTCGACGCCAGCCCTGCCCGATCATGGTCAGCCGATCAAGCCGCCAAGCTTGGTGAAGAGGCCAAAAGACGCCAGGTCGTTCAAGGTAACGAAAATCATCAGTGCCAGCAGCACCGCCAGTCCGGTTCTGAACGCCCATTCCTGGGCCGCCGGCTTCAGCGGCTTACGCCTCACTCCCTCTATCGCGTAGAATAGCAGGTGTCCGCCATCCAGCAGCGGGATTGGCAACAAGTTGATGAATCCCAGATTAATTGAGATCAGGCTCATGAAAAGGACGAAATCGAGCCAGCCGAGGCTCGCCTGCTGTCCGGAATATTGAGCGATCTTCAGCGGACCGCCCATTTCCTTCACCGATCGGGTTCCGGTAATGACCTGCCCGAGCGTCACGACCATCATCTTTACGGTGTGGCCGGTCTGACGAAAGGCGGCGCCGACCACCTCGTGTGGAGGAAGGCGGACGACCTCGATCCCGCCGGGCCCGATTCCCACCCGGCCGATCCGGGCCTTGTTGCCGAACCGGTCTTCGAGCTGGAGCGGACGCGGAACCACGGTCTGGGTGAGCAACGCGCCCTGCCGCTCATATTCGAACGCCATCGGCTGGCCCGGCCTGATCGCCACATAGGAAGCGATGTCCTCGAACCGCTCGATCGACTGGCCATCGATGGAACGGATCCGGTCGCCTGGGCGAAGCCCGGCGGCCTCGGCGGCCGAGCCCTCCTCGACCACTGCGACCACCGGCGGAGTCCGCGGTTCCCCATAGCTGGCGAAGAGCGCGATGTAGACGAGGATCGCGACCAGGAAATTGGTCACCGGCCCGGCAAGAACGATGAGGAATCTTTGCCAGAGCTTCTTTGCCTGAAAGGTCTCGGCCCGCTCGGCCGGCGGCAGGTTCAGCCACTCGTCGGAAGGCGTGCTTGCCGGGTTCATATCCCCCTTGAACCGGACATAGCCGCCAAGCGGCATCCAGCCCACCTTCCAGCGGGTCCCTCTCTTGTCGGTCCAGCCGAATATCTCCCGGCCGAAGCCGATCGAAAAGGCTTCGGCCTTCACCCCAAACCAGCGCCCGACGAAATAATGACCGAGCTCATGAACGAAGATGAGCGGCCCGATGACGAGCAGGAAGGCAAGGATCGTGAAGAGGAAATTGGGGCTGTTCAATCGCGGAACTTTCCTGCCGTCGCCGCGGCCGCATCGCGCGCCTCGCGGTCGATCTCCAGCACATCGTCCAGCGACGAGGGCGCAGGAGGGTCATAGCTGGCCAGCACATCACCGACCAGAGCCGCTATATCGAGGAAGCCGATCCGGCTTTCAAGGAAGGAAGCGACGGCTATCTCGTTGGCGGCGTTGAGGATTGCCGGCTTGGCTCCGCCCGCCTCGAGCGCTTCGCGGGCGAGCCGGAGCGCCGGGAACCGCTCGAGATCCGGGGCCTGGAAGTCGAGCGAGCCGATCCGGACCAGATCGAGCCGCTCGCACGGCGTCTCCATCCGCTCGGGCCAGGCGAGCGTGTAGGCGATCGGGATTCGCATGTCGGGAGCGCCGAGCTGGGCAAGGACCGACCCGTCCACATATTCCACCAGCGAGTGGATCACCGACTGCGGGTGAATGACGACATCGAGGGCATCGGGCTCGACTGGGAACAGATGATAGGCCTCGATCAGCTCCAGGCCCTTGTTCATCAGGGTAGCGCAATCGACCGAGATCTTCGCGCCCATCGACCAATTGGGGTGGGCGATCGCCTGGGCAGCGCTCGCCTGCTCCATCTCCTTCAACGTCTTGGTGAGGAACGGACCGCCGCTTGCGGTGAGGATGATCCGGCTGACGCTGTCGGGATGGCTTCGATCGAAGCATTGGAAGATGGCATTATGCTCGGAATCGACCGGCAACAGGGTGGCGCCGCTCGCCGCCGCCGCTTGGGTCATCAGCTCGCCCGCGGAAACCAGGGCCTCCTTGTTGGCGAAGGCGATCGTGCCGCCGCGTTCGAGAGCGCGCATCACCGGCTTGAGGCCCGCCGTGCCGACGATGGCCGCCATCGTCCAGTCGGCGCCGGCGCCGGCCGCCTCCTCGACCGCCGCCATTCCCGATCGAGCGACGATTCCCGACCCTGCGAGGGCATCGACGAGCGCCTCGTGAAGGGAGGGATCGGCGATGACGGCCTCGGCGGCGCGATGCCTTCGCGCCAGCTCGGCAAGGCCCGCCACATCGCGCCGCGCCGTCAAGGCGAGGACCTGGAATCGTTCGCCTGCGCGGCCGATCAGATCCAGCGTGGACCGGCCGACGGAACCGGTCGCGCCAAGTATCGTGACCTTTCTCTGGTTCACCCGGTCCAAAGCCCCGTCATCAGCACCGCCATCATTGCGACGACGACGGCGAGCAACCCGTCGAGACGATCGAGCACGCCGCCATGTCCGGGCAGGATTGTGCCGCTGTCCTTGACCCCTGCCCGCCTCTTCTCCCAGCTCTCGTAGAGATCGCCGGCCTGGGCGATGATCCCCATCGGCGCGCCCAGCCAGGCGAACGGCGAACCGAGGTCCAGCAGGTCGGCGGTCAGCCAGCCGAGCAGTGCGGCACCCGCCATTCCGCCGATCAGGCCGGCCCAGGTCTTGTTCGGGCTGATCCGGGGCGCGAGCTTCGGGCCTCCGATCGAGCGCCCCGCAAAATAAGCGAAGATGTCGGTCGACCAGGTCACGATGAAGACCCAGAAGACGATGGCGATATCGAGCCAGCCGAGCACGAGCAGGGCGAAGGCCGGAACCGCCAGATAGATGTAACCCCACGCCATGACGGGCCTTCGGCTGGCCAGGCCGAGGAGGAGGCCGAGCAGGACCGCGGCGCCGAAACCCCACCAGGCCGGGTCGAAGCTCTGCGGCAGCAGGGCGGCGGGATCGCCGCCCTCGCCAAGCGCCTGGGCCGTGCCCGCCGGATAGAGGAGCTCCGTTCCAACCAGCAGGTTGGCGGCGATGAGGAGCGCTCCCAGGCCGCTCCACAGCCGCGGCACCCGGTGCATGTCGCCCCATTCGATCATCATCAGGACCGCGGCCAGAGTCGCCAGAGCCCGAAACGCCCAGCCGCCGAAATAGGTGGCGGCGCTTGCGACGACGATCATGACGACGCTGGCAGCGAAGCGGATCGGCAGATCCGATTTGCGGATGGGAGCTTCGGCGTCGCTCATAAGCCTCCGTAGCGCCGTTCACGCCGCGCATATTCCGACAGAGCCGAGCGCATCGCCTCGCCGTCGAAATCGGGCCAAAGCGAGTCAACGAACAGGAGCTCCGAATAGGCTGCCTGCCAAAGCAGGAAATTGGACAATCGATATTCACCCGAGGTCCGGATCAGGAGATCGAGCGGCGGCAGGCCGGCCGTATCGAGCGCCTCGTCCATCCGGGCCTCGTCTATCTGCTCCGGATCGAGGCGACCGGCGCGAGCTTCGGCGGCCATGAGTCTTACGGCGCGGAGGATCTCGCTTCGTGCGCCGTAATTGAGGGCGATCGCCAGGGTCATCCGGTCGTTGCCGGCCGTCTTCTCGACGGCCCGGTCGACCATCTCCGCGACATCGCTTTCGAACGCCGTGTGATCGCCAAGAATCCTGAGCCGAATCCCTTCTTTATGAAGGCTTTCCAGCTCTCTCTTGATATAGATCTTGAGAAGGCCGGTGAGATCGCTGATCTCCGCGGCCGGCCGCCGCCAATTCTCCGAGCTGAAGGCGTAGAGAGTCAGGCATTCGACTCCCGCCTCCCCGGCCGCCCGGAGCGCGTTACGTGCGGCTTCGGCACCGGCTCGGTGCCCGGCAGACCGGGGCAGGCCCCGGGCCTTGGCCCAGCGGCCATTGCCGTCCATGATGATGGCGACGTGGCGAGGAACGGCCTTTGCCGAGCCGGTCGCGGCCGGCGAAGCGCCGGCCGGCTGAGGGCTCCGGCTCACCGTTGCAGAATTTCCCTGTCCTTCGACGCAAGCACCTGATCGATGTCGGCAATCGTCTCGTCGGTCAGCTTCTGGACCTCGGTCTCGCTGCGCTTGCGTTCGTCCTCGCTGATCTCGTGCTTCTTCTCGTCCTGCTTGAGCGCGTCATTGCCGTCGCGGCGGACGTTGCGGACGGCGATCTTCGCCTTCTCGGCATATTGGTGAGCAAGCTTGGAAAGCTCCTTTCGCCTCTCCTCGGTCATGTCGGGGATCGGCAGCCGGATGTTCTGGCCGTCGACGACGGGATTGATCCCGAGATCGGCGTTCCGGATCGCCTTCTCGACGGGCCCGACATTGGACTTGTCCCAGACCTGCACGGACAACATTCGAGGCTCAGGGGCCGACACCGTCGCCACCTGGTTGAGCGGCATGTTCGAACCATAGACTTCGACATGGATCGGATCGAGCAGGGTCGTCGTCGCTCGGCCCGTCCTCAGGCCGCCAAGATCATGCTTCAGCGCCTCCACGGCGCCGTGCATCCGGCGCTGCAGGTCGGCTTTGTCATAGGCTGGCATGGCTCTCTCCCTCATTGAGAACGATCGTCGCGGTCCCCTCGCCGCCGAGCACTCGGGCCAGATTGCCCTGCTCGCGGATGTTGAAGACGACGATCGGAATATTGTTGTCGCGGCAAAGGGCGACGGCGCTGGCGTCCATCACCTTGAGATCGTCCGCAAGGACCCGGTTGAAGCTGAGGCGGTCATATCTTTTCGCGCCCGCATTCTTCTTCGGATCCGAATCGTAGATGCCGTCGACGCTGGTGCCCTTGAACAAGGCGTCGCAGCCCATTTCCGCCGCTCGAAGCGCCGCTGCCGTGTCGGTGGTGAAGAAGGGGTTGCCGGTGCCGGCGGCGAAGATCACCACCCGGCCCTTCTCCATGTGGCGGACCGCCCGGCGGCGGATATAGGGCTCGGAGACGGTCGCCATCGGGATCGCCGACTGAACCCTCGTGTCGACGCCGATCTTCTCGAGCGCATTCTGAAGCGCGAGGGCGTTCATCACCGTCGCAAGCATGCCCATATAATCGGCGCTCGCGCGATCGAAGCCCTTGGCCGCGCCGGCCAGGCCGCGGAAGATGTTGCCGCCGCCGACGACGAGGCAGAGCTCGTGCCCGGCGTCGCGGGCGGCACGGATCTCGTCGGCGAGACGAGCGACGGTGGCTGGATCGATCCCGAACTGGCCTTCGCCCATCAGGGCTTCGCCGGACAGCTTCAGGAGGATTCGGTTGAAGCGCGGGCGCGGCATGGGGTTCGTCGGTCCGATCTTCGTCTGCGGGGCGAGGTGGCGCACCTTAGGGTGTGTACTCGGCGCCTGCAACGGGCGCCGAGTAAACACCCTGGTGAGTATGAGCGACCCGGCCAGGCATCTTCCCCCCTTCTCTTAGGAAGCGGGGCTGGCCTTTCAGGCGACCGGCTCGACCTTGCCGACGCCGGAAGCGGCGGCGACTTCGGCGGCGAAATCGCTTTCCTTCTTCTCGATGCCTTCACCGAGCTGGAAGCGAACGAACGCGCTGATCGTGATCGTCGCGCCGGCCTGCTTGCCCGCGGCGGCGACGACGTCCTCGACCTTCGTCTTGTTGTCCATCACGAAGAGCTGCGACAGGAGCGCATTCTCCTTGCGGAACTTGGCGATCGCGCCTTCGACCATCTTTTCGACGATCGCGTCGGGCTTGCCCGATTCCTTTGCCTTCTCGGCGGCGATCGAACGCTCGCGCTCGATCGTCGCGGAATCGAGATCCTCGCCGGTCAGCGCCTGCGGGTTGGCCGCGGCGATGTGCATCGCCAGCTGCTTGCCGAGGGACTCGAGGGCGCCCTTGTCGGCCGCGCTTTCGAGGGCGACGAGAACGCCGATCTTGCCGAGCCCCGGGGCCACGCTGTTGTGGACGTAGGAAACGACCACCCCGTCATTGACCTGAAGGACGGCGGTTCGGCGCAAGGACTGGTTCTCGCCGATCGTCGCGACGTTGCTGGTCAGCTTCTCCTGGACGGTGCCGCCCGCCGGCCAGCTGGCCGAGAGCAGATTCTCGACATTGCCACTGCCCTGGAGGGCGAGATCAGCAACGGTCCGGACGAATTCCTGGAACTGTTCGTTCTTGGCGACGAAGTCCGTTTCCGAATTGACCTCGACGACCGCGCCGCGGTTGCCGGCCACGGCGACTCCGACAAGGCCCTCGGCCGCGGTCCGGCCAGCCTTCTTGGCGGCGGCGGCGAGACCCTTGGTACGAAGCCAGTCGATCGCCGCTTCCATGTCGCCCTGGGTCTCGCCCAGTGCCTTCTTGCAATCCATCATTCCCGCGCCGGTGCGCTCGCGCAGCTCCTTGACGGCGGCGGCCGTGATCTCAGCCATGTCTCTTGTCCTTCTTTTCGATTCCAAAATGGTTCGCCCTGAGCCTGTCGAAGGGCTTCCTTTCAGAACATAGAAAGGGCTTCGAAGGGCTCAGGCCGAACGGGAGAGGCGATGCCCCTCCCGGATGATCAAGCTTCGGCCAGCGCCTGCTCGGCCGGCGGCTCATCCATGGCGCCGATGTCGACGCCGCGGGCGGACGCGCCGCCCTGTTTGCCGGCGAGAACCGAATCGGCGATCGCGTCGCAATAGAGGCGGATGGCGCGGCTCGCATCGTCATTGCCCGGAACCGGGAAGGCGATGCCCTGCGGGCTGACGTTGGTGTCGAGTACGGCAATGACCGGGATGCCAAGGACATTGGCTTCCTTGACGGCCAGCTCTTCCTTGTTGGCGTCGATGATGAAGATGACGTCCGGAAGCCCGCCCATGTCGCGAATTCCGCCAAGCGACAGCTCGAGCTTGTCGCGCTCGCGGGTCAGCTGAAGGACTTCCTTCTTGGTGAGCCCGGCGGTGTCGCCCGAAAGCTGCTCCTCGAGGCTCTTGAAGCGCTTGATCGAGTTGGAGATCGTCTTCCAGTTGGTGAGCATTCCGCCCAGCCAGCGATGGTTGACGAAATGCTGACCGGAGCGGCGGGCCGCTTCGGCGATCGGATCCTGCGCCTGGCGCTTGGTGCCGACGAACAGCACCTTGCCGCCGGCGGCGACCGACTGGCGGACGAAGTCGAGCGCCCGAGCGAACAGGGGCACGGTCTGCGACAGGTCGATGATGTGGACGCCGTTCCGCTCGCCGAAAATATACGGCTTCATCTTCGGATTCCAGCGGTGGGTCTGGTGGCCGAAATGCGCTCCGGCCTCGAGCAATTGCTGCATGGTGACGTCGGGTGACGCCATGATCTTTCTCCTTCCGGTTCTACCTCTGCGGCGCCGAATGATCCCGGATCAGATCCGAGACACCGGTATGATGGCATCCGCATGTGGAATGGCCGCGCACTTAAGGGGATGGGGCTCGGAAATCAACCCGCCCGCTTCCTCGCGAGGCCGGTGGCCGGCGCCCGCAGGTCCATCGCCCCTTCCGACGAGGAAACCGCTGCGCCTACATGCTTCTTCGTCAGCGTGGTGCAAACCCTGTCCGCCCGATCGTTACGCCGGCGCTTGACATTAGAACAGAACAAGAACATACCAACGCTTCAACGCGGTTGCGGAGCCATTTCGCCACTGCATCGTTCCCACCTCTCGAACAAAAGGGGAAAGCCGTGGCTCACCTTGCTTCGATCCTTTTCTTCTCCGGCCTTCTGGTCGCGCTCGGCCTGACCCTCGAGCTCACGATAAAGGCATCTCGGGCGGAGATCGTCGCGGCTTTTCGCGGCTTGCCGTTGCCGGCGACGGCGAAGTCGCCGGCGCCAGTGGCGTGGCGCTCGCGCGCTGCCGCTTGATCCTGGCATAGCTCATGACGCTGAAGGGGATCATGGCCAGGTAAGCGATTCCGCAGACCGTCAGGGTCTGCCATGGGACGGAAACGAGCGCGCCACCCAGCAAGGCTATGACGACGATGGCCTCCAGCCGGACCTTGCGGCGGAGGCGAAGCGAACCCCAGGAAAAGGTCGCCAGGCTGGAGATGGCAAGGAAGGCCACAAAGGCTGCCCACGGGGCGACGATCCGATAGTCTGCAAGCCAGGTCCATTGGCGCTCGCTGGCCAACCACACGATGATCGGCAGCAACAATAGCCCCGCGCCCGCCGGCGCAGGCACTCCGGTGTTGAAGCCGGCCGATTTGTGCGGCTGGTCCTCGACGTCGATCCTGGCGTTGAAGCGGGCGAGTCGCAACGCCATGCATGCCGCATAAGCGAGCGCGAAGACCCACCCCCAGCTCGGCAGATTCTGAAGTGACCAGAGGTGAAGAATGATGGCGGGCGACGCGCCGAACGCAATCACATCCGACAATGAATCGAGTTCTGCACCGAAGCGCGTCTGGCCTTTGAGCGCTCGGGCAATCCGTCCATCCATCCCGTCGAGCACCGCCGCCAGCACGATCATGGCGACGGCGAGGTCCCATTCCTCGGCGATGGCGAAACGGACTCCGGTCAGGCCGACGCACAAGGCGAGCGCGGTGACGGCGTTGGGCACGACCGCCCGAAGTGGAATGCCCCGTCTTTCCCGCACGCGCGGTTCGGGACTCACTGGGCCAGGCCCTCGATCAGTTCGGAAAGGCCCGTCTTGGCGATGATGGTCTCGCCGGCGACCGTTCGCTGACCGAGCAGGACCTGCGAGGAGGTCCCGGCGGGCAGATAGACGTCCACCCGGCTGCCGAACCGGATCAGCCCGACCCGCTGGCCGGCGACGAGCCGGTCGCCGACCTTGATCCAGGGCACGATCCGGCGGGCGACGAGGCCGGCGATCTGGGTGAAGGCGACCTTCGTGCCGTTGTCGCCCTCGACGAGGATATGCTGCCGTTCATTGTCCTCGCTCGCCTTGTCGAGATCGGCGTTGAGGAACTTGCCGGCAATGTAGTGAACCCGACGGACCGTCCCTGGGATCGGGGTCCGGTTGATGTGCACGTCGAAGACGCTCATGAAGATCGAGACCCGGATCAGCGGCTCGTCGGCGAGCCCGTCGGGACCGACCAGCTCGCTCGGCGGCGGCACCGTGGTGATCATCGTCACCATCCCGTCGGCCGGGGCGATGATCAGCCCCTCGCCCGTCGGCGTCGTCCGGATCGGGTCGCGGAAGAAGGCCGCGATCCAGGCGGCGAGCCCGATGCTCAGCCAGCCGAGCCAGTCCCAGTCGATCACCCACCAGAACAGGAGGGCGATCGCAACGGCGATGACGACGAACTTGCGTCCTTCCGGATGCACGCTCGGCATTCGATAGCGGACGGTCGTGGTGACCAGATCGGATTTTTCGAGCGAGGACATTCGCCGTCTTTAGGCGGTGAGCCGAGGGGAGACAACAAGCGCCGCGCTTGGTTGATCAGCGGCCCCGCTCCGCCTACACGGCCCCGCAAAGCAGAGTGCAAAACAGGGAAAAGCGACCGCCTCATGGCCAAGATCAAGGTGAAGAACCCCGTCGTCGAGCTCGACGGCGACGAGATGACCCGCATCATCTGGCAATGGATCCGCGAACGGCTGATCCTGCCCTATCTGGATGTCGAACTGCTCTATTACGATCTGGGCATCGAGAAGCGCGACGAGACCGAAGACCGGATCACGGTCGAGGCAGCCGAGGCGATCAAGAAGCACGGCGTCGGAGTCAAATGCGCCACGATCACGCCCGACGAGGCGAGGGTCGAGGAGTTCGGCCTGAAGAAGATGTGGAAATCGCCGAACGGGACGATCCGCAACATCCTCGGCGGTGTCGTCTTCCGCGAGCCGATCGTCATCGAGAACGTGCCTCGGCTGATCCCCGGCTGGACCGACCCGATCGTCGTCGGCCGCCACGCCTTCGGCGACCAGTATAAGGCGACCGATTTCCGGGTCCCCGGACCGGGCAAGCTCACCATCAAATGGACCGGCGAGAATGGCGAGGAGATCGAACATGAAGTGTTCGATTTCCCGGCCGCCGGAGTGGCGATGGGGATGTACAATCTCGACGAGTCGATCCGCGATTTCGCCCGCGCCTGCTTCAATTACGGGCTCAACCGGCAATGGCCGGTCTATCTGTCGACCAAGAACACCATCCTCAAGGCCTATGACGGCCGCTTCAAGGATCTTTTCGAGGAAATCTTCACCAGCGAATTCAAGGCGAAGTTCGATAAGGTTGGAATCGAATATCAGCATCGCCTGATCGACGACATGGTCGCGAGCGCGCTCAAGTGGAGTGGAAAGTTCGTCTGGGCCTGCAAGAATTATGACGGCGACGTCCAGTCGGACCAGGTCGCTCAGGGCTTCGGGTCGCTCGGCCTGATGACCTCGATCCTGATGACCCCGGACGGCAAGACGGTCGAAGCCGAGGCCGCCCACGGCACCGTCACCCGCCACTTCCGGATGCACGAGCAGGGCAAGGCGACCTCGACCAACCCGATCGCCTCGATCTTCGCCTGGACGGGCGGCCTGAAATATCGCGGCAAGTTCGATGACACGCCCGAAGTCACCCGTTTCGCCGAGACTCTCGAGCGGGTCTGCATCGAGACCGTCGAGCAGGGCAAGATGACGAAGGATCTGGCCATCCTGATCGGTCCTGAACAGAGCTGGATGACGACAGAACAGTTCTTCGAGGCGATCCGGGCCAATCTCGAGAAGGCCATGGCCGAGGAAGTTCAGACCGCCTGACCGGCGAATCGGCGGCTGGTAGCTGACAAAGCGGCCTCGGGCTGCATAAAGGAGAAGATGCACCCGGCGCCCGGCGATTTCGGCACTTCAGGTCTCAGCGATGCGCTCGTCATCCTGGGCGCGGCGGGGATCGTCATCCCCGCCTTCGCCCGATTCAGGATCAGCCCCGTCATCGGCTTCATCCTGATCGGGCTGCTCGTCGGCCCGGCCGGCCTGGGATCACTCTCGGGCCAATATCCGTGGCTCAACTACGTCACCATCTCGAATCGCGAATCGATCGAGCCGTTCGCCGAGTTCGGAATCATCCTCCTGCTCTTCTCGATCGGGCTGGAGCTTTCGTTCAAGCGGCTCTGGGGCATGCGCCGGCTCGTCTTCGGAGTCGGCGCCGCCGAGCTTCTGATCGGCGCGGCCTTCATCGGCCTGGCGCTCTACCTGATCGGCACGGGCCCGAGCGCATCGGTCGCACTCGGCCTGGCCCTGGCCTTGTCCTCGACGGCGCTAGTGTTGCCGCTGACCAACGCCGCCACCGCGGTCGGCCGATCGGCGCTGGCAATGCTGCTTTTCGAGGATCTGGCGATCGTCCCGATCATCTTCGCGCTCGGCGCCCTCTCGCCCCATGTCGGCCTCGCCGGCCTCACCAACATGATGAACGTGCTGCTTGCCGGGGCCGCCGTCGTTGCCGCGATGCTCATCCTCGGCCGGCTCTTCCTGCCTCGGCTCTTCGCCCAGGCGGCTCGGACGAAAAGCCCCGAACTCTTCCTCGCCGCGAGCCTGCTCGTCGTGATCGTCGCCAGCCTCGCCACCGCCGCCGTCGGCCTCTCGCCGATCGTCGGCGCGATCATCGCCGGAATCCTCATCGCGGAAACCGATTATCATGACCAGGTCGAAGTGATCACCGCGCCGTTCCGCGGTCTCGCCCTCGGCGTCTTCCTGATCACCGTCGGGATGAGCGTGGATTTCAGGGTCATCTTCGACAATTGGACGGCGCTGCTCGCGGCGGTGCTGGGCGTGCTCGCAATCAAGGCCGCCGTCACCGCTTCTTTGCTTCGGCTTTCCGGCGCCACCCCCGCGGTCGCGGCCGAGACGGGGGTGGTCATGGCGTCGCCGTCGGAGACGACCCTGATCGTCCTTGCCGCCGCTTCGGCCGCCGGCCTGATCACGAGGGAAACCGCGGCGTTCTGGCAGATCGTCACAGCGATCGGACTGACGGTCACGCCGCTGCTTGCGAAGCTCGGCCAGCTTGCGGCCCGAGGCGTACGAGCGCCTTCTGAGCCCGATGTGCCGCTGCCCGGGCCCGACGACGACTCGCCGCCGGTGATCATCATCGGCTACGGCCGGGTCGGGCGGCTCGTCGCGGAAATGCTGAAGACTCACAATCGCCGTTTCCTGGCGGTCGATTCGGATGTCGACGCCGTGGCCGCAGCGCGGCGCGAAGGCGATCCGATCATCTTCGGCGACGTCGCACGGCCCGAACTGGTCGATCGCCTCAATCTCGCCCATGCCGAGGCGCTCGTCCTGACGATGGACGATCCGGTACTGACCGTTCGCCTCACCAAACGGGTCAGGGCGTCCTCCGCCAACCTCACCATCGTCGCTCGCGCCCGCGACCCATCGCATGCGGCGGAGCTTTACAGAGCCGGAGCGACCGACGCCGTTCCGGAGACGATCGAATCCTCGCTCCAGCTTTCCGAGGCGGTGCTGGTCGATCTCGGGATGGCGATGGGCCCGGTGATCGCTTCCATCCACGAGAAGAGGAGTGAGCTTCGAAAGCAGATCATGGAGCTCGGAATGCTGCCCAAGGAGCCGCCGCAACGCGGCCGACGCCTTCGGGACGCGCTCACCCCCCAATAGCCACTGGTCTCCACCGGCTCAGGCTGATATCGTTCCATCTTTGTTCCAAGGAGAGGGCGATGGGAAATCGATCCGGCAGCGCCGATCTCCCGCTACACGGCGGCCGCGTGCCCGCCTGGCTAGGGGAACGGATGACGAGGCTCGGAACGATCATCGCCGAGGCGATCATCCTCCATCACGGCCGCGACGATCTGCTTCGCCGGCTCGCCCATCCCTTCTGGTTCCAGTCGTTCGGCGCGGTGATGGGGATGGACTGGCATTCCTCGGGAATCACGACAAGTGTCGTCGGCGCTCTCAAGCGCGGTCTCAATCCCCGCTCATCCGAGCTCGGAATCCATGTCTGCGGCGGACGCGGACGCCACAGCCGCAAGACTCCTGAAGAGCTTGTTACCGCTGGCGAGCGCGCCGGCTTCGACGGAGCGGCGCTTGGCGGAATCAGCCGGCTCGTCGCCAAGGTGGACAGCGCCGCCGTTCAGGACGGCTTCGATCTCTATCTCCACGGCTTCATCGTCACCGACGACGGCCGCTGGACGGTGGTCCAGCAGGGCATGAGCGACGGCCGCCGGACGGCGCGCCGTTATCACTGGCTTTCCGAGGGCCTGGAGAGCTTCGTCGATTCCCCCCACAGCGCCATCGAGGGGCGAAGCGGCGGCGAGATCGTCAACCTTGCCGATCGCCGGGCTGCCGGATCGCGTCAGGCCCAGCTCGCCCTGCTCAAGTCGCTCGGCCCCGACGGCCTCGTCCGCGAGGCGGCGGCGCTGCGTCCTTCTGTCGCCACTGACCAGCCGCCTTTGCCCCACCTCCTCATGCCGAGCCGTCATGACGTCACTTCGGGCGACGTGGTCCTGCGCCGGCTCCACGCCAGCCTCGCGGCGGCCGAGGAGGCCGGCCCCGCCGATTTCCCCGAGCTGCTCCAGGTCCCCGGAGTGGGCGCGAGGACGATCCGCTCGCTCGCGATGGTCGCCGAGATCGTCCATGGCGAACCTTGCCGATTCAGCGATCCTGCCCGCTACTCGCTCGCCCATGGCGGCAAGGACCGGCATCCCTTCCCGGTTCCGCTCAAGGTCTATGACAAGACGATCGGCGTCCTGAAATCGGCGGTCGAGCAGGCGAAGCTGGGCCGGGACGAGAAGATCGGCGCGATCCGGCGTCTCGATCAGCAGGCGCGCCGGCTCGAAGCCCATGTCGGCGGCCCGTCGCTCGACGCCTTCATCGCCGAGGAGCGCGCTCGCTCGGGCGAATATGGCGGAATGAGCATCTTCGGGCCGGAGCCGCCCGCTCAGGCCGGCACTGACTCGATCGCTTCTCGAACAGCCTGAATCGCCTCGGCGGCTCGGGCGCCGTCGGGACCGCCGCCCTGGGCGAGGTCGGGACGGCCGCCGCCGCCCTGGCCCCCGAGCGCCTCGACCGCCTTCCTGACGAGATCGACCGCGTTGAGCGAGGCGGCGAGGTCTTCGGTGACTCCCACGGCAACGCTGGCGCGGCCGTCATTGACGGCGACGATCGCGGCAACCCCGGAGCCGACCCGCTTCTTCGCTTCGTCGACAAGTCCGCGCAGAGCCTTGGGATCGAGATTTTCATGGACCTGGCCGATGAAGCCGTGCCCGGCGACCTGTTCCGGAGCGGCGGATTCCGCTCCGGCTCCACCGCCAAGCGCCAGCATCTTCCTTGCGTCGGCCAGCTCGCGTTCGAGCCGGCGGCGCTCCTCGACCAGTGCCGCCACCCGTGCCGGCACCTCTTCCGGCGAAGCCTTCAACGCCGATGCGGCTTCCCTCAGCCGGCTCTCCCGGCCGGTGAGCCAGAGTCGCGCCGCCTCCCCGGTAAGCGCCTCGATCCGGCGGACGCCGGCGGCGACGGCGCTCTCGCCGATAATCTTGAACAGCTGGATATCGCCGAGGGCGGAGACATGGGTGCCGCCGCAAAGCTCGACCGAATAAGTGGAGTCGGTCCCTCGGCCCATCGACAGAACGCGAACCTCGTCGCCATATTTCTCGCCGAACAGCGCCATCGCGCCGGCGGCGATCGCCTCGTCGGGAGTCATCAGCTTGGTCGTGACCGGCTGATTGTCGCGGATGTGGCGATTCACCTCTTCCTCGATCGACTCGATGTCCTCGCGGGTCAGCGGCCTGGGATGGGAGAAATCGAACCGGAAATAATCCGGCGCGACCAGGCTTCCCTTCTGAGTGACATGGAGGCCGAGGCGATGCCGAAGCGCGGCGTGAAGCAGATGGGTGGCCGAATGATTGGCCCGGACCCGGTCCCGCCGTTCGGCATCCACGACCAGGTGAAGCGCATCACCGACCGAAACCTCGCCCTTGCGGATCTCGGCGTGGTGCGCGTGAAGCCGTCCCAGCGGTTTCGATGTATCCTCAATATCAGCTTCCAGGCCCTTGTCCGAAGACGCTTTTCCTGAATCGCCAATCTGTCCGCCGCTCTCCCCGTAAAAGGGCGTCTGATTGGTCAGGATGACGACCTTGTCGCCCTCCCCGGCGTGCTCGACCCGAGCCCCGTCCCTGACGATGGCGAGCACCTGGCCGTCGCCCTCGTGGCCGGCATAACCAATGAACTCGGTCGATCCGAACTCCTCGGCAATGTCGAACCAGACTTCCTCGGAGGCCTTGGCTCCCGAGCCCTTCCAGGCTGCCCGGGCGGCCGCCTTCTGCTCGGCCATGGCGGAATCGAAGCCGGAGCGATCGACTCCGAAGCCCTGGGCGCGAAGCGCGTCCTCGGTGAGATCGTAGGGGAAGCCATAGGTGTCGTAGAGCTTGAAGGCGGTTGCACCGGCGAGGATGTCGCCCGGCTTCATCGCCGAGGTAGCTTCGTCGAGCAGCTTCAGGCCCTTGTCGAGAGTCTGGCGAAACCGCGTTTCCTCGAGCTTGAGCGTCTCCTCGATGAGGGGCTGGGCCCGGACCAGCTCGGGATAGGCCGCGCCCATTTCAGCGACGAGCGCCGGCACCAGGCGATGCATGAGCGGGTCCGCGGCGCCGAGGATATGGGCATGGCGCATCGCCCGCCGCATGATACGCCGGAGGACATAGCCCCTGCCCTCGTTGGCCGGGAGGACGCCGTCGGCGATCAGAAAACCTGAGGCGCGCAAATGATCGGCGATCACCCGATGGCTCGCCTTGCGCCCGTCGGTTGGGGAAGCGCCGGTCAGCTCCGCCGAAGCGGTGATCAGCGCCGCGAAGGTATCGGTGTCATAATTGTCGTGAACCCCCTGGAGAACGGCGGCGATCCGCTCCAGGCCCATGCCGGTGTCGATCGAGGGCCGAGGCAGATCGCGGACGATCTCATTGTCCTCCTGCTCATATTGCATGAAGACGAGGTTCCAGATCTCGGTGAATCGGTCGCCGTCCTCGTTCGGCGATCCGGGCGGTCCGCCCGGAATATGCTCGCCATGATCGTAGAAGATTTCCGAACAGGGGCCGCAGGGCCCGTTGTCGCCCATCGCCCAGAAATTGTCCTTGGTGGGAATCCGGATGATCCGGCTTTCGGGAAGGCCGGAAATCTTCCTCCACAGGTCGAACGCCTCGTCGTCGGTATGATAGACGGTCGCGGTCAGCCGGTCCGGGCTGATCCCCCATTCCCGGGTGATGAGACGCCAGGCGAGGTCGATCGCCCTCTCCTTGAAATAGTCGCCGAACGAGAAATTGCCGAGCATCTCGAAGAAGGTGTGGTGGCGCGCGGTATAGCCGACATTGTCGAGATCGTTATGCTTGCCGCCGGCGCGAACGCACTTCTGCGAGGAGGTGGCGGTGACGTAGGGACGGCTTTCTTGACCGGTGAACACGTTCTTGAACGGCACCATGCCCGCATTGACGAACATCAGGGTCGGATCGTTCTGCGGCACGAGCGGCGCCGACGGCACGATGAAGTGCCCTTCGCGGCCGAAAAATTCGAGAAAGCTTCGCCTGATGTCGTTGGTCGAGGTCATGGCGGCGATGTAAGCGAGCGACGCCAGTCGGGCAAGCAAGGCACGGCCCCCTGTTTCCGAGGGCCGAGGATCGTTACAATGCGCCTATCTCGTGGAAAGGTGCTTTCAATGAAGTTTCACCTGCCAGTCCTCGCGCTCATGCTCGCCATTCCTTCCATGCCTGCCTGCGGCCAGGGGACGACGGCGGCGAACGAAGGCGGCGAGGCCGCGACGGCGCCGACCGCCTCGGCTGCGAACGTGAAGGTCTACGAGGTTCCTGCAGGATCGCGGCCGCACGACGTCGCTCCGGCGCCGGACGGCAAGATCTGGTATACCGGCCAGCGGCGCGGCGTTCTCGGGATCCTCGACCCGGCCACCGGAGCGGTTCGCGAAGTCCCGCTCGGCGAGGGTTCGGCGCCGCACGGGGTGATCCAGGGGCCGGACGGCGCCGCCTGGATCACGGACAGCGGCCTCAACGCGATCGTCCGCTACGATCCGGCGACGGATGGGGTGAGGACGTGGCCGCTGCCGCCCGAATTCACTGATTCCAACCTCAACACCGCGGCCTTCGATGGCGACGGACTGCTGTGGTTCACGGGCCAGACCGGGGTCTACGGCCGGCTCGACCCGCGAACGGGCGCGGTTCAGGTCTGGCGCGATCCGGAAGGGCGCGGACCCTATGGGATCGCCGCGACGCCGGCCGGCGACATTTATTATGTTTCCCTCGCGGGCAGCCATCTCGCCCGGGTGGACCGCTCGACCGGCGCTGCGACCATCATCGAGCCGCCGACGGCGCAGCAGGGCGCCCGGCGGGTATGGGCGGATGGAAGCGGCCGCCTGTGGATCTCGGAATGGAATGGCGGTCAGCTGAGCCGCTACGACCCGGCCAGCGGGGAATGGGAGAGCTGGCGCCCCGACGGCGAACGCCCGCGAGTCTATGCGGTCTATGTCGATGATAGGGACATCGTCTGGATCAGCGATTTCGGCGCCAATGCGGTCCTGTCTTTCGACCCCGCGACCGAGCGGTGGACCCGCTATCCCGGCAGCGGCGACGATGCTCAGGTGAGACAGATCCTCGGAAGCCCGGGGCGAATCTACCTTCCGGAATCGCGCCTCGACCGGATCATGGTGATCGATACCGACGGATGAGGCTGCCGGCGTTCGCGATGCCGGCGTTCATTGCCGCCGGAGCGGCCTGCGGCACGCCGCCGCCGCCGCCGTCGCCCGACCTCGCCCGAGGCGAGATAGTGTACCGTCAATGCTTCGCCTGCCACGCGCTGCAACCAGGCGCGAACACGCCGGCCGGGCCGACCCTGGCGGGAATCGTCGGCCGGCGGATCGCGGCCGAGCCCGATTTCAACTATTCGCCCGCACTTCGCCGGCTCGCCGCGGCACGGCCGCAATGGAGCCCGGACCTGCTGGATCGATTTCTCCGCGATCCGGAGTCGGTCGCCCCCGGCACCGAAATGGGATTTACGGGCCTCGAGTCGGGCCAGGACCGAGCGGCGCTGATCGCCTGGCTCGCCCAGGCTTCAGGCCGCCGCCGCTGAGAACCGTTCCGAAGCGTCGTCTCTCATACCCCCTTGAACTTCGCGGCATATGGGTGAAGGCTGGTAGTTTCCCACAGGGCGCGGCGCCGCGTCTTCTTCGCGGAGTGCCGCAGGCACACGAAGGAGACGTTCATGCCCGGTAGAGCTGCAGGCACCAGGACCATCGCGCTCGTCGGGCCTGGCGGGGCGGGTAAAACCAGCCTTGCCGAGGCCCTTCTTTTTGCCGCCGGAGCCATCGGCCGGCAGGGATCCGTCGCCGACGGCAGCAGCGTCGGCGATTCCAGTCAGGAGGCCCGCGCTCGCGGCGGCTCGACCGAGCTCAACCTTCTCCACCTCGATTATATGGACGATCATTTCGCGCTGATCGATGCGCCGGGATCGGTGGGCTTCGCCGCCGATGGCGCGCTCGGCGCGGCCGCCGCCGATCTTGCGATCGTCGTCGTCGACCCCGAGCCGGACCGTGCGCTGCTCGCCGAGCCAACCCTTCGCCAGCTCGAAGCGCTTGGCATTCCTCACATGATCTTCGTCAACAAGATCGATCATGCTCGCGGCTCGATCCAGTCGCTCCTGGAATCGCTTCAGCCGATGAGCGCGTCGCCGCTCATCGCCCGCTGGATCCCGATCCGCGAGGGCGAGAAGATAAATGGCTTCGTCGATATCGCCCTCGAGCGCGCTTATTATTACCGGCCGGGCCAGCCGTCCGAGCAGAAGGATATTCCGGGCGATCTCGCGGACCGGGAAGCGCTCGAACGCGCCCACATGCTTGAGCAGCTCGCCGATCATGACGACGTCCTTCTCGAGCAATTGCTGATGGACGAGGTGCCGGATCGGCAGACCGTGTTCGCCGATCTGTCGAAGGAGACCGGCGCCGCCCAGATCGTGCCCGTCCTTTTCGGCTCGGCGACAATGGACTTCGGGGTTCGCCGGCTGTTGAAGACTCTTCGCCACGAAGTTCCGGAACCATCGGCGGCGGCCGAACGGCTCGGCGCTTCGAATGGCTGCGCCTTCGTCTTCAAGGTCTCGAACAGCGGCGCGATGGGCCGGCTCACTTTCGCCCGCGTTTTCGGCGGCGGCCTCAAGGAAGGCGCGGAGCTCAAGGGTCCCGACGAAGACCCGATCCGGATCGGGACCTTGTTCGCCGTCCAGGGTGAAAGGACGGCGAAGCTGTCGGAGGCCAGGAATGGCGACGTCGTCGCCATCGCCAAGCTGGAGGGCGTCGGTGCAGGCCAGTGGCTTGCCTCCGGGAAAATGCCGCCCTCGCCGGAGCTTCCCGAGCCGACCCGCAATTATGCGCTGGCCATCGCCACCAAGGACCGGAAGGACGATGTCCGGCTGTCGACGGCGCTGCACAGGTTGACCGAAGAGGATCGCGCTCTTCTGTGGGAGCAGGACGAAGCTCTGCACGAAACCCGCTTGAAGGGAGTCAATGACGAGCATCTCAAGGTCACCCTCGAGCGGCTGAAGCGCCGCTACGGCGTGGCGGTGGATTCGCGGCCGCCGGCGATCGGCTACAAGGAGACGATCCGAAAGACCGTCACCCAGCGTGGGCGCCACAAGAAGCAGTCGGGCGGCCATGGCCAGTTCGGCGACACCGTGATCGAAGTGAAGCCGTTGCCGCGTGGCGAAGGCTTCAAGTTCCAGGAGAAGATCTCGGGCGGTGTCGTGCCGAAGCAATGGATCCCGGCGGTCGAGGCCGGAGTTCGCGATGCGATGGCGAAGGGGCCGCTCGGCTTCCCGGTCGTCGACGTCCAGGTGACACTGATCGACGGCTCCTATCACAGCGTCGACAGTTCCGAGATCGCGTTCCGGACGGCCGGCCGGATCGGCATGTCGGAGGCGCTCGCGGCGGCTTCGCCGCACCTTCTCGAGCCGGTGATGAAGGTGGTCGTCATCGCCCCCAGCGGGGCGACATCGCGGGTGACGTCGGCGATCGCCAGCCGGCGCGGGCAGATGCTCGGAATGGGGCCACGCGAAGGCTGGTCCCGCTGGGACCAGGTGGAGGCGCTGATCCCGGAAGCCGAGATGCAGGGCTTCGACGCCGAGCTCCGCTCGCTGAGCCAGGGCCTCGCCACCTATACCGCCGAGTTCGATCATCTCGCCGAGCTCAACGGCACCCTGGCCGAGAAGGTCGTTCAGCGGGAGCTCGAGCCGGCTTAGGCCCCGTTCCCCCTACCCCGCTCTCCGGCCGTGGCCGGAGAGCTTTATGAGGGGTGGGCTTCGGCCGCCTCGGTGCCGACGGGCCTGCTTTCGAGCGAGGCACTGTCCGCCGGCTCCGCCGCGGAGATGACCTGGGCCGCGACGAGATCGCCGACGACGTTCAAGGTGGTCCGGCACATGTCGAGGAACCGGTCGACGCCGAGCACCAGGGCGATCGCCTCCGGCTGGATTCCGACCATCGCCAGGATCAGAGCGACGACCGGAAGCGAGCCTGCGGGGACGCCGGCCGTGCCGATCCCGCCGAGGATGCAGACCAGCATCACCGTCAGCTGCTGCCAAATGGTCAGGTCCAGGCCGAAGAACTGGGCCAGGAACAGGACGGTCACGCCCTCGAACATGGCGGTGCCGTTCTGATTGGCGGTCGCTCCGACGGTGAGGACGAAGCGGGCGATCCGCGGCGGCAGGTGAAGCCGCTCGTCCGCGACCCGAAGCGCGGTCGGCAGGGTCGCGTTGGACGAGGCGGTGGAGAAGGCCATCAGGCTCGCCTCCTGAGTCTCCCGGAAGAAGGTGATCGGGTTCTTCCGCCCGAGTGTGGCAAGCAAGGTCGGGAAGACGACGAACATCTGGATCGCCAGAGCGAGCAGGACGACTCCGACATAAGCGGAAAGTCGGACGAGCAGCTCCCAGCCGAACGCCGCCGCCAGGTTGAACATGAAACAGGCGACCGCGAGCGGCGCGAGCCGGATGACGATGAGGATCAGCCGCATCGTCACTTCGAACAGGCCTTCGAAGCCGCGCTTGAGGGCGCGCGCGTTGGGCGTGTCGGTGAGCAGGAGGCCGATCCCGAAGAAGAGAGCGAAGAACATGACCGACAGGATGGCGCTGTTGCTTCCCATCACGTCGACCAGGTTGTTCGGGATGATGTTGACGAAGGCGTCGATGCCGGTGGGCTGCTCGGCGCTCGTCTGGACGATCTCGCCGGCCCGGCCGGACGATTCCGCGAGCAGGGAGGCGGCGACCTCGCGATCGACCCCGGCTCCCGGCTGGAGAAGATTGACGAGGATGAGACTCACCGCCACCGCGATCGAGGAGACGATGACCGTATAGGCAAGGGTCCGAAGTCCGACCCGCTTCAGCGAACGAATCTCCCCCATCTCCGAAATGCCGACGACGAGCGCCGAAAAGAGCAAGGGAATCACGAGCATGAAGAGCAGGCGAAGGAAGACCTGCCCGATCGGCTCGGTGACCCAGTTCATGAAGGATTCCACCCATGGGGCGTCCGGCTGGGTGGTGTAGACGAAGAGTCCGCCGACGAGACCGACGACGAAGCCGATCCCCATTTTCACGTGCAAGGGCATGCTCTGCGCCTTGGTGCTTTCCATGTATGAGCCCCTCTTTTTCCTGGCCGGCATCCGGGCTTCGACACGGCCAAAAGTCAACAGCGGATTTGCCGGCGGCCTGCTAGCATGGCCCGGCGGAGGAGAAGGAAATGCTGGAACTCGGCGGAATCGCGCTGCTGCCGGAATGGCCGGTTTTCGTGAGTTTCGCCGTCGCCGGTCTCGCCCTCAACATCGTTCCGGGCGCGGACATGACCTTCGTGATCGCCAGCTCCGCACGCGGCGGCCGTCGTGAAGGAATCATCGCGGCGCTCGGAATCGGCGCCGGCGCGCTGGTCCATGTCGTTGCCGCGACGCTCGGCATCTCGGCCGTCCTCGAATCGTCGCAGGCCGCCTTCGATCTGATCAAATGGCTCGGCGCGGCCTATCTGCTGTGGATCGCTTTTTCCCTGCTTCGGCCTCGCGAAGCGGCCGCCGGGACCGGCGTTCGCCCCTCGGGCGTCGGCTGGCGGCTGTTCCGGGCGGCGATGATGGTCAACATCCTCAATCCGAAGGTCGCTCTCTTCTTCCTCGCCTTCCTGCCCCAGTTCGTCGATCCCGATGCGGCCGTGCCTGCACTTCAGATCCTCTTCCTCGGCCTGTGGTTCGACCTAGTCGGCACTGTGGTGAACATCATCGTCGCATTGACCGCGGCGAGCATGGCTGCCCGGATCGGGCGCAACCGGCTGGCAGGGCGAATCGCCCGGTGGGTCGCGGCGACGGCGATCGCCGGTCTCGCGGTCCAGCTCGCCTTGAGCCGCCGCTAGGCATAAGCATAAGGTCCGCCCTTGCGAAGCGCGGCGGCATAAGCGGGCCGGGCGTGGAGGCGCTCGAGCCAGTCGATCAGGTTCGGCCGTTCGGCGCCCAGTCCGGCGCGGCCGCGGGCGACCTCGAGCGGGAAGCTCATCATGATGTCGGCAGCGCTGAACTCCTCGCCCGCGAACCAGTCGCGTCCGGAAAGCTCGCTCTCCAGCCAGTCGAGGTGACGAGCCGCCATCTTCAGCAGGGTCGGCCGCGCCGGACGGCCGAGGATCCCCAGCCGTCGAACGACCAGGAGACCGAACAGGACGGGCATGAGCGAGCTTTCGGCATAATGAAGGAATTGGCGGTAGCGAAGCACCGACTCCCGCCTGGCCGGAGGGCCAAGTCGTCCTCCCTCCCTTTCCACCAGATATTCGACGATCGCTCCCGTCTCGGCGAGAATGTGAGCCCCGTCCTCGATCACCGGCGATTTGCCGAGCGGGTGGATCCTGGCCAGCTCCGGCGGCGCGAGCATCGTCTTGGGATCGCGCGAATAGCGGCGCACCTCATAGTCCAGGCCGAGCTCCTCGAGCAGCCAAAGGATCCGCTGCGAACGTGAATTTTCGAGGTGATGGACGACGATCATGGCAATGGCTCCTTCGACAGGACCGCAAGCTCCTTGATCAGCTTGGCAGCCAGTATGGCCGTGACTCCGTTCAGGTCGCGGCCCGGATTGAGCTCGACGATGTCGGCGCCGACTATCGGCGTCCGGATTCGCTGGATCACCGACAGGAATTCCCGGACCGTCGGGCCGCCCGGCTCAGGATGCGAGACACCCGGCGCGAAAGCGGGATCGAAGCCGTCCATGTCGATGCTGACGTAGAGCGGCGGATCCGGGATAGGAACCTGGCCGGGCGCGAAGCCGCGCATCTCGATGATCTCGACTCCATAACGCTCCGCCTGCTCGCGGCAGTGCCGGTTGAGGGTTCGGATGCCGAACTGGACGAGCCGGCGGGCATGGCCGCCTTCCATGATCCGGGCGAACGGCGAGGCATGTGAAAACGGGTCGCCCTCGAAATCCTCGTAGAGGTCCGGATGAGCATCGAAATGGAGGATGTTTAACGGCCCGTGGACCTCGGCCAAGGCGGCGACGCAGGGGAAGCTCACCATATGATCCCCGCCCAGACAGATCGGCACCGCGCCGGCCTGGGCGGCTTCGCCGACCGCCCGTCGGATCAATGCCGGATCCGCCGCCGATTCGGTCAATGGAAGGTCGCCGACGTCCTCGATCAGGATATCGGTGCCGAGCTCGAGGCCATTCTCGGCAGCGTCATTGCCATGGTCCGAGCGCAGAGCGGCGCGGATGGCGGCAGGGGCACCGGCGGCGCCGCGAAGGAAGGAGGAATGACAGTCGGTGGGGAGACCGATCAGCCGGACGACCGGTTTGGCGACACTCATCGAGCCTTCCCTTCCCCTGTTTCGCATTGCATGGGCACTTGTCTCGCCGCTGCCTGTTGCACTGGCAAGAGCGACACTTGAGCCAGGTCTTCGAATGATGAACCCCCGCCCGACCGAGCCTGCCACGAGTCTGAAGCGTCCAGCCTTTGGCGAGTTCGTCGTGATGATGGCCGCATTGATGGCCTCGAACGCGCTCGCGATCGACGCCATGCTGCCGGCCCTTCCGGCCATCGGCGAGGCGCTCGACGTCGACGAGGATAATCGCCGCCAGCTCGTCATCGCCGTCTATCTGCTGGGCTTCGGAGTCTCGCAGCTCTTCTACGGTCCTCTGTCGGACCGGCTCGGACGGAAATGGCTGCTGGTCGGGGGGCTCTTCGCCTACGCCTTGTTCGCCCTGATGGCGGGACTGGCGGGGAGTTTCGAGCTGCTGCTGGCGGCGCGCACTCTTCAAGGCGTCGCGGCGGGGGCGACGCGGGTGCTGGTCGTATCGATCGTCCGCGACTGCTACCATGGCTCGGCCATGGCGCGGGTCATGTCGATGACCATGATCGTCTTCATGATCGTCCCGGTCCTCGCCCCCGCCTTCGGCCAGGCGGTTCTGGCGGTCTCGACCTGGCGCCACATCTTCATCGGACTCGGCGTCTACGGGGCGGTGCTCACCGTGTGGATGGCGATCCGGCTTCCGGAGACCCTCGCTCCGGAAAACAAGCGAAGCCTCTCGGTCAGGCACATCGCCGCCGCGGCGATGACGACGTTGAGGATCAGGCAGTCGATCGGCAACACCATGGCCCTGACGCTGCTGATGGGGGCGCTGTTCGCTTTCATCTCCTCCATCCAGCAGATCGTGTTCGACGTCTTCGGCCGCCCCGAGGCGCTCGCTTTGGTCTTCGCCATGATCGCGGGGCCGATGGCCCTCAGCTCCTACGCCAATTCGCGGTTGGTGATGCGGCTCGGCGCGCGGCGAATTCTCCTGTTCGCGCTGAGCGCCTTCACTTCAGTCTCGGTCGCCCACCTGATCCTTGCCTCGACCGTCGGCGAAGGCCTTTGGGCCTTCGTCGCGATGCAGGCGATGACGATGATCTTCTTCGGGATGATCGGCGCCAATGCCGGGGCTCTGGCCATGGAGCCTCTGGGACATGTTGCGGGCACCGCTTCGTCGCTTCAGGGGGTGATCACTTCGGTCGGCGGAGCGCTGATCGGTTTCCTGATCGGCCAGCAGTTCGACGGGTCCATCATCCCCTTCCTGATCGGCTTTTCGGCTTGCGGCATGGCCGCCCTCGCGACGGCGGTCTGGGCCAACCGGACTCCCTGCCACGATTCGCACGACGTGGCGGAGATCGAGGTTCAGGAAACGGCGACCCGCCCCGCCTGAGGCGGAGCGGGCGCGGAAAGATCAGCCGGAACAGCCGGTCAGGCAATTGTCAGGCGTCGCCCTCTTCGGAGGGCCCCGCCATCAGCACTTCGCCGACCTCGTCGGTCTTGCCTCGGATCGACTTTTCGATCCGTGCCGCCATTTCAGGATTTTCAAGCAGATAGGATTTGGCGTTTTCACGCCCCTGGCCGATCCGGATCGAATCATAGCTGAACCAGGCGCCAGATTTCTCGACCAGGCCGGCCTTGACCCCGAGATCGAGCACCTCGCCCACCTTGGACACGCCTTCGCCATACATGATGTCGAACTCGACCTGCTTGAACGGCGGCGCCAGCTTGTTCTTGACCACCTTCACCCGGGTCGTGTTGCCGACGATGTCGTCGCGATCCTTGATCTGCCCGGTTCGGCGGATGTCGAGCCGGACGGAAGCGTAGAATTTGAGCGCGTTGCCGCCCGTCGTCGTCTCGGGATTTCCGTACATGACGCCGATCTTCATCCGCACCTGGTTGATGAAGATGACGAGGCAGCGCGACTTGGAAATCGAACCGGTGAGCTTGCGCAACGCCTGGCTCATCAGCCGCGCCTGGAGGCCGACATGGCTGTCGCCCATCTCTCCCTCGATCTCGGCGCGCGGTACCAGGGCCGCGACCGAATCGATCACCAGCACGTCGATCGCGTTCGATCGCACGAGGGTGTCGGTGATCTCGAGCGCCTGTTCGCCCGTGTCGGGCTGCGAGACGATGAGATTCTCGACGTCGACCCCCAGCTTCTTGGCGTAGATCGGATCGAGCGCATGCTCGGCGTCGACGAATGCGGCGACGCCGCCGGCCTTCTGGGCTTCGGCGACGGCATGCAGAGCGAGCGTCGTCTTGCCCGAGCTTTCCGGCCCGTAAATCTCGACGATCCGGCCCCGCGGCAGGCCACCGATCCCGAGCGCGATGTCGAGACCCAGCGATCCGGTCGAAATGGTCTCGATCTCGATCGCCTCGCGCGA
>CAMPIH010000007.1 GCA_946886275.1 uncultured Sphingosinicella sp.
ACACGAAGATCGAATCGCCGCTCGTCGCCGAGGCGATGGTGGCGCCGGTGGCCGACGAAGCGAAGATCGTTCCGTCGGACGTGAGCGCTCCCGCGTCGAGCGAACCGCTGCTCGCCGACAAATCGATGAAGGCCACGGCATCGGCATTGTTGATGTCGACGTTGTTGGCGGCCGACGCGGTAAGGAAACTGCCGGCATCGAGCAGGCCGGTGCTGAGCACGCTGCCGCCGGTCGAGCTGAGCTGGATGGCGGCGACGGCATCGGCATTGGCGAGCGCGAGGTCGCCGGCCGCCGTCACTGTGATGTTGTTGCCCGCGGTGACGTTCGCCGCGCCGAATGCTCCACCCGCGTCGGCGAGGAAGTCGTTCCCCGCGTCGGCATCGGCGATCAACGTGTCGTCAGCGCTGTCGAGCTCGATATTGCCGCCCGCGGCGAGCAGGGTGGAGCTGAGGACCTGGCCACCGGTCGAGGTCAGGCGCAATGCATCGGCGGCGTCGCCATTGTCGAGCCGGAGGTCGCCCGCCGCCTCGACGACGATGTTGCTTCCGAGGCCGCCGCTGACCGGGCCTTCGGAGAAGATGTCGTTGTCGAAGCCGAGACCGGTCGTGGTGACGTCCGTGCCGGTGAAGGTCCCGCCCGCTGACGCCACGAAATCGTCGCCGGCCTGGGCGAAGGTGACGGCGATGTCGCCGTCGGCGCTCAGGTCCACATCCTCGTCGGCGGTGGCGCTGGCGAGCTGGATGGCGGCCCCCGAGACGAAGATTGAGCCGTTTGCGACAAGCGTGCCGAGGTCGGACGTACCTCCGCTGGAGACGAAGATGCTGTCGCCGCTGTTCGCAGAGGCAAGGGTGACATCGGTGCCAGCCGAGGCGAAGATCGTTCCGTCGGAGGTGAGCGATCCGGCGTCGAGCGAGCCGGCGCCCGCCGACAGATCTATGAAGGCGATGGCCGTCGCGTCGTTGATGTCGATATTGTCGGCCGCCGAGACGGTCAGGAAGCTTCCGGCATCGAGCAGGCCGGTGCTGAGCACGCTGCCGCCGGTCGAGCTGAGCTGGATGGCGGCCACGGCATCGGCATTGGCGAGCGCCAGGTCGCCGGCCGAGGTCACCGTGATGTTGTCGCCGGCCGTGACGTCCGCCGCGCTGAACGCTCCACCCGAATCGGCGAGGAAGTCGTTTCCTGCCTCGGCGGAGGCGATCGTCGTATCGCCAAAGCTGTCGAGGTCGATCGTTCCGACCGCCTCGAGAAGGGTGCTGCTGGTTATCGCTCCGGCATTGGAAAGAAGCTCGATGAAGCCGGCGGAATCGCCGCTGGCCAGGCTGACGTCATTATCGGCATGGACGATGATGTTGCTGCCGAGTCCGCCCGAGCCGCCCTCGATTCCGCCGATCGTCTCGCCGTCGAAGCCGAGGCCGGTGGTGACGATAGTCCCGCCGGTAAAGGCGCCGCCCGTCGCAGTGAAATCGTCGCCCGCCTGGGCAAAGGTGACCGCGATGTCGCCCGTCGCCGAAAGATCGACGTCGTCGACTGCAGTGCCGCTGTCGAGCAATATGTCGTCGGCCGATACCCGTATCTCTAGGCTCGAGGCGAGGGTGCCGAGATCGGCCGTGCCTGACGCCGAGACCAGTATTCCCGCGGCGTCGGCAGAGGCGATCGTCGCGTCCGTATCGGCGAAGGCGAGGAGCGAGCCGACCGCGGAAAGATCGCCGGCGTCGAGCGAACCTGTCTCGGCTTCGAGCTGCATGAAACCGCCGGCCGTACCGTCATTGATGTCGACATTGTCCGCCGCGAGCACCACGAAATTGCCGGCAGCTTCGAGAAGCCCGTCGCTCAGCACGTCGCCGTTGAGCGAATTGATATCCAGCGACCCAACGGTGTTGCCATTGTCGAGGCGCGCATCGGCGATCGTGTCGATCTCGATATTGCTTCCGACGCCGCCGAACGTGCTCTCGGACGACTGAGTCTCGCTGTCGAAGCCGAGACCGGTGGTGACGACGTTGCTGCCCGTGAAGGCGCCGCCGGCATTGGCCGTGAAGTCATCGCCCGCCTGAGCGAACGTCACCGCGATGTCGCCGCCGGCGCGGAGATCGACATCGTCCGCGGCGATGCCGCTGTCCAGCTGGATCGAACCGGCGGACACGATGAGGGAGCCGCCCGCGTCGAAAAGGCCGAGTTGGGCCGCTCCGGAGGCGAAGACGAAGATGGAGGCGCCGCTCGTCGCGGACGCGATCGTCGCAGTTCCGCTCGACGAGGCGAATATATCCTGACCCGAGGTGAGATCGCCGGCATCAAGCGAGGTTCCGCTTGCCGACAGGCTGATCGAGGTGCCGGCGATCCCATCGTTCATGTCCACATTGGCGGCGGCGGCGAGATCGAGCGAGGTCCCCGCGTCCAACAGGCCGGCGCTGAAAATGCTTCCTCCGGTCGACTGGAGCTGGATCAGGCCGACGGCCTCGGCATTGTCGAGGGTCAGATCCCCGGCCGACGTGACGATGATGTCGCTACCGACGAGCGCGGTCACGTTCGAAGCGGTGAAGGCGCCGCCGGCGTCGGCGAGGAAATCGTCGCCTGACGCGGCGCTGGCGATGATCGTGTCGCCGGCGCTGTCCAGCTCGATATTGGCCCCCGACTGAAGGAGGGTGCTGCTGAATATTCTGCCCTGGGACGATGCGAGCAGAAGCGCCGTCGCCGAATTGCCGTTGTCGAGCCTGAGGTCACCGACGGCGAACATGAAGATGTTCGACCCGAGCAAGGGGTTCAGCGGCACTTCGGAGAAGATCTCGTCATCGAAGCCGAGGCCCGTGCTGACCGCATTGCTGCCGGTGATGGTGCCTCCGGCGTTGGCCGTGACGTCGTCGCCGGCCTGAAGCGAGCCGAAGCCGATGTCGCCGCCCGCCGACAGATTCAGGTCTGTCCCGGCAACGATGCTGGTGAGCTGGAGATCGTCTCCCGAAAGCGAGACGGACCCGCCGGCGGTGAGAGTCCCGAGGGTCGTCAATCCTGCCGAGGAAATGAAGACCGAGCCGGTGGTCGTGACGGCGTCGGCGTCGACTCCGCCCGCGCTCGAGGAAAGATCGACGAAGCCGGCCGCATCGACGGCGTTGAGGTCGATGCCGTTCGCCGCCGTCACCTGAAGCGACGTGCCGGCATCGAGCAGGCCGTCGCTGAGCACGGACCCGCCGGTGGACGCGAGCGCGATGCTGGTGCCGGTGACGGCATTGTCGATCCGGACGTCGCCTCCCGCATCGGCGGTAAGGGCGCCGCCGGCATTGACGCTCGCCACGTCTATCGTCGTCGCCGAATCGAGATCGACATCGCCATCGCTATTGAAACTGTTGCCGTCGATCGATCCGCCGGTGGCGGACAAGAGGAGACTGCTCGTCACGAAGACGTCGTTGAGGTGGAGGTCGAGCGCCGCATTGGCGGTGAGGCCGGCTGCGCTGAGCGTGTCGCCGCTCACTATGCTGCCACCGGTCGATTCGAGAAAGATGAGGTCGGGCGCCTCGCCATTGTCGAGCTGAAGCTGCCCGGCGGATTGAACCGCGATATTGCTTCCGTTGCCGACCCGCAGATCGTCGTCCAGCCCAAGCCCGGTCGTCACGATCGTTCCGCCGGTGAAGGTTCCGCCGGCGCTTGCGACGAAGTCGTCGCCCGCCTGCGCGAAGCCGACATCGATATCGCTATCGGCGCCGAGCCGGATGTCGGTGCCCGCCACCGCGGAATCGATGGCAATGCTGCCGACCGGGACGATCGCCTCGGTGGCCGCCACGGCGAGGACCGGGAGTCCCGCGCTGACGAAGATATTGCCCGCGGCACTGAGCGCGCCGACATCGACCGAAAGGGCCCTGATCGAGAGGTCGACGGCCGTCGCCGCGACAAGGCTTCCCGCCCCGGCGAAGACGTCGACGCCGGCGTCGATGTCGACATCGCTGCCGGACAAGGTTGCTCCGGCGTCACGGGACTGATGATCGATCGCGATCGAGCCGGAACTGAAGATATCGAGGAGTCCGGCGGCAATGAGTCCGCCGGTGCCGGTTGCATTGACCGTGACATCGCCGCTCACGTCGACGAGCACGTCGCCGGTCACCTGCACCGCACCGCCGCTGCTGGTGAAGGCGAAGGCCGGACCCGCCGTCGAAGCCGCGCCATCGGCCAGGGCCGTCAAAGCGGCGAGGCTGATCGCCCCCGTCGCCATATCGTCGAAGGCGGTTTGGCCCGCGCCATCGAGGAAGCTCGTGAAGCCGTCCCCGCCGATCCCGCTCGAACGGAGCGTGACGAAGCCGAGCGACGCCGATCCCGCGGCGCCATTGCCGTCGGCGATCGAGATTCGGCTGAGACCGCCGGCGCCATTACCGCTCGCGCCCGCCGGGCCCAGGTTGAAGGCCGATCCGCCGGCCCCGCCGACTCCGCCGAAGCCATTGCTGTCCAGAGTCGCCGAAGCGCCGGACGGACTGGTGATCGAGCCGCCGGCGACATCCGTCTCGGCCGTTCCACCTTTGCCGTCGCCCGCATTGCCGCCAGTGCCGCCGGTCGCGCCCTCGAGAGGATTGTCGCCGCCGGCTCCGCCGTCGCCGCCGACACCCTGCGCCTGAAGGAAGAGGCCGTCGGAGTTGACGACCTGGACCTGGCCGCCGGTCGTCCCAAGGGTGACGACTCCGCCCAGTCCGCTGCCGCCTGTGCCGCCGGTGCCGGCAAAATCGGAGCCGTCGCCGCCAGTGCCGCCATCGGCGCCGAGGCCGCGCACGCTGAGGTCATAAGTATCGAGCACGATGATCCCGCCGACGCCCGCAACGAGCTCGGCCGAGCCCCCGGATCCGCTCCCGCCCGTGCCGCCTGCGCCACCGATCCCGCCCGGGACGTTGAATCGGACATCGCTCCCGCCGTTCCCGCCTGGACCGCCATAGCCGCCCGCTGCGATCGTGAGCTGACCGAGGGCCGGCTGCCCGCTATTGACCGTGAGGGTGGCGCTGCCGCCCAGGCCAGCGCCGCCGCCGCCGCCGGCGCCCCCCGACGCTTCGAGTGCGCTACCGCCAAGGCCGCCGCCGCCGCGGACATCGACCATGAGGCTGTCGAGAGAAGAGGCTCCAGCCGAACTGAACTCGATCGTCGCGTCGCCGCCCGTCCCGGCGAAACCGCTGGTTCCGGCGCCGGTAGCGTCCTGGCTACCGCCGCCGCCGACTCCGGTGACGCTGGCGAACAGGTCGGTCGTGGTGAGAACGCTGTCGCGGATCGTCACGTCGACCTTGCCACCTGCGCCCGCGCCCGCGGGGCCGACGTCGAAGAAGAAGAAGCTCGGCGACGGGACCGAGAAGAGCTCGCATCCCGATGCCGGACAGGACAGGCCGGTGCCGCCGTTGATGAAGATGGTACCACTGCCGCCGTCGGCATACATCTCGATGCCGAAGGCGGCATCGATCGTGGACCCGTTCGACGCAAGCAGGCTTGCGGTGCCGCCCGTTCCGGAGCCGGGCGCATAATCGCTCTCGCCGACCTCGAAATCGCCGCCGCCATAACCGTTCGCGACCATGAGCAGATCGCCGCTGATGTCGATCGTCGCGCCGTCCGCGGAAAGAAGGGCGGTGTTGCCGGTGCCGTTTCCGCCGCTTATGCCGGAGCCGCCCCGGCCGTCGGCAAAGATCTCGACGTCGCCTGACCCCTCGCCCTCGACGTCTATCGTGAACGTCGCGCCCGGGCTCGCGATGATGCTCGCCGCACCGCCCGTTCCCGAGCCTCCCGAAGAGCCAAGTCCGGAGCCGCCGACGCCTTCGGCGAAGACTCCCGCATAGCCGACATTGACATTGCTATCCCCGGTCAGGGTCGCTGTCCCGCCGACTCCGTCTCCGCCCGCGTCGGTCCCATTGGCACCGTAGCCGCTTGCATCGAGGAACAGGGAGTTCGCGTTCAGGGTGGATCCGCCCTGGACCCCGGCGAAAGCGGTTCCGCCGGTGCCGTCACCGGCGGTGACGGGGTCGCTGCACTCCTTCAGGCCGCAGAAGAAATTCGCGTTGCCGACACCATAAGCATAAACATCCAAAGCACCGGCAACGGAAATCAGTCCGAAATTGGACGCCGACACGAAAGCGGTGCCGCCTTGGCCATTGCCGCTGACGAGCAAACCAGAGCCGCCAAAGCCGGTTGAATCGAGCTCGGCGTTGCCGCCGACGAAGACCGCTCCTCCGGGGGCGGAGATCGAGGCCGTCCCGCCCACGGCATTACCGCCGGTATTCGATCCCTGCTCACCGGTTGCGGTTGCCGACAGCGTGGCGTCACCGGCGATCGAGACGATTCCGAAAGCGTTGATGGCAGCCGTGCCGCCCCTGCTCGAAGCCCCGACACCGTCGGCGATCGAATCATAGGCCGAATCGGCGCTCAGCGAGGCATCGCCGCCCACGGTGATCGACCCGCCGGAGCTCGCCTGCATCTGCGCCGTTCCGGGCGCGCCCGTCGCAAGATCGTCGGCGATGAGATCGAGGTCGCCGCCGACCGAGACGATGCCGCGAAGACCGGCTTCGACGCTGGCGAAATTGCCCGCCTGAAGTGACAGCGAGCCGGTGAAAGTGAGGGGGTTCTCCGAATCGGCGGTGGCGACGGCGTTATGAGTGGCTCGGCCGGTCACGTCGGATGAATAGGTGCCGCCGTTGATGGCGATGTCGGCATCGAGCGGGGAACCGGCGTCGCTGCCGATGTTCCCGGCCGTCACGTTATGACCCGCCGACAGGATGATTTCCCCGTTGACGACGTTGACGTCGGTGGCGGCGTCGAATCCGGCGCTGCCCGACAGCAGCATCGTCACTGCCTGATTCTTGGGTACCGCGACCATGTAGATGCCGTGATTGTCGCCGGTGATACCGGTGCTCGAGGGGCCGCCAGTCGAGCCGGTGTGGACGATCGGCTGGGCATTGTCGCTGCCGGCGCCGACGACGATGTCGAAAAGGCCCTGGTTGACGCTGAAGCTGACCTGTTCGCCCGCAATATAGGCCACGGAGCCGTTGACGCGGGTCGAGCCGCCGTGATTGATCACCGGGGAGACGAGCGCGACGTAGCTGTTCTCGCTGTTCGCGACGATGGACGAGCCGGCTTCGGTAATGATGCTGGAATTGGGATTCGCGGCGCCGCCATCGAACTGGAACAGGCCGTTCGGATCGATGAAATTGCCTTTGCCGTCGTCGACGACATTGAGCGTCGTCAGAACGAGGTTGCCGACGTCGAACGAAGCCGTCGAGCCGATGATGATCCCGCCGGGGCTCGAAAAGAGGACGGTCCCGCCGGGAACGACAGCGCCCTGCGCGTCCCTGGCCCGGCTGATCACGCTTCCGTCGAAGCGCGACGGCACGGTGGTGATGATCCGGTTGAGGACCGCGAAGGTGAGCTGCTCGCCGCCGACCTGGAAGGTGAGCGTATGATCCTTCGGAAGGAAATCGAACGTTCCGGACGGTGTCGTCGTTGGAGTCCAGTTGATGATCGCGCTCGGCGTGTTGACGGTGATGGTCTCGGCCATCGGCGTCGGGGTCGAATCGCGTGAATAAGTGACGTCTCCCGCCGTCGTCGTCGGAGTGGCATTGGGCACGGCTTGCGCGTGGGCCGTTCCCGAATAGCCCGCCAGCGGCAGCCAGCTGCCGAGGGCGCAGCCGAGAAGGAGGCTTTTTCGCCGCGCGCGCAGCCGCTTCAGTGGGCGGGGCGGATGGCGAGGAAAATGGGCCATCATCTGAAGCTCCATGGCCAGAGTCGGGTGGTCAGGCTGACAAGAATGCGCGGACTACGATCGGATCGAAGAAGCGTTCGGTCGAGCGGCAGCGCGAGCATCGCCTCGATCCTCAGGCGGTCCCCCCAGGCGGCGCGAAAGCCGCCGCCGACCGACGTCAGCTCCTGGCGGCCGACGGCGAGGACGACGTCCTCGTTCCACACCCAGGCCTGATCGGCGAACAGGAAGGGCTGGATTGCCCATTCGCGCGGGCCGCGCGGGAAAGCCGAACCGAAGCGAAGCTCGGCCGAGGCCGCAAGGCCGCTGTCGCCGAGGATCGTGCCGGGATCATAGCCGCGCCCGATCGTGTAGTTGCCGGCAGCGAATTCCTCGAAGCTGAACAGCGGGTCGTCGCTATATTGCCCCCGCGCCGACGCCGCGATCGAGAAGCGCGGATCGGGCCGGAACTCGCCTTCGAGTCCGCCGCGGAACAAGGTCGCGGTCGGATTGCCCTCGATCCGGGTCGGCGGCACCGCGCCTGGAAGAAGGCATTCCGTCAGCGGCCGGCAGGGCTCGCTCGCACCGAGCACGTCGAGACCCTGACGGATCTCGGCAAGCCCGCTCAATCGCCAGGCCGGCTCGGCCGGAGTGAACCGAGGATCGCCGACCGGGAGACCGATCTGGTCGAAGGTCAGGCGAGCGAAGGCCACTCGGAGCCGATCGCGGCTGAACTCGAAGTCGTTGAAATCGACGTCCTGGTTGACGAAGTCGATCCCGACCTGGCCGCGCACGGTCCGCTCCTGGCGCCGAATGAACGGATAGCTCGCGTCGATCGTGGCGAACAGGGTTCGCGACCGGATGTCGACCAAAGGATCGCCGAGATCGGGCTCGGCCCAGGCATGGGTGATCTGGCCACCGATCGCCAGGCCTTCGCTTCCGAGCCTGAAATCATGGGCGAGCTGGATCGTCTGCTGTTCCTGGAAGTCGAGCGTGCTGAACAGGGCCAGGGTCGTCCGGTCACCGAGACCGGTGAGTCCGAAGACCTGCCCGCGCAGAAGAGCGCCCCATCGCCCGAGCTCTTCCGAGCCGAGATTCTGGACGGTGAAATCGACCAGGGCCGGAGTGCGCAGGACCGTGACTTCGCCGATCACCTCTCCCCGGGCACCGCCGGCGGACCGAAGCGCGAGGCGGACATCATAGCCTGGAAGGTCACCCGCGAGGAGCAGATAGCGTTCCGCATCGTAGCGATTGAACACCTCCTGCTCGGTCAGTCGCTCGAGATAGCCGGCGATCGTCCGTTCGGCCCGTCCGGCATCGCCGCGCACCCGGAGCCCGACCAGCTTCGCCATCAACACCTGGAAGCGGACGTTGCCGTCGGCGATCCGTTGTTCGGGCACTTCGATCGAGGCGACGTAACCCGCCTCGCGAAGAATGGTCGCGGCGCGGTCGCGAATCTCGCAGATCACGGAGACCGGCTGCTCCTGGCCGACGAAGGCGGCATAAGCCGGCCGAAGCGAGTCAGCCGGGAGTCCGCGCAGATCATCGAACTGCACCGAAGCGAGGGTGAACCTGATGTCGCGATATTCGGGCCGGTCGAGCGCGCAGGGCGCCCGCTCGACTCCGCCTTCGACGGTCAGTCGAGATCGAGGTGCCTGAGTCCGGTCGGGCGCCGTTCGCTCAATCTGCTCGCGGGTCGGCGCCAGTGGCTGCTGCGGCGGAGTCACCTGCGCAAGGACCGGGCTCGTCGCCAGCGCCGCCGCTGCAAGAGTTCCGAGTCGCAAGCTGCCGTGAAGGCCGATTCGACGGCCCCCCTTGCTCGGTTTCTCTCTCCTGTGAGGAGCCCGAATAGTAAATTTTCTGGTCACGCCTTCGAGCTCCCCCCTGGAGTTCTGGCCTTGCCCTTCTTACCAGATTTGGACGCTTCACCAACAGCATGCCTCGCTTAGTTGACTCCCAGTCGGGGATTCAGCGCCAGGATATGCTGGAGATAGGATCGCGGACGCTTCATCAGCCGCCGCGGATATTCGACTTCGAGCCCGATCGCCTCGGCAATCTCGCCGACGAAATGGACGCAATTGCGCCGGTTCATGTTATAAGAAGGCTGCCGCCTGTTGCGCCAGCGCTCGACCACCGCAAGCGCCGCTCCATATTGCTCATCGGTCAACGTGACTGCGAACTGGCGATCGCTCCGCCGGATCTGCCTCTCGCCTTCGACGACCACCTCGCCGCCGACGGATCCGACCAGGATGGCCGGAGTGATCGCCTTGGCTGTGAAGCCGAAGCTGGCGTCCACGACCGCGCCGGTGCCGTCGACGGTGCCGCGAAGAACGACGAAGGCGTGCGGGAAATTGTCGCCCTGCATCTCGCGCGAATAGAAGCTGATCTCGACCGCAGCGGAAGCGGGGACATGAGCACCGATCAGGAGGAAAGCGAGAAGGAGCAGCCGGCGGAGGATGGCCGAGACGGGAAGACGTGTCGATTTCACAGGCGCTCCTCGGCAGGATCTGCGGCGATTTGAGCAGGCACGGACGGCTGCAGGAAGTCCGGCATCGGCCGAAGGCCGGCGGCCTCGGCCGATCGGATCGCGCGGATCTCCTGCTCGAACAAGGCGATCCGACGGCGCCAGCTCGGATGGGTCGGGCTCTTCAGGAAGTTGAGGCCGCGTCGCCCGAAATGGGTCCAGAAGCGGACCGCCGCCTCGGGATCGAAGCCGGCGCGGTGGAGCAGGTAGACGCTGAGCCGCTCGGCCTCCACCTCCGTCTCGCGGATCAGCACCGCGTTGCGCCCGAAATTGCCGGACGCGCCGCGCCTCACCTCGAGCGCGTCCAGCCTCGCCTTGTGGCGAAGGACGTTGTGCGCGAACTCGTGGGCGATGACGGCGGCGAGCTCGGAATCGTCGCGGACATAGCGGGCGAGGCCGTCGTGTAGCTGGACATAGACGCCGTCGGCCCGGGCATCGGGGCTACGTGCCGGGATCGCCTGGAAGCGGGTGGCGCAGCCTTGCTCGGCCGCGACGGTGATCCTCAAAGTCTGTCCGGCGCGAAATATGTCGAGTGTTGCGGCGCCGTCGGCAAAGGCGGCCTCGAAGGCGTCGAGCAGCGGCTCCATCGCCTCGAAGGACCGCCCCTCGGGAGTCGGCAGCGCGGCGCCGTCGACAGCGAGGAGGATATCGTCGACCCTGACTCCGGCCCGTTCGGCCGGACCGGCGGCGGCCAGCGCGAGCACCCCCGGCCCGCGATCGAGCCCGAAGTCGCGCGCCGCGGCTTCGCGCGAGCGGCCGGAATATTGCGAAAGATGATGAAGGGCGACACCCGGCCGCCACTGGAGCTGCGAACACAGATCGAGGCTCGCCACGGCGATTCGATGGCCGATCGTTGCCACCCGGGCGTCGAACGCCCGAAGCGCAAGCATCTGATCGGCCGCAGAGTCACTCTGCGCCCGAACTGGAGTCGAAGCCACCATGAGGCAAGCGGCAACCAGGAGTGTTGCAAAAAAGCGGCTGATCAAAAACTTCTCACTTCCAGACCGGGCAAGCTTGCGCAGATCAGGAACTTTTAAGGCCCCGGGCAATATAGTCCAAGTCGGAACAGGCCGATCTTCCGGTTGGTCTGCCGTTCCTTCGGCGATCATGCTTCAAGGGTTGCCGGTGGCGGCGGCAGCACCAAATTGGGGGTTGTCATCCAACTATCACTGTGGCAGTGGCTTCGGTGAACAGCTCAACAGGGAGTTCGAGATGAGTCTACGGAAGGCATCTTTGGCTGCGGCACTCGCGGTCTCTATGGTCGGAGCGCCCGTTTTGGCGCAGACCCAGGCGGCGCCGGTGCAGCGCAGCGGCGCAGCAATGGAAGACGCCAACGAGCTCCGTGGCGGCTTCATCATTCCGCTGATCGCCATCATCGCCATCATTCTCGGCATCCTCGCCGCGACCGGTGGGGACGACGATCGTCCGACCAGCCCGTAAGGCGCGGTCGGAGCTGAAAAAGGATAGCGGCCTTCGGGCCGCTATTTTTTTGCCTGCGGAGCAACGGCATTTGTCGAAAGCTTGCTTCGCGGCCAGTTGATGGAGACTGGCCCGACGGCCGACGCCGGCGGGATCGACGCCGCTTCAGCCGACGAGGATCATGTCGAACCCGGCGAGCCGCTCGCCGCCGCACCAGATCTCGCCGCGAGGATAAGGCGGCACCCCGGTTCGCTCGTAACGGAGCTCGTCGCTGACTCCGGCATTGGCTTGGGGGACCAGAGCCAGGTCGAGCGCGAGCGTCCCCGAGCTTCCCGGACGCGGCGTGAGTTGCGGCCTGAATCCGGCCATCATCAGGTCGACCCGTCCGGTCACCAGCAGCCGGCCGCCTTCGATCGAACCCTTCAGCTCCTTCACCTCCTGGAACGGACAGGACGGAAGCGCCGCCTTGGCCTCGACCTGATTCGCGGATGTCGCGTTTGTCTCGTTCGCTTCCTCCGCCTGCGGCTGCGATCCGCAGGCGGCCAGCGCCAGCGTCGCGGCGGCCGCGATCGAACCGGCAAATCTCATCGTCAATTCTCCAAGCTCTCGAAACGCAGCGGTCGTCCGGCCGCCGGTCCGGTCAGTTCCGATTCCCACATTACACGCCGGCCGCGAATGATGGTTCCAACCGGCCTCCCGCGAAGCCTCATCCCTTCGAAAGGGGACCAGCCGCATTTCGAGGCGAGCCACTCGCCTTCGACCGTCCATTCGGCCTTGAGATCGACGATCGTGAAATCGCCGTCCCAGCCGGCGGCGATCCGGCCCTTGCCGATGAGCCCGAAGACGCGCTGGGCGCCGGCCGAGGTGAGATCGACGAGGCGCGCCAGGCTGGTTCGGCCATGGGCGACATGGTCAAGCATCAGGGGCAGCAAGGTCTGGACGCCGGGCATTCCGCTCGGGCTCGCCGGATAAGGCTTCGCCTTCTCCTCCTTGCTGTGAGGCGCGTGATCGGATCCGATCACGTCCGGGACCCCCTGGTTGAGCCAGCGCCACAGGCCGTCGCGATGAGCGGCGGAGCGGATCGGCGGGTTCATCTGCGCGTAGGTGCCGAGGTTCGGATAGGCTTCCTCGCCGGCGAGCGTCAGGTGCTGCGGAGTGACCTCGCAGGAGGCGATGTCCTTGTTCTGGGCGATCAGCTCGAGCTCGGCCGGAGTCGTGACGTGGAGGATGTGGATCCGCCGCCCCGCTTCCCGGGCGAGGTTCAGGATCCGCCGGGTGGCGAGCAAGGCGCTTTCATCGTCGCGCCAGACGGGGTGACTGGAAGGATCGCCCTCGACCCGCTCGTCGAGGCGCGCATTCATCCGGTCCTCGTCCTCGGCATGGACGGCGACCCGGCGGCGACCGGAAGCGAGCACTCGGCGAAGATCCGAATCGCCGGCGACGAGCAGGCTCCCGGTCGAGGCGCCCATGAAGATCTTGACGCCGGCGCAGCCCGGATGCCGTTCAAGCTCGCCGAGGCGATCGGCATTTTCGGCAGTAGCGCCGACGTAGAAGGCATGATCGCACCACATCCGGCCTTCCGCCCGGCTCAGCTTGTCGGCGAGCGCTTCGTTGCTGTCGGTATTGGGCTTCGTGTTCGGCATCTCGAACACGGCCGTCACTCCGCCGAGAACGGCCGCCCGGCTGCCGCTTTCGAGATCCTCCTTATATTCCAGTCCGGGCTCGCGGAAATGGACCTGGGTGTCGATCACTCCGGGAAGGATGGTAAGGCCGGTGCAGTCGATCGCTTCCGCGGCGTCGCCGCCGGCGCCGATCGCCGCTATCTTCCCCTCGCGGACCGCGACATCGACTTTCTCCGGACCGCCCGGAGTCCAGACCGTGCCGTTTCGAAGAATGAGATCGAACATGCCCATGTCGCCGCTTCCCTTCGCGTGAGCGCGTCACTAACTCACCTCCATGGCCGCGACCACCCTCATCGACCGTGCCCTGGTGCGGCTGTCCGGAGAGGACGTGCGCGGCTTCCTCCAGGGCCTCGTCACCAACGATCTCGGAACGCTCGCTCCGGACCGGCCGCTCTGGGCGGGGCTTCTCAGCCCGCAGGGCAAGGCCCTGTTCGACTTCATCCTCTGGGCCGACGGCGAGGATGTGCTGATCGATTGCGAGCGCGAAGCGGCGGAGACTCTGGCACGGCGCCTCATTCTCTATCGGCTGCGCCGGCCGATCGCGATCGGCCGCGAGGAGTCGCTCGCGGTCCACTGGTCGACGATCGGGGATGGCCCAGGCGATCCACGGCTGGCCGAGCTCGGCCGCCGTTGGCTGGCGCCCGGCGGCGACGGCGCCGACGGCGGCTGGCTCCGGCACCGCCTGCTCTTGGGGGTGACCGAGGGCCAGGCCGAGCTCGGCCACGACAAGAGTCTCTGGCTCGAGTGCAACGCCGCCGAGCTGAACGGGGTCAGCTTCGCCAAGGGTTGCTATGTCGGCCAGGAGAATACGGCGCGAATGAACTGGCGCAACAAGGTCAACCGCCGGCTTGTCGTCGTCCCGACCGATTCACCAGGTCCGCGAGCGCGGATCCACTATCCCGAGCTCGGCCTCGCCGTGGAGCATCGCCGGGTCGACGACCTCGAAGGCGCAATCATTCCCGATTGGCTGAAACCCGCTCTCGCCTGACCGCCGAAATGCGGGCCGAGACCGGCTTTAGCCGCCGACGAAGCTGTTGGTGAGCTCCCTCAGCAGCCTTCCGCGATGGTTGCGCGCCTCGCGGTCCATCGTCAGCCGGTAGAGAGCGCGAAGGAAGACGGCGTCATGCTCGGTGAATTCCTGGGTCGAGCTGGCCGGCTCGAACAGTCCGAGGATCGAATCGGACGGCGCCGAGACGCCCGCCTGAATCTCGGCGAAAGCGACCATGGCGGCATAAGCGGCGATCGAATCGAGCGGACGGCCGGCCACCAGGTCGGCGTCGACGATGACTGTCGCGCTCGTCAGGAACCGATTGGCCTGGGTGCTGATCATGCTCGAATCGTAGTGAAGGATGCTCGGGACGCTTGCCGGGATTCCCGAGCCGCCGCCGGCACCGCCGTCGATCTTCGCGAAGAGAGGGGGATTGCCCCGGCCGGGCGTTCCGTGCCGGCTGCGCGTATCGCTCGTGTACCACCAGCGCACCGGGGCCGAGCCGTTGAGCAGCGCATCGCGCGTATCACTTGGGACTTCATTGAAACGGGTCGGCGAGCGAGTCGCGATATCGCGAACGGTCGCCCCGGCATCGGCGACGAAATGGACGATGAGGTTCGTCCGGCATTCGCCGCTGGCGACAGGAACATCGGCCGCTTGCGCGATCCTTCGCATCTCGGCCTCGACCAGCTGCGCCTGCGAAGGCACCAGGCCGGACACGCGAAGACAGGCCGGATCGAGCCAGCGCGCCGCCGGGCGGTGACCCGCGGCGACTCCGGTCAATCTGACGAATTCGGCGGCTCGGCTGCGCGCCTGTTCCGGGGTCAGGCGCGTGCCGGTGATGACGATCTGCTCGTCGGGACCTGGACCGGGTGCCGGCGCCTGGGCGCCGCAAAGCGCGACCGCGGCGGCCGCGAGGGCCACTCGCCTGGCGGAGGCCGCCGACCATCGAAAGTCCCTCAAGCGCTGAACCATCAAGTGACTGTAACACACTGGCGCGGAGCCACCAATGATCTCGGCCGGCGCCGCTCAGCCGAGCTCGGCGAAAGCGCGCACCGGGAAGGTCCCCATCCCCGCCACTTTCGGCGGCACCGCCGTGAACCGGAAGCCGGTTTCGGGAAGCGCTTCGAGTCCGGTCATATGCTCGCAGATCGGAATTCCGGCGCCGAGCAGGATAGTGTGAACCGGCCGCGAGCGGCCGCTCGTGTCGTCGATATTATAGCTGTCGATTCCGACCAGCCGGGCGCCTTGCTCGGCGAGCAGCCGGGCCGCGGCTTCGGTCAGAAACGGGTGGCCGGCAAAATAGGCGTCGGTACGCCAGTGCCGGTCCCAGCCGGTATGGACGAGCACCGCCTTGCCGGCGACGTCGAGCGCGTCGAAGGCGCCGGCGTCGATCGCCGGCGCGCGTGTGCGGACAAGGAGCCCGGGCAAAGCCGCCAATTGAGTCAGTTCCAGCTCGGCAAGGTCGGCGCCGTCGGCGAAGCGGTGGAAGGGGGCATCGACATAGGTGCCGGTATTGGCGACCATGTCGATCCGGCCGATCTGGAAGGTGGCGCCGTCATCATAAGAGGCGGCCGATCCCTCGCGGGTCCAATAGTCACAGATCTGCGGCGCCGGCAGGCCCTTATAGGTGACCATATCGTGCTCGATCACGTGGCTGAGGTCGACGAGCCTCTGTTTCGACGGCTGATCCGCCATAAGGTCAATGCTCCGATCATCATCCAGATCACGTTCAAGGCCGCGGAGGGAATGGCACCGTGCCACCATCCGTTGATGATGAAGCCGGCCGCGCCGGCGACGTTCATTCCCTGATAGAGGGGCGACTGGCCGGTCACCTTCCCGAGCGACAGAAGAAGATAGGCGAGCAGGATCAGGCTTGCGCCCGCCCAGCCCGCCACTTCGACGAAGATGAGCTCCCAGCTCAGGAGGCCAGGTTCCGAAGCACGTAATGGAGGATTCCGCCGTGACGGAAATATTCCAGCTCGTTGGCGGTGTCGATCCGGACCCGGGCGGGGAAGCTGGAGCGGGTCCCGTCCGCTTTCGTCACCTGGACGTCGATCTCCTGTCGCGGCTTCAGCTCCGCGACGCCGGTGATGGTGAAGGTCTCGCTGCCGTCGAATTCGGGCGGCGTTTCGACGAACTGCAGCGGCACCACGCCCATTCCGACGAGGTTGGAACGGTGAATCCGTTCATAGGTCTCGGCGATGACCGCCCGGACTCCGAGCAGGTTGGTGCCCTTGGCCGCCCAGTCACGCGACGAGCCGGTGCCATATTCCTTGCCGGCGATGACCACCAGCGGCGTGCCTTCCGCCTTGTAGCGCATCGCGGCGTCGTAGATCGCCATCTCCTCCCCGGTCGGAACGTGGCGGGTGACGCCTCCTTCGGTCCCGGGGACCATCCGATTCTTGATCCGGATATTGGCGAAGGTGCCGCGCATCATCACTTCGTGATTGCCGCGGCGGGCACCGTAGGAATTGAAGTCGGGACGGGCGACGCCATGCTCGGTCAGATAGCGGCCGGCGGGGCTGTCCAGCTTGATCGCCCCGGCCGGTGAGATGTGGTCGGTCGTGATCGAATCGGCGAGGATGGCGAGCGGACGCGCATCGATGATGTCGCCCGGCGCCGTCGGGGTCATCGACATGCCTTCGAAATAAGGCGGGTTGGCGATGTAGGTCGATCCGGCCGGCCAAGCATAGGTGGCGCCGCCGCTGACCGGGATGCCGCGCCAGCGTTCGTCGCCCTTGTAGACGTCGGCATAGCGGGTCCGGAACATCTCGCCGTGGACATAGGTGTCGATGAGCCGGCGGACCTCGTCGTTCGACGGCCAGATGTCCTTCAGATAGACGTGCTTGCCGTCGCTTCCGGTGCCGATCGGGGAGGAGATCATGTCCTCCACCACGGTGCCCTTGATCGCATAGGCGACGACCAGAGGCGGCGAGGCGAGATAATTGGCGCGAACGTCGGGCGAGACCCGGCCTTCGAAGTTGCGGTTGCCCGACAGGACCGACGCGGCGACGATGTCGTTCTTGTGGATCGCCTGGCTGATCGGCTCGGGAAGCGGCCCGGAATTGCCGATGCAGGTGGTGCAGCCATAGCCGACCAGGTCGAAGCCGAGCGCGTTGAGATCCTCCGAGAGACCGGAGCGGTCGAGATAGTCGGTGACGACCTGCGAACCGGGCGCGAGGCTGGTCTTCACCCACGGCTTGGCGGTGAGGCCCTTTTCGCGCGCCTTTCGGGCGACGAGTCCGGCGGCGATGAGGACGGCCGGATTCGAAGTGTTGGTGCAGCTCGTGATGGCGGCGATGACGACGTCGCCATGGCCGAGCGTCTCGGTCGTCTCGACGTCGCCGTCATTGTCGGTGTCGACCGGGCAGCGGGTCTTCAGCTTGCCGATGTCCTGGCCATATTCGGTGGTGAAATTCTCGACGAACTCCTCGTCGACGCGGCTCAGCAGCACCTTGTCCTGGGGCCGCTTCGGCCCGGCCAGGCTCGGCTCGACGCTGGCCATGTCAAGCTGGAGGGTTTCGGTGAAGATCGGATCGACACTGTCTGGCTCGAGCCACAGCCCCTGAGCCCGGCAATAGGCTTCGGTGAGGGCGATCTGCGATTCCGGCCGACCGGTGAGGCGCATATAATCAAGGGTCTTGGAATCGATCGGGAAGAAGCCGCAGGTGGCGCCATATTCCGGCGCCATGTTGGCGATCGTCGCCCGGTCGGCGACGGACAGGGCTGAGACTCCGGGACCGAAGAATTCGACGAACCGGCCGACCACGCCATGCTTGCGGAGCATCTGGGTGACGGTGAGGACCAGGTCGGTGGCGGTGATCCCCTCCTTGAGGGCGCCGGTGAGACGGAAACCGACCACCTCCGGGATGATCATGCTGACCGGCTGGCCGAGCATCGCCGCTTCCGCCTCGATTCCGCCGACGCCCCAGCCGAGCACGCCGAGGCCGTTGACCATCGTGGTGTGGCTGTCGGTTCCGACCAGAGTATCGGGATAGGCGATCTCGGCCGGCGATCCTTCGCCTCCGGTCTCGGGCGAGGACCAGATTCCGCGAGCAATATATTCGAGATTGACCTGGTGGCAGATCCCGGTGCCCGGCGGCACGACCTCGAAGTTGCGGAACGCGCTCTGTCCCCATTTCAGGAACTGGTAGCGCTCCGAATTGCGGTCATATTCCAGCTCGACATTTCGCTCGAAAGCCTTGGGCGTGCCGAATTCATCGACCATCACGCTATGATCGATGACGAGATGGACGGGCACGAGCGGGTTGATCTTCTGCGGATCGCCGCCGAGCGAGGCCATCGCATCGCGCATCGCGGCGAGATCGACGACGGCAGGAACGCCGGTGAAGTCCTGCATCAGCACCCGGGCCGGCCGGTACTGGATCTCGCGGGTCGAGGTTCGGGTCTGCTGCCAGTCGATGAGCGCCTGGACGTCGTCGCGGGTGACGGTCTTGCCGTCCTCGAAGCGGAGCAGGTTTTCGAGCAGGACCCGCATCGAGAAAGGCAATCGGGCGATGTCGCCCAGCTTCTCGGCGGCCTTGGCGAGGGAATAATAAGCATAGGTCTGGCCGTCGACGTCGAACGAGGCGCGTGTTCCCAGGCTGTCATTCCCTACCGAAGTCATTCCCGCTTCCTTCCAATACGAATTGCGGGCGCGCCTGTTTTGCGATGCGCGACCCTGTTTGGTGGTGGTGGCGCTCTAGCAAGTCGGGGGAGTCCCAGCAAACGCCGTGACGCGGCAGTCGGCCTAATTCAGGTTGATCGGCTGATCGCCGACGTCGGCGGCGTCGGCTTCCATGTCGGCCGCCTCTGCGAGGTTCTCGGATTCCTCGCGCTGGCGAGCGGCGGCCTCGACCGCCGCCTCCTCATTCTTGTCGGCAATATTCTCCAGCACGGCCGGCGACGCGGGAGGCGGCGGACGACGCAAGCGCTTTTCAAGAACGAAGGCGGCGGCGACGAGGAGGAGAAGGAGAAGCGCGCCGACCGCGAGCCGGCGCTTTTTCATCGGCCGATTCGACGCGGCGTCCGGCGCTCAGCGAAAAAGGCGGGACGGTTCGAGGGATCCAGTCCGAGAAGCCTGCGCGCGGCCAGGCGGGCGAGCCGGTCGCGTTCGCGGCGAAGCTCGGACTGGCGCGCAGCGGCGGCGCGGCTGAGGATCAGATCCGGACGCGCCGGAACGGCGACGGCCTCGGCCGGCGTCGAGAAGAAGAAAGCCATGGCTGCTGAGCGCTCGAAACCGACTTAGGTTCCCGAAACCAACGGCTTAGGCCGCACGAGCGAATCACCGGGCCAAGGAGGAGGGGGCGGCGACTCAAGCCACCACCCCCGTTCGCCTACCAGTTTCGGTAATAGCGGTCCCGGGAACGGCGATCGTAGCGCCAGTCGCGCCTGTTATCGCGCCGCTCCTCGCGGATCTCGCGGCGGCATTCGCGAAGCTCGCGGCGATATTCGCGTCGGCTGTCGGCGCGACGAAGCTCGCGGCGGCATTCGCGGATCTCGCGAGCAATGTCGCGATCATAATGGCCGTAATGGTTGCCGCGGTCATAACCGCGCCCATAATATTGCGCGGACGCGCCGGTGACCGGGATCAAGGCGGCGAGGCCGGCGGCGGCAAGGATCAATTTACGCATGACCACTCTCCTGTATGAAAATACTCGTCCGACTCCGCCGGGCGAGCCTGGGAGTGGAACGCGCCGACAATGCGCCATGTTGCCTGAACCGGAAACTACGCGGCGTTCACCCGCGGTTTAACTGGGCGGCAGGGCGTCCGGCTCATGGCCAGAGGAAGGCGACGAGATAGGCCGCGACGGCGGCGAGAGCGAGCAGGGTCCGGATCCTGTGGAGCCGGCCCCACCGCTCGAGCAGTGAGCGGCTTTCCTGCCCGGCGGCCTGATCGGGCGTGGCGAGCAATCGGCGGTTGGTCGGGGAGATGACGACCAAGGTCAGCGGAACCGCCGCGCCGATCAGCAGCGCGCCGACAAGCAGCCCATCGTCGCCGGCCTTCCACCACGCCCACAAGCCGAGGATCAGGGACAGCAAGGCCAGACCTGCCTGCAGCGGCGTTGCGGCGCCGTAGCTCGGCTTCCACTGGGCGAGCGCCGAGCGATCGTCGAGCTTCATCCGCGCCGGATGCTCGACCAGGCTGATATAGAGCGCGGCGCCGGCGAACAGGGTCGCGGCAACGAGGGCGAACAGCGCCTTGAGCATCCCTGTCTCCTGCCTGGATGGCGCAGCTATAGGACAAGCGACGCGGCGGTGAAAATGGATATGCGCGGCCTCCGCTCGCGCCCACGAAGTCAGTCGCGCCGGCCGAACCGCCCGACGAGGAAGCGGGTGACCGCCCAGGCGACCAATCCCGCGCCGGCGACGATGGCGATCACCAGGCCGGCGATGAAGATCTGGGCAGCGACCGACGGTCCCGCCGAGTCGGACGAGGAGCGAAGCAGGGCCACTGCGACCGCCACAGGCGCAACGAGCAGGCAGGCAGCGAGCGCTGCGAGCACGCCGAGGACGATCGGAAGTCTCTTCAATCAGGCGGCGCCGGTGGCGCGGGCGGCCTGGAGCGTGTCGGTATATTGCTGGAAGGCGACGGCCTTGCCGTCATCGACACGCCAGACATGCGCGAACTGGGCGTCGATAGCCTTCCCGCTGGCCTTGAACGTGCCGCAATAGCGGCCAAGCACCACGACCGTGTCGCCGGCGTCGAGAAATTCGCGCGGAACGGCTGCAAATCCGTTCCAGTCGCCTCCCAATCGGCCAAAGACGCCGCTGAGTATCGCTTCAGGGCCGCGATAGGGATTGCCGTCCGCATAGGGGAAATTCTCGGCTTCGTTCCAGACCATTCCGGGACTCATCCGGGCGATCACGCCGGCAACGTCGCCCGTCTCGAAGGCGGCGTATATCGCCCTGATCAGCTCGACATTCTGCTGGGACATGGCAGCTCCTCCCCTTGCTGGAGGATGCGCCCAAATCGCCGTTCGGCACAAGACCCGCGGACGGGATCCTGACGCGACGAAGAGGTTTAGGCTCTCCGGGCTTCCACGCACAATTCGCGAAGCTGGCGGCCGAGGCTGGGGCCGGCGAGATGGGCGTCGACCTGATCGAAACGTTCGGCGCGAAGTCGCTGGCGGATGTCGTTGACGGAAGCGCAGCTCCCTGAGCGAGCGAGGACGAAGGCACGTTCGAGCGTGGTCGGCTGGGTCATGGGCACCTCTCGGGAACAGGAAAAGGAACGCGGCCGAAACGCAGCGCTGTCAGAACAACGCGCGATCAGGGCCGAGAGGTCCATGAGCGAAGCAGATCGGGGGCCGGGGGCTTCGGGAGATGGTCCCGGATCATCTTTTCGCCGGCACGGACGGAAGCGACCTCATATTCGCTGTCGGCGCCCTCCTCGTGCTCGAGCACCACCTTGTAAGGCAGCGACTTTTCGGGCGTCAGGACGATTCTCCCGGAAATTGCCATCTCATTCTCCTCGGTATCGGTCATATGGGGAGAAGCGGCCGGTTTCCCTAATCCCGCACCGCGATTGCTGCACTGCAACAAATCGTCCCTATATGGATTGTCCAGTCCCGCGCCGTTCGCGGCGGACACGAGAAAGACAGAACATGCCAGCCATTCGACCCGGTTACCGACCTGGACAAAGACGCAAGGGCCGCTTTGCGCCGACCAGCGAGATTCAGGATCGGCTCAGCGACCTCGATCCGATCCGCGACAATCCCGGCAATCTGCGGGGGCGGGTCTATCTGCCGGAGGCGCTCAAGGCACCGGCGCCGCTCGTCGTCGTCCTTCACGGCTGCACCCAGAATGCGGCGCTCTACGATCATGGCTCGGGCTGGTCGCGCCTGGCTGACCGCCAAGGCTTCATCCTGCTCTTCCCGGAGCAGCAACGGAGCAACAATCCCTTGCTTTGCTTCAACTGGTTCTCCGGCAATGACAGCCAGCGCGGAATGGGCGAAGCCGCGTCGATCCGGGCGATGATCGAGACGGTGAAAAAGGCCCATGACGTGGATCCGAAGCAGATCTTCGTCACCGGGCTCTCGGCGGGCGGAGCGATGGCGTCGGTCATGCTGGCCACTTACCCCGAGGTTTTCGCGGCCGGCGCGATCATCGCCGGAGTCGCCTATGGCTGCGCATCCGGGGTGGCCGAAGCGTTCGACTGCATGGGCGGGCGCGCCGGAGCCGAGGCATCGGAGCTTGGTCGACGGGTTCGCCGCGCCTCTCCCCACAAGGGCCCCTGGCCGCGCGTCCAGGTCTGGCAGGGAAGCGCGGATTCCACGGTCGTGCCGAGCAATGCCGACGCGATCGCCCTGCAATGGGCCGATCTTCACGGGATCGGCCCGCGGCCGGCCCGAACCGACGAGGTCGGCGGCTATCCGCGCCGGGTCTGGACCGGCGGCAGCGGCCAATCGCTGATCGAGCATTACAGCATCACCGGAATGGCCCACGGAATCCCGCTCGATCCCGGCACCGGAGAAGATGAGCTTGGCGAAGCCGGTGCTCACATGCTCGACGTCGGTCTCAGCTCGACCGGCCATATCGCCGCCTTCTTCGGAATCGCGCCTCTGCCGACGGCCGTCACCAAGAAACCGCGGCGGCCTCGCCTCCCCAGGACCAAAGCGGAGGGTCCGCGAGAGGCGATCGAGAAAGCGTTGAAGGCTGCCGGCCTGATCCGCTGACCCCTCTCGATCCGACGTCGTCGCTCAGCGGCCCCGGCGGCTCACGTCGACCATCGGCTGGCCCGGCTCGAAATTGACTCCGCCGGCTTCGGGCGGCGGCCCTTCGCCGACCATTCGACTTTCGACATCGGCGAAGTCGCCGCCGCCTCTGCCGCTCGTGTCGCAGCCCTGGCGGCGAAGCTCGCCCTCGACCGCGTGGAGCCGAATGACGGTCCGCGCCCCGTTGCCCAGGCCTTCCTTGAGATTTTCGGGGCGGCCGGTGAGCCCGCCCGAATTGGCCATCAGCAGGTCCTGCTCCAGCTGCTGGCATTCGGCGAGGCTCCGCCGCGGCGGCCCCGTCAGTTCGTTGAGCTCGCCTTCGATGGCCATGGTGAACAGGCCAAGAGTGATCCCTTCCGACCGGAACGCCGGAGACACGAAGTCGTCCGGAGCGTCACCACGCTCGACCGCCGCCGTCACGCGGGTGCGGGCGCCGCCGTCGAGCGGTTCGAGCATGGCTGTCATCCGGGTCGCGACCCGATTGCCGCTCATGACGACGAAGCTGATCTGGTTCGGCCCGCGCTCCGTCCGGAACAAGGGAGCTACGCCGCCAGAAGCGGCGGCGTCCGTTCCTGGCGCGCCCGGCTGGCCGCGGACGTCGAGGTCCGAAAGCGCCGCCATCACCTGGGCCGGGCTGCGATCGACATCGCGCGAATAAGTGGAGCCGCCGAGCGCTCCGGAGGCCCAGAGCCCGCCAAGAGCCAGCGGCATCATCAATATCATCGCCTTGATCGACATCCCGCTTCCTCCCCTTGTTTCAAGCCAGGCTAAAAGCCCTCTGTTAAGAAGAGGTTGCGGAGCAGCAGGAGGAGCGGCCGGACATGCAGCGGGGCAGACGGGGGAACGGTGCCGCGGCTTCCTCGTTGCCGATGAATGGCCCGCCTCTTCCTGCTCCTGCCGCTGGCTCTCGTCGCCGCCGCCTGCGATCGGGCGGACGAGCCCGAAGCCGGACGCGATACTGCCGATGTTGCCGGTCCGGCGATACCGGCCGAGTCGGGGACTCCGGCCCCTCCGCCGGTCGCTGCCCCGGCGCCCGGGACGGCCGGCGGCCTCCCCGACGACCGGACGCCGATCCCGGAGGCCCCGTTCAGCGAAACGAGCGCCCAGGGAGCCGCGAACGTCGTCCAGTCCTATTTCGCCTTGATCGAGCAGCAGCGTTTTGGCGAAGCCTGGCGGCTGTGGAGCGACGGCGGCCGGGCGAGCGGGATGAGCGAGGAAGCGTTCGCCCGGGGCTTCGATCGCTACAGCGAATATCATGCCCAGATCGGCGCTCCCGGCCGGATCGAGGGCGCCGCGGGGACTCTCTATGTCGAGGTGCCGGTGGTGGTTTACGGCCGGCTGAGCAGCGGCCGCGAGTTCCGGATGAACGGAGCGATGACGCTTCGTCGGGCCAACGAGGTGCCGGGATCGACAGCCGAGCAGAGGCGCTGGCGGATCGCCTCGAGCGGGTTGCGGCCCAGCCCTGCCCCTTGAACCTCCCCTTGGCCGTCCGACCCCCCAACAGGCTGGTGTCAGTGCAACAATAGACACCCAGTTGCGGCCGGCGCGGCATCGCCCGGACACAAAGGACGGTCATTCAGTCTCCGATCCGGGGAGACTGCCCTGCCCGACCGTCGGGCCTTCAGGAGCGGCGAATCTTCCCTCGACAGACCAGTGCATGAGGGAGAATTGACCATGGATACCTTGCTCGCCGTCCAGCCCGGGACCGAAACATCGACCGACATAGAAGCGCCGACTCCGGCGCATATCCTCCAGGTCGGCACCGGCTTCTGGGCTTCGAAGCTTCTTCTCAGCGCGGTCGAGCTCGGCCTTTTCACCCTGCTCGCCGATGGGCCCAGGACCGGTGCCGAGATCGAGCGGGCGCTCGGTCTTCACCCGCGCGGCACCTGGGATTTTCTCGACTCGCTGGTGGCGACCGGATTCCTTGCCCGAGAAGGGGGTGGCGAGACCGCTCTCTACGCCAACACGGCGGAAACCGCCCTTTTCCTCGACCGAGGCAGACCGAGCTATGTCGGCGGCATCCTCGAAATGGCGAACAGCCGCCTTTATCGGTTCTGGGGCGATCTCACCCAGGCGCTGAAGACCGGCCAGCCGCAGAACGAGGTCAAGCAATCGGGCCGGCCGATGTTCGACGAGCTTTATGCCGACCCGGCCCGGCTCGAGCAGTTCATGGACGCGATGAGCGGGGTCTCGATGGCCAATTTCGAGGCCTTCGCGAAGAAGTTCGATTTCTCGGTCTTTCGAACCATGGCCGATATCGGCGGAGCGACCGGCCAGCTGTCGTGCACCGTGGCTCGAGACCATGGCCATCTCGACTGCCGCTCGCTCGATCTGCCCGTGGTTCGGCCGATCGCCGAGCGGCGGATCGCCAAAGCGGGGCTCTCCGGCCGGGTGACGGCGGGCGAGATCGACTTCCTCGCCGAGGAATTCCCGAAAGCCGACCTCATCACCATGGGCATGATCCTCCACGACTGGAATCTCGAGAAGAAGAAGATGCTGATCGCCAAGGCCTATCGGGCGCTTCCCGAAGGCGGCGCCCTGGTCGCAATCGAGAATCTCATCGATGACGATCGCCGCCACAACGCGTTCGGCCTGATGATGTCGCTGAACATGCTGATCGAGTTCGGAGACGCTTTCGACTATACCGGCGCCGACTTCGCCGGCTGGTGTCTCGAGGCAGGTTTCCGGCGCATCGAAGTGCTTCCTCTCCAGGGACCGGCGAGCGCTGCGATCGCCTACAAATAGGTTGCCCCGTCGAGCCTCGTCCAGGCTGCGGGACCGATCCGGAGAACGGCACGCTTGGTCCGAACAACAGCGGGCAAATAACGGCGGATGTTACGGAAGCATAACGAAATAGGGTGCTGATTGGGCCAAGGCGCGACTCTGGCCGATCCTCGGTTCGTCGCTGAATCGTGCCAGTACATCGCAGGACCTTGCCCCAAACAATTACTCCGCCGGAACTATTCCGCCGCCGTTTGTTGAGTCGTACGCAGCCAGCCGGACCCGGCTCGTGCCAATCCTCCGGCGCCCCCTGCTGCTCGATTCAGGGAGTTAACATGATGAAGAAAACTCTGACGGCCATGTTCCTGGCCACCTCGCTTTCGCTCGGAGCCTGCGCAACGACCAATGACGACGATCTCGCCGACATCGGCACTGGCGCGGCGATCGGTGCCGGTGTCGGCGCTGGCGCCGGTGCCGTGATCGGCGGCCTCTCTCCAGTCGAGGGTGCCGTTCTCGGCGCCGCCGTCGGCGGACTGGCCGGCGCCGTCTGGACCGACCGCGACAATGACGGACGAGTCGACGGTTATACCCGCGGCGGCCAATATTATCAGGGTGACCCGCCTTATTATGATCCGCGGACCGGCCGGGCCTGCACCTCGACCCTGACCGGCGCAGCCACGGGCGCGGGCGTCGGCGCTCTCGCCGGTGCCGGAGCCGGCGCGGTGATCGGCGGCGTCAGCCCGCTCGAAGGCGCCATTGCCGGCGCCCTCGTCGGTGGTGTCGCGGGTGCCGTCTGGGCCGACCAGAACAATGACGGCTGTGTCGACGGCTATACGCGCGGCAGCCAATATTATCAGGGCGCGCCTGAGCCGGTCTATCAGGCTCCGGTCCGCAGCGGCGAGCGCGGCTAAGGCCTGATTTGAGCCTGGGACGCCGGGCGCTTCGGCGCCCGACGTCCCAGCACTCATCTTCCATTGCCCGGGGTTTCCGTCGGGTCGCTCCGAGGAGCCAGAGGCTGGACAATTGGCGCCCTTGCCATCCCGGCCCCTTCGCCAAAATTCCACGATCCCCTGCAGGCGAAGCAGCCGACAGGCCGCGTCTTCCGGTCTGCCTGCGCGCCGGATCTGATTTTCAGATTCTTCGAAGGAGAGCGAGCGTCAGGGACGCCGAATCTTCTCCTTCGATCTAGCGGCGGCGCCGTCCTTCGTTTCCGAACAAGGCGGCCATGTGCACCGGATCGCGATTATAGACGTCGGACCGAAGCGACACGCCCTGCGGCTCGGGCGCGGCGGTCAGGTAGACGAGGTAGACCGGCACCGGCTGAGGCAGATCGACCTGCTGCTCGGGCTCGCCGTTGCGCCTCGGAGCCTCTCCGAACAGCCAGGCGGCGAGCCTCGGGGCATCCTCGAGCCGGACGCAGCCGGAGCTGAACAGCCGCGCTTCCTCGCGAAGCAAGGAACGTTCGGGCGTGTCGTGGAGATAGACGCCGAGCTCGTTGGGGAACATGAACTTCATCCGCCCCATCGCATTCGAAGGGCCCGGAAGCTGGCGGACCCTCAGATCCTGGCGGCCGGCCGAAACCGCGCGCCAATCGACCGCGGAGGGCTCCACCCGGCGGGCATTTTCGGTCCAGTCGGACAGGATCTCGTAGCGCCGGGCGCGGATCACTCCGGGTCCGTCGGAAAGGACCGCGTCCGCGACCCGCCGCCGAACGAGGTCCGGCGGGATGTTCCAATAGGGATTGAGCGAGACGTAGCGCATCGTCGCGGCCATCATCGGCGTCGGCTCGCTCGGCTTGCCGACGACGACCCGCATCGAGTCCACCGCCTGTCCGTCCTCGTACATCCAGAGCCGGGCGGCGGCGGCGTCGACGAGGAC